>DAIMFV010000007.1:1927-17964 GCA_036724365.1 Acidimicrobiales bacterium | reverse complement strand
AAGCGGGCCCGCCAGGTCGAGGACTACCTGGAGATCAAGCTCATCGGCTTTCGAGAGACCGAGGGCCGCGACCCGACCCGTTGGGAACGAGCGGCCATCGCCCGTGAGGCAGCGGCCGATTCCCGACGCGACAAGTCCGGCGCCCCTGTCACCGATCTGCGACAGACCTGGCAGGACGAAGCCACCGACCTCGGCTGGACCGCCACACGCCTCACCGAGATTCTGGCCTCCACCCGGCAGCGAGCGGGCCGACAGCCGGGATTGACGGTCGAGGCAGCGCTGGATCAGCTCAGCGCCTCGTCATCGACGTGGCTGCCGATCGACGTGATGCGTGTCCTCTGCGACACCCTCCCGCCCACCGGCCTCCACTCCGGCGCCCAGTGGCTCGACGCCCTCGACAGTTCGGTCCGCCAGGTCACCGAACACAACACCGCCCTCGACCCCACCATCGACGGGATGGTGCGCGCATCTGATGGGCGGTCCATCTGGGTCGAGCCCACCAAGGCCACCTCACCGACCAGTCGATCCTCGACCAAGAGGAGCGCATCCTCGCCTTCGCTGAGCACACCCGAACCGGCCAGGCGGCCCTGTCGCACAGCGTGGACACCACCGGACTCGACCCCCTCCAAGCCGACGCCGCCCGCGCCGTCTCCGGCGACGAGCGAATGGTGCTCGTCGTCGGACCCGCTGGCACCGGCAAGACCACCACCCTCGCCCGAGCCGTCGACGACCTCCACGCTGCTGGGCGGCCGGTGTTCGGCGTCGCCCCCACCGCCAAGGCCGCACGCGTCCTGTCCGACGGCACCGGGATGCGCACCGACACCGTGGCCAAGCTCCTCCACGAGTGGCAACGACCCAACGGACCCACCGAGCCCTACCGGCTCCCGGCAGGGGCGACGCTCATCGTCGATGAGAGCGGCATGTTGGGCACCGGCTCACTCGACCAGCTGGTCGCCCTCGCTGAACGACACCGGTGGCGCCTCGCTCTCGTCGGTGACCCCCGCCAGCTCCAGGCCGTCGGCCGTGGTGGCCTGTTCGACGAGCTGTGCCGCACCCAGCCCGTCCACGAGCTCGCCACCATCCACCGCTTCGATCGACGGTGGGAGCAGACCGCCTCGCTCGGCCTCCGCACCGGCACGCCCAGCGCACTCGACCGCTACTTCGACCACGACCGTGTCCGAGCCGGCAGCTTCCTGTCCCTCCAGGTCGACACCGCTCGCCGTTGGCTCGACGCCCACCACGCCGGACAGACCGTCGCGGTCGTAGCCGAGACCAACAGCCACGTCGACGCCCTCAACCTCGCCATCCAGGCCGCTCGCCGAGACTGCGGCCACCTCGGCCGCTCGACGGCCGGAATCGCCGGCCACGAGCAGGCCTTCGTCGGTGATCACGTCGTCACCCGCCGCAACGACCGCACCCTACGCACCGACCACGACGAACCAGTCCGCAACCGCGGCCGCTGGACCGTGCAGCACATCGCCCGAGACGGATCGCTCACCGTCGCCCACCACCACGGCCAGGGCACCGTGACCCTCCCGGCCGACTATGTCCGCAGCCACGTCCGCCTCGGCTACGCCGCCACCGCCCACGGCAACCAAGGCGACACCGTCGACATCGGCATCGCAGTCGTCACCCCAGCAACCAGCCACCGCAGCCTCTACGTCGGCGCCACCCGCGGCCGCCAGGAGAACCAGCTCCTCGTCGTCGCCGACGGCCTCGACCACGCCAGGGACGTCCTCGAACAGGTCCTCACCAACGACCGAGCCGACGTCCCCGCCGTCGTCCGACGCCGCGAACTGCTCGAACAGGTGAACGACCGGCCCGGCGACGCGTGCCGTGGCCCTGGCGTCGAACCCGGTCGACGCCGCACCCCGGTACCGACCACCGAGGAGCGCGTCGCCGCCTGCACCAAGGCTTACGAACGGGCCCTCCGAGCGGCGGGACCCCACAGCGCGCGCCTTGGAGAAGCACAGTCCGACCTCGATGAGGCCCTCCGAGCCGAAGCCCGACTTCGATACCGCAGGGACACCGGCGGACCGCTCGTGAAGCTCCGCCTGCGCGAACCGCTCCGCGACGCGGCCGACACCATCGAGAGGGCGACGGTCGTGCGCGATGCGGCAGCCGACGTCGCCGAGCCCTTCCTCGACGCCCGAGATCGAGCATCCCAGGAGCTGAAGGACGCGAGGCGGATCGCCTACATCGAACGGTTCGAGCGCGAGACCGCAGCCATGCAGCGCCGCGGTCCCGCGCGCCCGGCGCCCGGCCTCGGAATCGGCTGACAGCACCCGCGCTGATCGGCCGCGGGGTGAGCCAACCTCAGTCGATGACCACCTGGAGGTACGTTGTCTTGGCCTCCTCGGCCATCGCCACCCGGATCAGGCGATGTAGACGCTTCCGATCCGGTTGTCCCAGCCGGACGACATGGTCGCCTTGGAGACGTTCGCTGCGGTGCTGCCCGGGTAGACGCCGCTGCCGGTCGTCGTGTCGTAGAACGTCGCTGCGCAGGGGCCGACTCGATAGCTCGAGGTGTCGTTGTTGAACCCGTGGCTGGCCAAGTTGATCAAGGTGTACCGGGTCGTGAGCTGCAGGACGCCGCCGCTGTAGCTCGTCCCCCGGTAGAGCCGGAGCGAGGCGGAGCACGTTGCGAACGTTGCGGGACCGCTGGGGTCAAGGGATTCGCCCTCCGCTGCGTTCATGTCGGCCTCGGTGCGATAGCAGCGTGCGGCAGTGCCGTCGGACGTGCAGGCACCGGCCTCGCCCCACCCCTCGGCAAGATTGATCGTGGCCCCTTCGAACGTGGCCAGGACTTCCTCCGCCCGTTCGCTCTGGTCCGCACCGACTGGTGCTGTGGTCGCCAGCAGACCAATCGCAGCACCGAGGATGGCAGTGGCGATGGATCGACGCATGTGTTGCTCTCCCTCGAGGTCAGATCTTGAAGATGAAGACGTGGTGGTTGTCGGAGCCGATGCCCGCCTTGGCGCAGCTGGCGTCGGTGGCATCAGGGTTGACCTTGACGGGCCAGTCCTTGAAGCCGAGGTCGTCGAGGATCTGGCGGGCGGCCGCGCTTGCTTCGGTCTCGGTGAGGCAATCGGGCTCGTTGATCTCGGTGATGAGCCGTTCTTGGAGGTCCACGATCGCCTGGCTCTCCTCGTTGAGTTCGGTGTCGGCGATCCGGAGGCCGAGGTCGGGGCAAGTGGACTCGTCGCCGGGAAAGACATCGATTCCGCCGCCCGGGCCGATGCATGCTGCGAGCTGGTCTGGCGGCTCATGAACGCCGTGCTCCCTGAAGTCACCGCCATCCCAGAGTTTTCGGCATCGGGTGATCGGGTCCCCTCCCGGCTCGACCACGATTGCGTCGGCGCCGATGACGGCCTCGGCATGGCAAGCGGTCCCCGTCTGGGGCGAGTCAGGTTGGGACCGCAGGATGGCCGCGGCAACAGCGCCGCCGCTGCAGAGGACCGCAGCAGCCGCGACCACGACGATCCCCCGGCGTCGGCGAGTGGCTCGTTGCTGCCGTGCCAACCGGATGCGACCGTCGGCGATTGCCGCCTCGGTCAGCTCCGCCATTCGCTCGCCACTCATCTCGGCACCGGTCGGCGCGTCGAAACGGTCCTGTGGTGTGCGCAGCCACGCTCGGAGCGTGGCGAGCGGTCCGTCGGGTCGTGGCACGTCCGGGCTCATCTGAGCGACGCTTCCGGTTGCTGGCAAGCTCGGACGAAGGCACGGCGGGCCCGCAGGAGCCGCGACCTCGTCGCCAGAGGCGAGATGCCCAGAGCGTTCGCGATTGCCGGCCCGTCGTAGCCGAGAGCGTCCATCGTCAGCACCTCACGGTGAGGCCCGCTCAGCGAGGACCATGCAACTTCGACCATCGCTTGCTCGTTCTCGGTGGCCGCGCTGGCGGCCTCGAAGTACGCGTCCTCCGCTGACGGAGCCGGCTGTGGCTGTTCGGCCAGGAGACGGCCCGTCGCCTTGCTGCGGGTCATGGCACGGCGGGCCGAGTTCGCGGTGACGAAGCGGGCCGTGCGCAGCAGCCACCCTCGGACACCATCGTCGGAGAGACCGTCGATCTGGTCGAAGCGGACGTAAGCGATGGTGAACGTTTCGGACCAGAGGTCCTCCCTCGTCGCCGGGTCTCGCTCCAAGCCCATGAGGAGCAGTTCGACCGCGCGGCCGTGAAGACCGACCAGTCGCCGGAAGTCGTCGTCGTGATCGCCATCGGACCTGGTCATGAAACTCGTTGCATTGTTGGCACACACTCTCCAGGCGGGCACCGAAGGGGTTCCTTCCCCCTCCCCCCCACGATGTCAGTGTCGAGCGGAGCGTTGTTGTTGCGCGGACCCGTCGGGATGCCGAAGAGGGACAACCGTGACCCTTGCCGGAAACTCGCAGCCCTCGTACTGAAGGTCTTCCCGATACTGGTGCGCGAACGTGGCCGCGTTCACTGGCCCTGAGAAGGGTCCAAGGACCATCGGGACGTCCAAGTAGGGATCATCGACCAACACGACGTGCTCCATGTCCAGAGTGTCCGCCTCCTCATGGAAGAGTGCGGCCGACACATCCGCTGGAGCACATGGTCGCCCTGAAGCAGCTTGTCCAAGCTCGGTCATGATCTGTCCTTGCGCCGCGTCGGAGTTGCTCGGTGAGCCGGCAGTCTCCCGTCCGCTCCTGGCAAGTGTCGTGGCCGCCTGTGGCGTTGCGCCCCGCGTCCAGAACCCGATGAGACGGGTGCCGTCGTTGGTGCCTTCGGAGCTCACCTCCGACTGCTCGATGGTGTCCCTCGACGAGCAGGCCACGGACGTTCCGAGGTGTTCGAGCGGGAACTCGGGGCGGTCCGGGCCCGATGGCGCAACACCTGGCGAGGTGGCGACACTGCACAGGTGTGAGGTCGTCCGGGTGGTCGTGGCGGCGGTTCTCGTGGAGGCGGGGGGTACTGCCGGGGGCTCTGGCCGTTGCCGTCGTCCTCAGTGGCTGTGGCGGCGGTGAGGGCTCGTCTGGCGGTGGTGCTGACGGGGGACGGGATGGTGTTGAGGGGCCATTGGCGTTGCCGGTCGAGCCGGTCCTCTATCCCGGTGCGGACGCCATGGCTGCTCTTCAGGACGGCTATTTCCGTTTGGTCGAGACCTGCATGGAGGAGAAGGGCTTCACGTTCTCATCAAAGCGCGTCGACCCGCCGCCGGAAATAATGAACCCTTACGACGTACGTCGCCGCTACGGCGACCTGTCGCCGGAGGAGGCGTCGCAGTGGGGCTATCACTATCGGTTCGCCGAGTACGAGGCGGAGTTGCGCGAGCAGCAGGAGGCCGAGGCGGCGGAGCCGTCGCAGCCCGGCTTCGGCGAGGCGCTCAGCGGGTCGCCGGTTGAGACAGCCACCGGGGTCGCCCCATCGTCGGATGGGTGCGCTCCACAGGCCAACCAGCAGATCTACGGGAACAGCCAGGGCTTCGAGGGGCTCCCCGGATTCTCGGAGATCCTCCAGGTCCAGGTGGATTCCTACGACCGTGCTGCGGCTGACCCGGAGGTCGTGGCCGCCGAGCAGCGGTGGAGCGATTGCATGCTCAGCCGCGGCTACCGCTACACGACGAGCACTGGGCCGCTGGACCAGTTCGCCCCTGCTACCGACGACACGAGCCCCCCTGGGGACGAGGAGCGGTCGACGGCAGAGGCGGATGCCGCGTGCCGCGACGAGGCCGATCTCCTCCACACATACCTGAGGGTCGAGTCGCGTATCCAGGTGGCGGCCCTTGAAGGCCTCCAAGAGCAGGTCGACACCTTGGAGCACGCGGTCGACGGCGCCCTGCGGCGTTCGAAGGACCTGTGAGGACGCGCTGCACGCCGCACCTCGCTGGAGAGCAATATCACACACAATGGAGGCCCACATGAGATCCACGAAGAGACGAATCCTGGCGAAGGCCGCCATCGTCCTCGGCATGGTCGTTGGTGGCGCGGTCGGCTTGGAGCCCGCCCCCGCGAGCGCGTCCATCGGTCAGTGCACGAGTGGTGGCTGGTGCTACTGGTCGAGCACGAACTTCAGCGGCACGTTCTACCGGTTCACCGGGGGCGGCAACACGGGGACGATCACCCTGCGGAGCTTCTACAACAACGGCTCTACGGGGCGTGGCGTCAAGTGGTACTCGGGGACGAACTACTCCGGCACGTACCATGGGTGTACGTCGACGGGGTACGGCAGTGGCAACTGGGCGAGCACGACAGCACCACAAGTGGAACCCCACGGCGAACGGCCAGTGCTCGGGCAGTTGGTGACGTGAGCAGAGCCGCCGGGGCGGCGACCCCGCTGCCTGCCCCGGCGGCCCCGCGCATTGACATGGTCAAGAGGGTTGTGGTGGTTGCCCTGCTGATCGGGTTGCCGGCTGGAGCCTGGCTCGTCGGCAGGTCGTCGCGTTCGGCCGAGGAGTCGGCTGCCTTGCACGAGCCGCCGGCACCGGCGGTGTTGACTGCTGAGGTGGAGCGCCGCCCTCTCGTTCGGGACCTGGTCACGAGGGGGACGGTCGAAGCGGTCGGGGCGGTCGATGTCGCAGTGCCCGCCCCAGAGGGCGATGTGTCGCCGATTGTCACCGCAACTCCCGTGGCAGTGGGAGACGCCGTGGCGGAGGGGCAGGCCCTCCTCGGGGTCGCCGGCCGGCCGGTCATCTTCCTCGCAGGCGCGTTCCCGGCATACCGGGACCTCCGCGTGGGCGATAGCGGCCCTGATGTCGAGCAGCTCGAGGCCGCCCTCGGCCGCCTCGGCCTGCGTCCTGGACGTCTCGACGGGCTCTACGACGCTGATCTCGCCGCCGCGGTGCGCCGGGCTTGGCAGGCCGCAGGCTACGACCCGTGGACGGCGCCGCTGGATGACGCCGAAGCCCTGGGTACGGCCGAGGAGGCCCCTACGGCCCCGCCGGTCTACCCGATGGTCCCGCGCTCGGAGGTCTGGTTCGGTCCCACCGCCCCTCTCACCGTCGCGGCGCTCCGGGTCCGCGTCGGCAGTACGGTCGACGGCTCACCGATGCGGTTGGCTCGGGGCGGCACGGTTGTGATCGCGGAGGTGAGCGAGTCCGACGCCGCCTTGGTGAGGTCGGGCGCCGCTGTGGTGGTCGAAGGCGACGCTGGCGGGGAGCCCCGCGATGGCCTCGTCGCAGAGGAACCGCGGATGGGTGACGGGTCCGAGGGGCCAGCGACGGCATCAGTGCGGGTGGAGCTACCCCAGCCGTTCTCCGTGACCGACGCCGGCCAGGGTGTGAAGGTGACGATCCGAGTCGCGGCCACCGACGGTCCCGTCCTCGTCGTGCCCCTCGTCGCCATCGCCGCCAGCTCCGATGGACGAGACCACGTCGTCGTGGTCAAGAACGGACAGGACCGCCAGGTTGGCGTCAAGGTCGGCCTGACGGTGAACGGCGAGGCCGAGGTCCGAGGAAGCCTGGAACCGGGTGATGTCGTCCGCATCGGGTGACAAGCCGGCGCCGGAACGGTCCGGCGAACCGCTCGTGTCAGTTCGGGACCTCACCAAGGTCTACGAGGGACCCCCCGAAGTCCGCGCTCTTGACGTCCCCATCCTCGACATTTGGCCCGGCGAGATGCTCGCCGTCACCGGGCCATCGGGCTCGGGAAAGTCGACGCTGCTCAACGTGCTCGGGTTGCTCACCAGCGCGACCAGCGGCTCCTACGTATTGGCGGGCCACGACGTGGCCCAGCTGTCGGACCGAGAGCGGACCCGTCGGCGCGCCGCGACGATCGGCTTCGTGTTCCAGGCGTTCCACCTCATCGCGGGGCGAACAGCACTCGAGAACGTCGTGCTCGGGTTGACCTACGGGCCCGACCGGTCGCGAGACCGAGCTCGAGCAGCGACCGACATCCTCGTACGGCTGGGTCTCGAGCACCGGCTCTACGCGCGTCCTGAGACCCTCTCGGGTGGCGAGAAGCAGCGGGTTGCCCTGGCCCGAGCGGTCGTGGCCCGGCCGTCGCTGCTGCTGTGCGACGAGCCCACAGGGAACCTCGACTCGGCAGCCACCGAGTCTGTACTCGACATCATCGAGGAGCTCCACCGCGACGGTATGACCGTGGTGATGATCACCCACGACGACGCTGTCGCAGCCAAGGCCGCTCGGCGGGCAGAGATCGAAGACGGCCGAGTCGAATCGTGATGCGGATCCGCGACCTCCTCGCTGAGGCTTGGGCTGGCCCGCGGACCCGGCCCGTGCGCACGATGCTCGCATCGGGGGGCACGGTGCTCGGATCAGCGGCCCTGATCGCCACCCTCGGGCTCACCACCACCGTGCGATCGAACGTCACCGAGGCCTTCGACGCCTATGCCGCCACGGAGGTCGTGCTCGAACGCGCGGCGCCTGACACGCCTCTCGTCCCCCGCACCGAGCGGGTGCAGCGCCTCGGACAGCTTCCCGAGGTGCAGGCGAGCGGCGACCTCTGGGAAGTCGACACCGGAAACGCCGGGACGCGGGCCAGGTGGGCCGCAACAGCCGTCGACGGGCCCCTCTACGCCGCGTCGTCCGACAGCAAGGACGTACTGCTCCCGCACATGACATCGGGGACCTGGTTCACATCCACGATCGAGGACCGGGCCGACCGAGTCGCTGTCGTCTCGGAGCCCCTCGCCAGGGACCTCCAGCTCGCCCCAGTCAGTCGCCGGCCGTCCGTGTTCGTCGACGGGACGGCCCTCACCGTGATCGGCACCTACGACAACGTGCAGCGCCACCCAGAGGTCCTCCGCGGCCTCATCGTGCCGACGACGACAGCACGCGACGTGTGGGGCGATGCCCCGCGCGGGACACCGATCGTGGCCATCGCCACCGTACCCGGCGCTGCACCCGTGATCGCAAGGCAAGCAGCACTCGCCCTGGCCCCCACCGCCCCAACGGCCTATGTCGCGCGGCCCGTCCTCGACGCCCGGCACCTCCGAGGACAAGTCGACCAGGGCATCGCCCAGCTGTTCATCGCACTGGCCGCGGTCGCGCTCCTCGTCGGCATGCTGAGCGCAGCCAACACCACCATGATCAGCGTGATCCAGCGCACCGGCGAGATCGGCCTCCGGCGCGCCCTTGGAGCCTCGCGTCGCGAGGTCGGCCTGCAATTCCTCGCGGAGAGCGCCGCAGTTGGCGTGGCCGGCGGTCTCATTGGCTCCTCCCTCGGAACTATCATCGTCGTCGTCGGAGCCAACTCCCGCGGTCTCGTCCCCACCATGGACCTTCGACTAACGGCGATCGGCCCCGCCGTCGGCCTGCTCGCCGGCATCATCGCCGGCGCCTACCCCGCAATGCGGGCATCACGAGTCGACCCCGCAGATGCCCTCCGCTCAAGCTGACTCGCTCCACATCCGTCGACCAGGTCGCTCGGTATCCGAACCGCCTGTCAGTCTCAGGGTCGCCTCTGCCTGTTGACCCTCGCCCTCGACGGTGTCAGCCGCCAGCCACCTGTGCAGCACTGGCTGGCCCTCGTCGACGCACCGGGGTCCGGTTCCCCCACCGCCGCAACGTCGACTCGCACGTCATTCTGGACCTGGAGGGCGACCTCCCACCGGCTGACGGCGGACGACATGAAGAGCGACGCCGGTGCCGCAGTGGCCACACTCGACAGCCACGCGACCACGCCGAAGGTCGTTGACGAGGAATCCTGCGGGAGGTGGCGCAGCGACGGGCAGCAGAGGTCGGCTTCACCGGCAAGGTGCCTGCCTGTCCGTACCGCCGGCGAAGCGAGCGACGACCAACTCGTCGCGCCTTCGACCGCACACTTTCACGGGGTATGTCGCGCTCGACGGCGCTTGTGCCCTTCGACCCACGATCAACGATTAGCTCCGGGTCGAGGGGCCGGTCGGGGTGGGCACAAAATGGGCACAAACGCGGGGATACGGGCGGTGTCGGGCTGGTACCCAGCGGCACCAGATGGACGTCCCGAGCAGCCCCGAGAAGGACGAAGCCCCTGGTCAGCTGGCCTTTTCAGGCTTGTGACCAGGGGCTCCGCTTCTGGCACCCCCAACGGGATTCGAACCCGTGCCGCCACCTTGAGAGGGTGGTGTCCTAGGCCGCTAGACGATGGGGGCGAGATCTTCAGTTGTGCCGGCGGAAACCTAGCCGGGTGAGCTCGGGGGGGAGGACTCGAACCCCCAACGACTGGACCAGAACCAGCTGTGTTACCGATTACACCACCCCCGAACGGGCGGACGGTCAGATTAGCCGGACGCTTCGGCGCCGCGAAAACCGGTAGCCGGAACCCGGCTCGGGCCGGTCGCCCAGGCTCCGGGCGGCCCGGGCCGGTCGCACGGGGGGTGGCCGGTGTACGACAATGGCCGTTCACCAGCGCAGGAGGCACAGCCAATGAGCACCGACATCCTGGTCGGCATCGATGGATCCGAGAACGCCGAGCGGGCGCTCGGGTGGGCCCTCGACGAGGCCGAGGTGCGTGGTGTGCGCGTCCGGGCCGTGCTCACCTGGACCTACCTCGGCCAGAAGGGCAGTGCCCTCGGCCCCCTCACCACCGAGGAGGACGCCCAGGCGTTCCTCGCCGAGTTCGTCGACCGGGTGGCCGGTGACCGGGCGTCGCTGGTCGACGCCGTCACCGTCAACGACCTGCCCGCACCGGGCCTGCTCGAGCAGGCCGAGGCCGGGGCGGCCCTGCTGGTGGTGGGGTCGCGTGGCCTCGGCAGCGTGAAGGGCATCTTGTTGGGTTCGGTCAGCCGCACGGTGGTGGAACGCTCCCCGATCCCGGTGGTCGTCGTCCCCCACGTCTGAGGCGTCGGCAGGGACCTGGGCCGGCCGCTACCAGCCGCGGTAGACGGGCTGGCGGCGCTCCACGAACGACGCCACACCCTCGTTGGCGTCGACGGTGGTCATGTTCATCTCCTGGGCCACGGCCTCCTCGTGGAAGGCGGTGGCGCGGTCCGAGTCGAGCGACCGGTTCACGAGCCACTTGGTGAGGGCGAGGGCCCGGGTGGGGGCCTGGGCCAGACGAGCGGCCCACTCCTCCACGGCGGCGTCGAGCTCGTCGGCGGGAACCACCCGGTTGACCAGGCCAAGGGCGGCGGCGTCGGCGGCGGCCAGGTCGTCGCCGAAGAAGAGCAGTTCCTTGGCCTTCTGCACGCCGACCATCCGGGGCAGGAGGTAGGCGCCGCCGCCGTCGGGCACCAGGCCGCGGCGCACGAAGACCTCGATGAAGCGCACGCCCTCGGCGGCCACCACCAGGTCGCAGGCCAGCGCCAGGTGGGCGCCGATGCCGGCCGCGGTGCCACCGACCTTGGCGATCACCGGTTTCTCGCAGTCGAGCACGGCGGCGATCAGCGCCTGGGCGCCCTCGCGGATCATCTTGGCCACCTCGCCCGTGGCCCGCTTGGGGGCGTCGTCGGGCCGGGGGGCCGGCGGTCGGGGGGCCCGGAGGTCGGCCCCGGTGCAGAAGGCGTCGCCCTCGGCGCCGAGGACAACGGCTCGCACGTGCAGGTCTGCGCTGGCCTCGGCGAGGAGCGCGATCACCCGGTCCCGCTGGTCGGGGCTGATGGCGTTCTTCACGTCGGGGCGGTTGAGCGTGATCCAGGCCACGCCCCGCTCGTCGACCCGGTGCCGGACCTGCTCGGTGATGGGAAGGTCGATCGACGGGGTGGTCACGGCGCACGCTCCTCGGGTCGGGGTGAGCCGGGAGCGTACGCCGCGACCTGACGACTCGTCAGATCAGTGCAACCGGGCAGCCCGGCGACGTGGCGACCCCGGGGCCCGGCACGACTGCGACGGCCGACACCGGCCGTACCGGTGGACACCGTGTGCCGTGCGGACGCCATCGATCACGCAGACAGGCGCATCGACCTTGCGTGGCGCGACCGTGTGGCGGCGTCAGAACTGGAAGGGATTGAAACCGCACTCCCGCTGGATGATGGCGACTGCTCGGCCCAGCGGCTCCATGCCCTCGGCCAGGCGTTCTTCGATGCCCGCCGCGTCGGCGGCGTTCTCGGTGCGGTACCGGACGAACTCCACCACCTTCTCGAAGTCCTCCTTGACATCGTCCGGTGCGGCCGCGAGCTGCGCCTCGGCCGCCGCCAGCTGCTCGGAGCCCGACGCGTTCTGGCCCGACCGGGCGGCGTCGCAGAGCTCGGCGTACTCGGCGCTGACCGTGCCCCCGTTGCCGGTGTCGGCCGCATCGTCTCCGCCGTCGTCGGAACAGCCGGTGAAGAACAGCGCGGCGGCGAGCGCCGAGGCGAGGAGGATGCGAGGGGTCCGTGTGATCATGGCGTCAGTTTGGCACAACGCCTGGGTGGGGCGGGGGCGCCGGATCGCCCGCATGGGCGGGTTGGTCCACCGCTCGCGGCGGGTGGTCGACCAGGTGTCGTAGGGCGTGGCGGTCGAGCTTCTGCATCGCGGTCAGGGCCTCGGGGAGCTTGAAGTGCGCCAGCGAGGGCCCGGCGTGGGCTCGCAGGTCTTCGAGGGTGGGTGGCGCCGCCGGGTCGGTGGGCACGACCACGGCCACACCGATCTCGCCCAGGACCGGGTCGGACCGGGGGGCGACGGTCACCTCGGCCACCGCCGGGTGGGTGCCGAGCACCGCCGCGACCTCGTTGGGGAAGACGTTGTAGCCACCCCGGATGTACAGCTCGCTGAGGCGACCGTGCAGCGTGACGCACCCGGCCGGATCGACGGACCCGAGGTCGCCCGTGCGGAGCCAGCCCTCGCGCAGGGTGGCATCGGTCGCCTCGGGGTCGGCCCAGTACCCGGCCATCACCGCCTGGCTGCGCAGCCAGAGCTCGCCCACCTTCCCGGTGGGAAGCGGGTGCCCGTCGGGGTCCCGGGCCTCCACGACGATGCCGGCCCGGGGCCGACCCACCGTGTGCAGGGCGACGTCGTCGGGGTCGTCGGTGGCGGTGGCCGTGCCCACGCCGCCGCTCTCGGTGGAGGACCAGCGGATCGAGTAGGCGGCGTGGAACCGGCGACGGGCCTCCTCCACCAGCGCCGGGGGCGACGGTGCCCCACCGACCACGAGCAGACGCACGCACGCGAGGTCTCTATCGTCGAACTGCGGGTCGCGCAGCAGCAGCGCCACCTGTGGGGCCACCGCGCCCAGGGTGGCGATGCGCTCGCGGGCCACCAGGTCCAAGACGTCACCCGCCCGCCACCGCCCGAGCAGGTGGGTGGTGGTGCCGAGCCGGAGGTACCACGGGAGCTTGGTGGTGAACCCCACGTGGGCGAACTGCGTGGAGCCGTACTGGGGCACCACGCCGGTGCCCCAGGCGTCGCCCACGTCGTACCGGGTGATGGCGGCGAGCTGGTGGTCGGTGAACCAGGCACCCTTGGGCGTGCCGGTGGTGCCGGAGGTGAAGACCACCGCCACCGGTCGGTCGGGGTCGTTGGGGGGTGCGTCGGGGCGGCTGCCGGGGCGGGCCAGCGCCTGCACGGCGTCGGCGTCGGCCAGGACGAGGTCGGGCGAGACCCGGTCGAGGCAGGCCTGCTGCTCGGGGGGTGTGAGGCGCGGGTTCACGCCGGCGGTGGTGGCCCCGACCTTGGCTCCGGCCACGTAAGCGAGAACCCACGACGAGGTCGACGGGAGGGTGAGGCCGATCCGGGAACCGGGACCGATCCCGAGGCGGGCGAGGCCGGCGGCGATCTCGTCGGACCGTCGGTGCAGGTCGACGTAGGAGAGGCTCGATCCGTCGGGGTCCACGAACGCCGGGCGGTCGCCGAAGCGCTGCGCGGCCTCGGCCACGGTGGCGGACAGGTAGCCCGGTCGACCCGTGCCCGGGGCCAACCAGTGCGACGGTGCCGAGCCGGTGGCGGAACCTGGGGGAGCGGGCTCGGGGTCGACCGTCGACACGTCGGCCGACGCTACTCGTGGGTGACCGCCGTCCCGGGCCGGGGCGGCGGGCCCGGTCGGGTGGGCGGGCGGCATCATGGTCGCCGTGACCCCCGACCAGCGCCGCACCGACGGGCGCGGCACCGTTGATCGCCGGAGCCAGCATCTGACCGCCCACCAGGCCCGACGGCTGGCACTGGCGGCCCAGGGCTTCGCCGACCCGGCTCCGTCGGGTGCCGTGGACCGCCGCCACGGCCGCAAGGTCCTGCGTCGGGTGGGGGTGATCCAGATCGATTCGGTGAACGTGGTGTGCCGGTCCCAGGAGCTGCCGCTCTTCGCTCGTCTGGGCCCTCACCGCCGGGACCTGGTCCCGACCATGACCGAGGCGGGCGACGGGTTCGAGTACTGGGCGCACGAGGCCTCCCACGTCCCGGTGGGGCTGCACCCGCTGCTGCGGTGGCGGATGGCCGACGCCCGGGACGGTGTCGGGACCTGGGGGCGGATCGCTGACGCGGCCCGCAACGAGTCCCGGTTGGTGGGTTCGGTCCTCGACCAGGTCCGTGACCGCGGTCGGCTCACGGTGGGCATGCTGGAAGGTGGCGGTGAGCGCTCGCCGGGGATGTGGGGCTGGAGCCCGGGCAAGGTGGCGCTGGAGTACCTGTTCTGGAGCGGCCAGCTCACGGCGCGCCGGGGCCCCAACTTCGAGCGGTGGTACGACCTGCCCGAACGGATGCTGCCGGCCGCGGCGCTCGACGAACCCACGCCCACGCGTGCCGATGCCCACAAGGAGCTGCTGGTCCTCGCCGCGCTCGGCCACGGCGTCGGTACGGCCCGGGACCTGGCGGACTACTTCCGGCTGCCGGTCACCGGGTGCCGGCCGCTGCTGGCGGACCTGGTGGCGGAGGGACGGTTGCAGCCGGTGCGGGTGGAGGGCTGGCGTGAACCCGCCTTCCGCCACCCCGACGTGCGCCTGCCGCGTTCCGTGGCGGCCCGGGCGCTGCTCTCACCGTTCGACTCGCTGATCTGGGAACGGGCCCGCACCGAGCGGATCTGGGGCTTCCGCTACCGGGTGGAGATCTACGTGCCGAGTCCCAAGCGGGTCCACGGCTACTACGTGCTGCCCTTCCTGCTCGGCCAGGACCTGGTGGCCCGGGTGGACCTCAAGGCCGACCGGTCCGCCCGCGTCCTCCGCGTCCGGGCCGCTCACGGCGAACCGGCCATCGACCGGGGTCACGTCGCCGACGAGCTGGCCGCCGAGTTGCGGGCGCTCGCCGCCTTCCTCGGCCTCGACCACGGGGTGGTGGTGGAACCGGCGGGTGATCTGGCGGCGGCCCTGGGAGCGGCTGCCGGCTGATGCCGCTCCGGGTGCCTCCGGCGCACCCCGCGCCGACCGGGGGGCCGGAGGAGACCAGGGGCGACCAGGGGCGACCAGCCGGGGAGACAGGGTGGGTGTCCACCGTCGACGGGCCCCGTGGCGGCTACCGTCCGTGGCTGGTCGGGGACGGTGGGTTGCCGACGCCGACGATCCCACTGGGAGGGAACATGTACGCAGGACTGGTCAAGCGGCTCACCATCGCGGCGCTGGCCGGGGCACTGGCCCTGGGTGCCGCCGGGTGTGGCGGTGACGACGGCGACGACTCGGCGGCCACCGCCACGGCGGCCGACGACTCGTCCACCACGGCCGCATCGGGCACCGACGAGCCCGGTGACGACGGCGACACCACCACGACCGCCGACGACGCGTCGGATCCCTGCGTGAACGACCTGACCCTCTCGGGATCGGAGTCGGCCGACGGCCCGATCGAGCCCGGCACGTTCTGGGCCGATGCCGGTCCCCACCCCGACAACACCGTGGACTACGACCGCACGCTCGAACTGGCGCTGGCCGGCTTCGAGATCCCCGTCGACGAGCAGTTCGGACGGGGCGTGCCCGTGGGCGTGCCCGAGGTGCCCGAGGGCGGGATCATCCTCACGGCGTACCTGAGCCGCAGCGCCGACCAGGAGCCCATCGCCGAGGGCCAGCAGTTCACCAGCGAGACCGACGCGGCCCGCGTGGACACCGACGGGACCATCAACAACCTGGGGGTCTGGGCCGGCAGCGAGCGCCTGCTGATCGGCGACACCACCATCACGATCACCGCCCTCACCGACGACGAGGTGTGCGGCACCATCGAGGGCGTGGCCGAGACCGACCTGCAGACCTTCGCCGTGGTGGAGGGCTCGTTCGTGGCCGACCGCATCCAGGCCCTCGAGGCCGCCGACGC
>DAIMFV010000007.1:0-1827 GCA_036724365.1 Acidimicrobiales bacterium | reverse complement strand
TCGGTCATGCCCAGGTTGAGGAACGTGTTGCCCAGGTCGAGGGCCTGGCGTCGGCTGAGCTCGCGGCCGGCCCACAACGTGCGCAGCGTGGCCTGCATGGGCCGGGCGGGCGCCGAGGCGATGGTGTCGGCCAACCACCCGGCGCGCTCGTCGAGCTCACCGGACGGGCAGACCTCGCTCACCAGGCCGATCTCCAGCGCCCGGGCCGCCGACATGCGCTCGTGGTTGCCGAGCAGCGTCATGCGCAGGATCTCGCCGAACGGCATGCCCCGGTGCAGCATGAGCAGCGGTTCGTACACGGCCGGCATGCCGTAGGTGACGTGGGGGTCGAAGAACGTGGCGTGGTCGGCGGCCACGATGATGTCGACCTCGCCGAGCAGGTAGAAGGCGCCGCCGCAGGCCATGCCGTTCACCGCGCAGACCACGGGCTTCCAGAAGTCGTTGGCCTTCGGGCCCAGGTACTGACCGGGGTCGTCGTAGGTGTAGGGCGAGAAGTCGTAGGTGGCGCCGCCCTCGGCGGGCACGAAGTCGCGGTCGATGCCGGTGCAGAACGCCTTCTCACCGGTGGCGCTGAGCACCACCGCCTTGACCGAGTCGTCGGTGCGCAGCCGCCGCCACAGCCCCGAGAGCTCGTCGCACAGCACCTTGTTGAACGCGTGGTAGCGCTCGGGTCGGTTGAGGCGGATCCAGGCCACCGCCCCGCGCTGCTCGAACAGCAGCGTGGTGAGCTGGTCGGTGGACCCGGCCGGTGGGGCGGGCGACGGTGGCGTGGGTTCGGTCATCGGGGCGACGGTACCTCCCGGTCGGGGCGGGCCCGCCCCAACCGGGTGCGGGTCAGTGGCCGGTGCCGGCGGGGGCGGGCTCGGGGGTGGGACGGTCCCGATCGAGGTCGAGCGACAACATGCGGATCGCGTTGCCCCGCATGATCTTGTAGATCTGCTCGTCGGTGAGCCCCTCCACCATCTTCTCCGCGATCTCCTTGGTGTCGGGCCAGGTGGAGTCGGTGTGGGGGTAGTCGGTCTCGAAGGTGACGTTGTCCTCCCCCACGATGTCGAGCGCGGTGAGCCCGTGGCGGTCCCGGAAGAAGCAGCCGAAGATGTTCTTGTAGTAGTAGGTGCTCGGCGGCTCGGGGATGAGGTCCTTCACCCCGCCCCAGGCGCGGTGCTCGCGCCACACGTCGTCCACCCGCTCGAGGATGTAGGGGATCCAGCCGATCTGGCCCTCGCTGTAGGCCAGCTTGAGGTCGGGGAACTGCACGAGCTTGCCGCTGAACAGCCAGTCGCTCATGGACGCCATGGAGTTGTTGAACGACAGCGAGGCGGCCACGGCCACCGGCGCGTCGGGCGAGGTGGCCGGCATGCGCGACGACGAGCCGATGTGCATGTTGATGGTGGTGTTCGTGTCCTGGCAGGCGTCGAAGAACGGGTCCCAGAAGCCGCTGTGGATCGACGGCAGGCCGAGGTGGGGCGGGATCTCGCTGAAGCAGACGGCGTGGACGCCGCGCTCGGCGTTGCGGCGGACCTCGGCGGCGGCCAGGTCCGCATCCCACAGCGGCACGATGATGAGCGGGATGAGGGCGCCGTTCGAGTCGCCGCACCACTCCTCGACCATCCAGTCGTTGTAGGCCTTCACGCAGGCCAGGCCCATGTCGTGGTCGGGGTGCTCGGTGAAGGTCTGGCCGCAGAACCGGGGGAACGTGGGGAAGCACAGCGAGGCCTCCACGTGGTTCATCTCCTGGTCGGCGATGCGGGCCTTGGGGTCGTAGCACCCGGGCCGCATCTCGTCGTAGGTCATGGGCGTCATGGTCATCTCGTCGCGGCTGTAGCC
>DAIMFV010000006.1:23084-32638 GCA_036724365.1 Acidimicrobiales bacterium | reverse complement strand
CACGGCGACCCGCCGGCCGGCCCGGGAGTGGGCGATGGCGTGGGGCCCGATGGGGAGGACGCGGGCGGCGCCGGTGGCGGCGAGGACCTCGGGGGCGCGCTCACCGGCGCCGCGCCGCGGGGGGTCGGATCGGAGCCCGTACGGGGCGCCCACGGCGACCACGACCCGTTGCTGGGGCTCCCCGGACCGGTCATGGAAGCCATGCAAGCAGGTTTTCGTCGGATCTCCACGGCGCCTGCACCGAATCCTCACGCGATCCGGGGAACGATGGCCCCAGGTGTTTCGTCTCGCTTTATGGCCGTCACGCCACCATGAACAGCACCGAGGGATTCCGCCCTCCCGCCCCCGATCCCCGGGGGCGTCCGGCGGGACGGAGGAGACCACCGATGGAACCGACCGAGCTCGTGTGGATGAGCAAGGGCAGCTGCCGCAACTTCCCGGCTTCTGCGTTCTTCCCCAGCGACGGGGTGGGCGTCGATGCCGCCCGCGCCATCTGCGCCGACTGCCGGGTCGTGTCGCAGTGCCTCGAGTACGCCCTCGAGAACCGGATCGACCACGGGGTGTGGGGCGGCTGCTCGGAACGTGAGCGCCGCCGGATCCTCAAGCGCCGTCGCGACGCCGCCGCCCCGGCCGACGAGCGCCCGGTCGTGATCGCCCGCTGACCCGGGCTCCCCATCGGGTACCCGGCCCGCCCAGTGCCCTCAGGGTCCCGGGCGACGGCGCCGGGCCATCACCACGTGGGCCTTGGCCGCACCCCAGGCGATCCCGGGGCCGGCCAGGTCGGGGTGGATGTCGGCGAACGACGCCGGGGCCAGGTCGTAGAGATCGTCGGGGAACGCCCGGCGGCTGAAGTCGTCGCGGTCCGCGGGCGGCACACCCGCCGCCACCAGCACCGCGGTGGGGTGCACCACCGCCGCTCGGACCAGGTCGAGCGGTCCGGTGCGCTGCTGGTCGACATCGGCGGCCAACAACGCCTCCAGGCGGGGCACCACCTCCGCCCGGGCGCGCTCACCCGCCGCCGCCGCCTCGGCGGCCAGAGCAGCCCCCGTCCCCGGGCGCCAGCGGTCCGCCACCTCGGCCACGCGGCGCTCCACCCAGCCGGCCAGCGCACCGTCGAGGGCCCGCACGAGGTCGCTCGCGTAGCCCGCCAGCGCCGCGTCGTCGGCCGCCGATCCCGTGCTACCCATGACGGCGGACCGTACCGGGCGCGCGGGCGCCGGATCGGAACGAAGGGCCCGCGCTAGCGTCCGCCCGGTGCGTAGGCGACCCCTGGCCCTCTTCCTCCTGACCGCCACCCTGCTGGTGGCCGCCCCGGCGCCGCCCGTCGCGTCGCAGGCCGGGCCCGGCGTCACCACCCGGGTCATCGGCGGTCGAGATGCCACCCGGGGCGAGTTCCCGTACATGGCCGCCCTCGTGTACGCCGACGGGGGCACGGTCGCCGAAGACCTCCTCTGCGGCGCCACCGTCCTGTCGCCGAGCTGGGTGCTCACGGCCGCCCACTGCGTCACCGACCGGCGCGACGAGTACCCGAACACCTACCCCGGCCCCACCCTCGACTACGTGGGGCCCCAGACCCTCGAGGTGGCCACCGGCCTCACCGCCCTCGACGGCTCCGACGGCCAGCGGATCGCGGTGGCCTCGATCCACCCGCACCCGTCGTCCACCGGCATCGACAACGACTGGGACTTCGCCCTCCTCCGGCTGGCCCGGCCCACCACCGCACCCGGCGTGGCGCTCATCGGCGCAACCGAGGGGTCGCTCGAGGCCGCCGGGACCACCGCCCGGGTGGCCGGTTGGGGTTGGAACGGCACCGACTACCCGCTCGACCTGCAGACCGCCACCTTCCCGATCATCGCCAACTCCACCTGCGCCACCATCTACCCCGAGGGGCGCACGGCCCACAACGAGCCCACCGAGTTCCGCGCCCAGTCCATGTTGTGCGCCGGCCGCCTCGAGGGCGGCACCGACTCCTGCCGCGGCGACTCCGGGGGTCCGCTCGTGGTGGAACCGTCCGGGTCGCACCCCCGACTGGTGGGGGTGGTCTCGTGGGGTGACTCCTGCGCCGAGCCGAACCTCCCTGGCATCTACAGCCGGGTCTCGGCGGCCCGGTCCTGGATCGGCACCAACTCGCGCTTCGGCCCGTTCGCGCCCGACGCCGTCAGCTACGTGGTCCGCCAGTACGTCGACCTCGCCGGCCGGTGGCCCACGGCGTCCGAGCTCGACCGGTGGGTCAAGGCTTTCCGCGCCGGCAACCCGCCCAGCCCCACCCAACTCCCCGTGGAACTGCTGGCGGCACCGGCCTGGCGAGACATCGCCCCGCCCATCACCCGTCTCTACACCGCCACCTTCCTGCGCAACCCCGAGACCGCCGGGCTCACCTACTGGGTCGGCCCCGGCCGGGCCGGGCGGACGCTCGTGGACATCGCCACCTACTTCGCCGGCTCACCCGAGTTCATCAACCGCTACGGCGCCCTCGACGACGGTGCCTTCGTCGACCGCATCTACGCCAACGTGTTCGGCCGCACCCCCGACGCCGGCGGTCGGGCGTTCTGGGTGGGCCGCCTCGGCGGCGGGCTCCCACGCGGCGTGCTCCTGGCCCAGCTGTCGGATTCGAGCGGGTACCGCAACCGCACCGCCACCAGCGTCAGCACCCTGACCACGTGGTTCGGTCTGCTCCGCACCGTGCCCACCAGCACCCAGATCACCAACGCCGCCAGCCTCAGCACGTCGGCCCTCGTCGACCAGCTCCGCGCCACCGTGGCGTACGCCGCTCGCTTCAACGGATGACCACCGGAGGTGCCGGCTACGACCTGAGCGTGGTCGTCTCCACCCACGACCGGCCCCTCCAGCTCCGCGAGGCCATCGCCGCCATCCGGGCCCAGGACCATCCCGGCCCCATCGAGACGATCGTGGTCTGGGACCGTGCGGAACCCGAGCCCGACCTGGCGGTGCCCGCCGAGGTCGACGCCCACCGGCCGGTCCACGTGCTGGTCAACGACCGCACGCCCGGGCTGCCCGGGAGCCGGAACTGCGGCGCCGCCGCCGCCACCGCCCCCGTCCTGGGCTTCTGCGACGACGACGATCTGTGGCTGCCGTCCAAGGCCCGCCGGCAACTCGACCTGCTGGCCACCACCGGGTCCGACACGGTGGTGTGCGGACTCGAACTGGAGGTGGACGGCACCCCGTTCGCCCGCCCCGGATCCGAACCCCTCCTGCGCTACGCCCACCTCCTCCGGTCTCGTCGCATCGAGGCCAACATGGTGGCCGCCCTCGTGCGCACCGCGGCCTTCTGGGACGAGATCGGACCCCTCGACGAACACATCCCCGGCGGTTTCGCCGAGGACTACGACTGGATGCTGCGAGCCGCCCGCCACCAGCCGGTGCCCGTGGTGGTCGACCCGTTGATCCGGGTCCGCTGGGTGGTGCGGTCGCACTTCCGCCAGCAGTGGCCGTCGTGGGAGGCCGCGCTCCGCCAGGTCGTCGACCGCAACCCCGAGTTCAGCGGCGAACCCCGCGGGCGCGCCCGCGTCGAAGGGCAGATCGCGGTGGCCATCGCGGCCCAGGGGCGACGGCGCGACGCCCTCCGCCAGATCCGCACCACCCTCGGCTGGTCGATGCTCGAACCCCGAGCGGCAATCGCCCTCGCCATCGTGGCCGGGGTGCCCGCCGAACGGCTGGCCGCGGCCCTGAACCGACGAGGCCATGGGATCTGACCCACGGCTCCCCGGTGGTCTCGGCGTGCTGGCCGACCTCCTCGGCCTGCACCCGGCCGACCCCGTTCGCACCGGCGGCACCGGCGGCACCGGCACCGGTTCCGACGAGTCGGTGCTCGGGCTGGTCGGCGACGTCGGGCACCCACGGTTCCTCGTGCCGCTCGACCACCCCCCCGCCTCCGCGGCCGCCCTCCTCGCCTACAACCGGCTCCGCCCGCTGCGCACCCGCCTGACCCGGGCCTCAGTGGCCGGGACCGCCCGGGTGGGACTCGACCGGTTCACCCTGGCCCACCGCTTCCGGGTCGACACCGGACCCGGATCGTTCATCGCCCACCTCGCCGACCTGCTCCACACCCCCGACCTCCAGGTGGCCGTGGGGGTGGCCAACGTCGATCAGGTCTGGAAGCCCACCGTCCAGTGCTTCACGCCCGACGGTGAGCCGGTGGCGTACGCCAAGGTGGGCGTGGGGCCGGTGGGTGCCCATCTGGTCTCCCGGGAACGGCCGGTGTTGGAAGCCTGGGCGGCAGCCGACGATCCGCGGCTGGTGGTCCCCGGGCTCGTGGCCACCACCACCTGGCAGGGCCACCCGGTCATCTGCTGCGAGCCCATGCCCGCCGACGTGCGCCGCCTGCCCGTGGGACCGGTGAGCGCCTGGCCGGTGCGCCTGCTCGACCCGCCCGAGGCGGATCGGCCGTTGCACGCGGCCACGTGGTGGACGGACCGCGTGGCCGACCATGGAGACCACCCGGTGGTGGGCCCGCTCCTCGACGCGGTGGCCGGCGCCCACGACGGGCCGGACCGGGCGTGGGCCCGGTGGCACGGCGACTGGGTGCCCTGGAACCTGGCGCGCTCGCGTCGGGGCCTGGTGGCTTGGGACTGGGAGTACAGCGAACCCGGCGCCCCGGTGGGCCTCGACGAGGTCCACGGCGCCTACCAGCAGGCCCGCTTCCAGCACCACCGGCCGGTGGCCGACGCCGTCACCGCGGCGCGCCGCACCGCCGCCGACCCCTGGGGGGGGGGCCGGGGGGGCCGGCCCGCCCCCCCCCCCCCCCCCCCCGGCCCCCGGGGCCCCCCCCCGCCGACGCCCCGCTCACCGCCGTGGCGCGCGGTGGGGCCACCAACATGGTCGGGGCCGTGGTGTACGGCGCGTCGAACTTCCTCGTACTGGTGGTGCTCAACCGGGCGCTCGGTGTGGACGACGCCGGCGTGGTGGTGGTGGCCATCGCCCTGTTCAACCTGGTGGCCGTGATCACCGGGCTCGGTTGCACCACCGGACTGGTGCGCACCATCAGCCGGCTCCGCGCCCTCGACGAGCCCGAGCGCATCCCCGCCACGATCCGGGTGGCCCTCCGGCCCGTCACGGCGGTCTCGGTGGTTGCGGCCGTGCTGGTCGCCGTGACGGCACCGGCGCTGGCCGAAGTGCTGGCCGACGGCGACACCGTGGCCGAGGTGGCCTCCGTGCTGCGGGCCATGGCCGTCTTCCTCCCCGCGGCGGCGGTGCACACCGTGGTCATCCAAGGCACCCGCGGCTTCGACACCATGCGGCCCCTGGTGTTCATCGAGCGCATCGGGCGCGCCGTGGCCCTGCCGCTGGTGGTGGGCCTGGCCGCCGCCCTCGACACCGGGCCCCGGGGCGCGGGCGTGGCCTGGGCCGCCACCAACGCCGTGGCCCTCGTCTTCTCGCTTCGGGCCCTGCGGCGGCGGGTCGACGGTGCCGTGGCGCGGTCCGGACGCGCCGCCGTACCGGTCGATGCCGCCTTCCGGCGGGCCTACTGGCGGTTCACCGCCCCCCGGGCCGTGGGCCAGGCGTCGGAGGTGGCGGTCAACTGGAGCGACACGATCATCGTGAGCGCCCTGGTGTCCACCACCGCCGCCGGCATCTACGCATCCGGCACCCGCTACCTGCTGCCGGGGCTGTTCGCCGCTGAGGCCCTGATGCAGGTGACCGGCCCCCGGATCAGCGGGCTCCTCGCCCGCCACCGGCCCGGGGAGGCGTCCGGACTGATCAAGGTGGTGGCGGGCTGGCAGGTGGCGGTGATGTGGCCGATCTACACGCTCATCGCCGTGTTCCCCACGCCGCTGCTCCGCATCTTCGGCCCCGAGGTGGTGGAGGCCCGGGGCGCGCTGGTGGCCCTGTCGATCGCCATGCTCGTGGCCTCGCCGGTCGGCCCGGCGGCCTCGGCGATCCTCATGGCGGGGCGGAGCCGCCAGGCCATGGCCAACACCCTCGCCGTCCTCGCGATCAACCTGGTGGGGAACCTGGTGTTCGTCCCCCGGCACGGCATCACCGCAGCCGGTGTGGTCTGGGGTGTCACGATCGTGGTGGCCGCCACGCTCCCGGGATGGCAGTGCCGGCGCCTCGGGGTCTCCACGATCGGCCGCCCCGCTCTCACCGCAGCTGCGCTGTCGACCGCCACGGTCGGTCTGGCCGCCCTGGCCGGACGACTGGCGCTGGGTGACACGACAGCGGGCCTGCTCGCGGCCGGTAGTGTCGGCGCAGCGGGCTACGTCGTCGGGCTGCGGATGGCCCGCTCCCCGCTCCACCTGCAGGTTCTCCGGGCAGGTGTCCGCCGGCCCGGACCACACCGGAACCGACCCGAGCCAGACGAGGAACACCAGGGCACAGCATGAGCGAACTGGAGACCGGGTTCCGCATCTCCGACGTCGTGGGCCTGGTCCGACGCCGACTCACCATCCTCATCGGCGCGGCCGTGCTCGGCCTCGTGCTCGGTGCGCTGGCGTTCGTCACCTCGCCGGAGACGTTCAGCGCCACGTCGCGCGTCCAGGTCAAGCCGGTCTCCACCGATCCCCTCGACCCCACGTCCGACGCCGAGGTGGTCGACATCGCCACCGAGCAGGACCTGGTGAAGTCCGACGCCGTGGCCGACGCGGTCCGGGCCGAGCTCGACCTGCCGATCGACAACCGCACCCTGCTCCGCAAGGTGGCCGTCACCAGCAAGGAAGACTCGCTGGTCCTCGAGATCACCTACGAGTCCGCCAACGCGCAAGAGGCCCAGGACGGCGCCAACGCCTTCGCCGACGCCTACCTGGCCCAACGCCAGGCCGACGCCGAGCGGGCCGTCCAGAGTCGGCTCGAGACCATCCGCGAGCAGATCGCGTTCACCCGGGTAGCGCTGGACGACGCCCGCGCATCAGGCGACCAGGCCGCGGTCCAGGAGTTCCAGACCCAGCTCAACACGCTCAACGCCAGCTACACCACCATCGACGCCGTCAACACGGCCGATGTGGGCCGCGTGGTCCGGCGGGTGACCAGCCCGCCCGAGGCCGTGCTGTCCAAGATGGCCCTGGGCAAGGCGGTGGGCATCGTCGGGTTGTGCCTGCTCGGGGGCCTGGCCGTGGCCTTCGTGGTGGACCGGTCCGACAGCCTCGGTGGCGGCCGGCGCCGCATCGCCCAGATCCTGCCGGGCGCCAACGTGCGGCTGCTGCCCCGAGTGGCCAACCACCGCGCCACCCAGGCCGAGGTCGACGCCGCCATCGACCGCCTCGCCATCGAGCTCACGTCCCAGGGCCGCCGAGGCAAGGCCACCGGCGTCCTGCTCACCACCAACACCACCGAGCCCCCGGTGCGCCTGGCCGAAGACATGGCGTCGAGCCTGGCGTTCGCCGGTATCCCCGCGGTGTTCGTGGTGGCCGGCGCCACCCGTGCCGATGTGCCCCAGGCCCGGGTGGTCACCTCCTTCACCGATCTGATCGATCAGCAGCACCTCCTCCAGGCCGAACTGGCCGATCCGGCGGCCCCGGCCCACACCGCCGCCCCCACCATCACCTGGCTCCGCCCCCGCGGCTCGGTGGAGGCATCGGGTCTCCTCCAGCGGGCGGTGGCCGAGTCGCTCATCACCCGGGCCAGCCGCGACGGCTTCGAGGCCGTGTTCTTCCTCACGCCCAGCCCCACCCACCAGGCCGCGGCCGCCGCCATCGGTCGCTGGGTCGACAAGACGGCCCTGGTGGTGCTCGACGACGACAGCCACACCGCCGAGCAGGCGGCCAGTGCCCTCGCCGAGGCGGACATCACCGTCACCGAGGCCGTCTGGGCATGAGGTCCCGGACGCACCGATGAGCAACGGCGCGGTCGCCGCCCCACCCGCCGCAGACAGCGGGAGCAGCACCGCCGAGGTCTCGGCCCGGGCCACCCGGCGCGTCGCCTGGCCGCTGTGGGTCATCACCGTGGGCACCGCACCCGCCATGGCCGTTGGGCTCCACGGCCTGTCGTGGATGCTGCCCGGCCTGGTGTTCGGCGCCCGGATCCTCTCCCACCGACCCACCCGGTTCCCGCTCTCGAGCCTGCCCCTGGTGGTGCTGGTCTGTTGGATCCCCCTCAGCGCCACGGTCATCCCCCCCTCCGGGCTCCCCCTGTTCACCTACCGCTGGCTGTTGTGGGTGGGGTGCCTGGCCACGTTCGTGTGGCTGGTGAACGTCGATGAACGCGTGGTCCCGTCCCACCGCATCGTCGACTGGCTGGCCGCGCTCTGGATCACCCTGGTCGTGTTCGGCTACTTCGCCACGCTCCTCCCCGACCTCGCCTCGCCGTCGCCGCTCGGCTACCTGCTCGGCCCGATCGGCCGCATCGAGTTCGTGGCCCGGCTGTCGGAGTGGCGGTTCGCCGAGACGCAGCAGTTCCTCGGCTATCCCGTCCCCCGGCCGGCCGCGCCCTTCGGCTCGTCCAACGCCTGGGGGTCCGCCATGGGCATCCTCACCCCGTACTTCCTCAAGTCGTGGGTCATCGGCGTGTCGGCGGCGCGGCGCCGCAAGGGGGTGCTGATCGGCCTGGTCGCCATCTATCCGATCCTCGTGTCGGTGAACCGGGGCCTGTGGCTCAGCCTGATCGTGGGCGGGGTGTACTTCGCGGCGCGCCGGGCCCTGCGGGGCCGGTTCACCGCCCTCGCCCTCCTCATGGCGGGCGTGATCGCGGTGGCCGCGCTGCTCGTGGTCACCCCGGCCGGGGGACTGGTCACCGACCGGCTCGACAAGTCCGAGCGTTCCAACAGCGCCCGGTCCTCGCTGTACGAGCGGGCCTGGCAGGGCGCGCTCGACTCACCGCTGGTCGGCCACGGCGCTCCGGTGTTCGCCCCCGACCTCCCCGAGGGCACCCCGCCGGTGGGCACCCACGGGCTCATCTGGTACCTGATGTTCATCCACGGGTTCTTCGCCCTGGCGCTGTTCCTGGTGTGGCTGGCCATCGAGGTGTTCCGGTCCGGCCGGCTCCGAACACCCCTGGCCTGGTGGGTGCACCTGAGCCTCATCGCCACCGTGGTCCAGATGCCGTACTACGGCCTGATGCCCCATCTGGTGATCGTGGGGGCCACCGTGGGCCTCGCCCACCGCGAAGCCCGTCGCCCCGTGCCCGGCCCGTCCCCCCGAGGAGCCTGGTGAGCCCCGTCGACCCGGTCACCCCCCGCCACGGACCCCTCGAACGGGCCCGCCGCTCAGCCCCCGGCGTGGCCGCCACCGACGCGGCCAAGCGGGGGCTGCGACTGGTGGGCCTGGCCACGGCCGACCTCCGACCCGGACCCGACCTGTTGGTCATCGGGGCCAAGCGGGGCGGCACCACCTCGTTGTGGCGCTACCTGTCCGAGCACCCGGGCGTGCTCCCCACGTTCCCGCGGGCCCAACAGATCAAGGGCACGTACTTCTTCGACGAGGAGTGGCACCGCGGCTCGAGGTGGTACCGGTCCCACTTCCCCACCACCGCCACCCGCCGACTAGCGGCCCGCCGGCTCGGCCACCCCACCGTGGCGTTCGAGGCCAGCCCCTACTACCTGTTCCACCCGCTCGCCCCCGAGCGGGCCCGCCTGGTGGTGCCCGACGCCCTGGTGGTGGCGG
>DAIMFV010000006.1:13908-23074 GCA_036724365.1 Acidimicrobiales bacterium | reverse complement strand
CGCTCTGCCTCGTGGATGACGGGAGCCGGGACGGGACGCTGGCGGTGCTGCGCGACCCCGTGGAACGGGCGTTCTCGCACTGGAAGGAGCGGCGCAACCACACCGAGGAGCTGGGGTTCGCCGAGGCGCTGGCGGCCGAGGAGGTGCGCACCCGGGGTGAGGAGGCCCGCCTGGCGGCCGACCCCCTGGCCACCTCCCTGGCCCACCGCCACCAGACCTACGTGGCCCAGGGGTGCTACGCACCGATGCTCGAACGGTGGTTCTCGGCCTACCCGCGGGAGCGGGTGCTGGTCGCGGCCTCCGAGGAGCTCTACGCCGACCCCCAGGCGTTCTGCGACCAGATCACCGACCGCCTCGGACTGCCCCGCCACCCCCTCCGGTCCGTCGACCCCTGGAACGCCGAGCCCAGTGCGGGCATGGACCCCGAGGTCCGGGCCGGGCTCGTCGAGCACCTCACCCCCCACATCGAGGCCACCGAGGCCGTGCTGGGCCGGTCCCTGCCCTGGGCACGCGCCGAGCGGAACGGTCACCCAACGTGACCTGACGGCCGATGGTTGCCACGGAGGGTGAGGGGCGTAGGATGAGGGCACCGACGCACGGTCGAGAGGACCTCCCGATGAACCTGGCCAGAGCCTTCCGACGGCTGGCGCTGCTGTTGGCCGTGATCGTCCTGCCGCTCGCCGCGTGCGACCCCACCGACACGCCGGTGGGCGACGGGCTCAGCCCGGCCGGCGCCGGGGCCTCCTGCTGGGGCATCAAACAGGCGTTCCCCACCTCCGCAGACGGCATCTATTGGCTGTACCTGCCCGGCCTCGACCGGCCCACGCAGTTCTACTGCGACATGACCACGGACGGCGGTGGCTGGGTCCTGGTGGCCCGAGGTCGCCACAACTGGAACTTCCGCACCGCCGGCCAGAGCACCCCGGCCGTGCTGCGCAGCACCGTCGACGGGACGGGCGCCTTCAGCGCCGCCGCCCTGAGCACCGACACCATCAACGACCTCCTGAACCAGGCACCGGTCTCGGGCCTGGTCGACGGCGTCCGCGTCGAACGGGCCACCAACGCCACCGGCACCACCCGTCAGGACATGCGGCTCTTCCCGGCCCAGTCGGCCTGGAGCTGGGCGTTCCCGCAGGGCCTGCGGCTCTCGTCGATGAAGATCGGGGGCTCCACCTACGCCAACGGCAACACCAAGGACACCTACAGCCCCTTCTACGACTACCCCACCGCAGGGCTCCAAGGCTTCCAAGGCACGTACCGGCTGCGCACCTATGCCTCCTCGGGCAACAACTGGCTCCAGGGGTTCGGCTTCGGCACCGGCATCTCGGGAGCAAGCAACAGCAGCACCACGTACCTCTACCGCTACAGCACCTCGGGGTTCGTGCTGCCCTTCACCCGGGTGTGGATCCGACCCCGCATCCTCAACACCGACGTGGCCCTCCCGGCACTACCCAGGGAAGCGGGGTTCCCGGCCGAGTCGGTGCCCGCCACCCTCCGGAACACCCCGGAGGTCGCCCCGTGGGGTGTGGTCGGCACCGACCACACCGGCGAGGACCCGATCGACCCGTGGAACACCACCGTCAACGTGGTGAAGGTGCACGGCGACCGCGTGTTCGTGGGTGGGCGGTTCACCCACGTCCAACAGGGTCCGGGCGGCCCGACGTACGCGCAGGCCTCGCTCGCCGCCTTCGACCTCGACGGCAACTGGATCTCCTCGTTCGATCCGGTCTTCGCCGGTCGGGTCTGGGCCATGACCACCACCGCCGACGGCAAGCTCATCGTGGGCGGCGACTTCACCTCGGTCGACGGTCGACCCGACACGTCGGGCCTGGTGGCCCTGGACCCGAACACGGGTGAGGTCATCACCTCCTGGAAGGCCAACCTCACCTACACCAACGGAACCCACATCGTGCGCGGCCTCGACCAGCGCAACGGGTGGATCTACGCCACCGGCCGCTTCAACCGGGTGAAGGGCGGCACCTGGAACGAGATCATCGTGTCTCGGGCCATCAGCCTGAGCGCCACCGACGGATCGCCCGGCACCTGGAAGCCGATCCTCTCCGGCACCGGCGTGCGACTGCGGGCCGCGGCTGCCGGTGACCGGGTCTACGTCGCCGGCTTCTTCAACGCCGTGAACGGCGACACCAACCACGGCTACTTCGCCGTCACCGACAGCGCCACCGGCGCCCCGGTGCCGGGCCTGGGACCGTTCGTTCCGTCGGCGCTCCCCGGCCAGGACGCCTACCAGCACGCGGTGGCCGAGTACGGCGACCAGATCATGGTGGGCGGAGCCGAGCACGACACCCAGTGGTACGACCGGGACCGCACCTCCCTGCTCGACGCCCACATCACCAAGGCAGGCGGCGACACCCAGGCCATCGAGGTGCTCGACGACTGGATCTACGTCGGCTGCCACTGCGACGACACCCTCTTCGCCGGCACCAACTCCTGGGAGGCCCCGGCCGGCTTCCGGTCGGTCCATGCCATCAACGTGGTGGCCCGCTTCGACCCCGTGACCCACGACATCGACGAGTCGTGGTTCCCCCACGGCCTCAAGGGCAACGTGGGCGAAGGGGTGTGGACCATCGATCAGGACAGCCGAGGCTGCGTATGGGTGGGTGGTGACCTGATCCAGGGCTCGGCCAGCGGCGTGGCCGCCGCCGACTGGCTCGGGGGCTTCGGGCGCTTCTGCCCGATCGACTCCACACCCCCCACGGCACCCACGGCCCTCACGGGTTGGGCCGGCGCCGACAGCGTCACCCTCGCCTGGGGCGGGTCGAGCGACGACAGCGGGTCGGTGGCCTGCGACGTCTACCGCAACAACCGGGTGATCGCCTCGGTCAGCGGCACCACCACCTTCACCGACACGGCGCCGATCTCGGGGTCCCGCTACACCGTCCGGGCCTACGACGCCACCGGCAACCGCTCGGCGTCACCGGTGCCGATCAAGGTGGTCGGGCCGATCGCCGAGGCCGATCGCATCCTGCCCTTCGGTTCCGAATGGCGCTGGTACTACGCCGACCTCGCACCCACCCCCGGCTGGGCCGCGGCCGGCTACGACGACAGCACCTGGAACGTGGGCTTCGGCGAGTTCGGCTTCGGCGACACCCCGAAGGCCACGATCATCTCGGCGGCGGCGCCCCCCCGACCGCTCACCTCCTACTACCGCCGCACCATCGAGGTGGTCGACCCCACGGCCATCACCGGGGTCGACCTGCACCTCATACGCAACAGCGGCGCCGTGGTCTACGTGAACGGCGTCGAGGTGGCGCGGTCGAACATGCCCGCCGGCCCGATCACCCACGACACGTTCGCCGCCGGGCCGGTGGCCGTAGACGACCGGCACGTCCCGGTCGTCTACGCCGTACCCGCCTCGGCCTTCGTGGCCGGCACCAACACCATCGCCGTGGAGCTGCACCTCAACAGCCGCAACCAGACCACCGCCGGCTTCGACCTGGCGGTGGGCGCCCGCCACTGACGCACCTGGGAACGCCGCGGTTGGGTCCTCTCGTGGACCAGATCTCCTGCGGGTCGGTGGTGAGGCTCCTCGGACGCGTCGGGGCCCCGGGTCGCAACGCCCCGGGGCCCCGACGTTCGCCCTGCTCGGCAGCGATCGATCAGCGGGTGTACACCCGCACCCAGTCGATCTCGTAGGTGGCATCGGCGGGGTCGGCCCAGTCCACCCGGTTGATGCCGGTGGACTTGCAGCCCCCCGGGAAGGTGCCCGAGATCGAGCACCGGCTCACCAGCGGCAGCTCGCCGAGCACGCCGTCGGGATCGCCGCCCCAGTTGCCGCCCACGGCCTGGTTGATGGCGATGTCCCAGGTGCCCGCCTCGGCGCCGGACGCCCAGTTGCGCTGGGTGTCGGTGTAGCTGTGCACGAGGGTCCCGTCCAGCAGGAAGTCGAACTTCACGCCGGTGGCCACCTCGGTGATCTCCACGGCCCAGTTGTGCCACCCCGGGGCCACCGCCGCGCTCTCGAAGTTGGTGGACTTCTTCGACAGGTTGTGCCGCCCGTCCAGGTGCAGGGTGGCGGTGGACTTCCCGGGCACCTGGGAGTGGAAGTACTCCATGATGTCGACCTCGGCCACGCCGGCACCGTTGCGGTGGCGCAGCCAGAACGCCGGCCACAGGCCCTGGTTGTGGGGCACCTTGGCCCGGATCTCGAAGCGGGCGTAGCGGGTGTAGTAGGTGCCCGCCTCACGGGAACCGATGAAGCCCGAGGTGTAGTTGCGGGCCTTGCCGCCGGGGCAGGTCACCGACTCGCGCTTCGAGGTGATCTTGAGGGTGCCGCCGCTCACGGCCACGTTGTTGGGCGTGAGGCAGGCGAACTCGTTGTTCCCGTCGCCGTAGGTGTTGTGGTAGGCGGACCACTTCGAGGTGTCGAGACCCGAGCCGTTGAACTCGTCACCACCCACGAGGGTCCACCCGCTGGGGGCGGGGGTGGGATCGACCGGCACCGGTTCGCACGCTGCGAACCCCAGGACGGCGATTCCCGCCGCCGCCGACACTGCCACCTTGCGGAGTGCTTCGAACTTCATGGTGTGTGGCCCCGTTCCTACTTCTCGACGACTGGGTCGGAAGGGGTAACGGCGCGGGATCCCGGTGCCTCAAGGGCAAATCCGGCCCTACTCGGCGATCTTCACAAAAAACCGTGCAGCGTGGTTTTCACCTCACAAACAGTGAAAAACCAACCACTCCATGCAGCTGCGAAATCGCTCCACGTGGTCGAAGTGGCCGGGAGCGGTGGACCCACCACGCTCCGCCACGGGCCCCTGGAGGAGACCATCGGGGGGCGGGCGATCTGTCGCCCGGCCGGGCGACGACAGACTACGACGGATCCCGGCGGGGCCCACCCTCGGCGCCGTTCAGGTTGCCGCTGCGCAGGCCCTCCAGGTCGAGGGTCACGTAGCGGTAGCCGGCCGCGTGCACGGCACCGACCACCTCCACCCGACGGGCCACCACGTCGGCCAGCCGGTCGAGGGGAACCTCCAGGCGGGCCGTCTCGCCGTAGTGGCGCACCCGCAACTCGCCGAACCCCAGCCCACGGAGCCCGGCCTCGGCCGCCTCCACCTCGCGGAGCACGCCCAGCGTGACCGGCGTGCCGTAGGGCACCCGTGATGCCAGACAGGCCGCCGCCGGCTTGTCGGCCGTGCGCAGACCGAGGGCGCGGGAACTGGCCCGGACCATCGCCTTGGTGAACCCCACCTCGACCAACGGAAAGCGGGCCCCGTGCTCCGCCGCCGCCCGCTGACCGGGGCGGTGGTCGCCCAGGTCGTCGAGGTTCACGCCCAGCACGACCGTGGCACCCTCGGCTTCGGCCAAGGGCCGAAGGGCGCGGGCGAGGGCGTCCTTGCAGTGGTAGCAGCGCTGTGCGTCGTTGCGACGGTAGGCGGGGTCGTCGAGCTCGTCGGTCACCACCTTCGACCAGTTCAACCCCCACCCGGCCGCCAGCGCGGCGCAGTCGTGCAGCTCGGCGTCGGGGAGCGACGGCGACACCGCCGTGGCGCAGTGCACCCGCTCGGGGCCCAACACCTCGGTGGCGACCCAGGCCACGAAGGCCGAGTCGGCGCCGCCCGAGAACGCCACCACGACCGACCGCTGGCGCCCGAACCAGGTGCGCAGGCGGACCAGCGCGTCGGTCCCGTCCACTTCGGCGGTGTCGGGCCCCTCCAGGGCCGTCGTCTGCATGGCCGTCATCGTTCCATCCTCAACCCTCGAGCGAGCCATCTCGAACGCGCCGTCACGAGAGCGTCCTCCACGGTCAGCGGGCGACGCCAGCGGCGTCGAGCACCTCGTCGACCGTACCGACCACGCCGGTGACGAACGGACCGAACTCGGCGTAGACGGCGGAGGCGTGGTCGAAGCGCATCTTGTAGACGACCTCCTTCAGGTCGTCGGGGTGCTGGGCGAACAACGTGACGCCCCACTCGTAGTCGTCGACCCCCGCCGAACCGGTGATCAACTGCAGGATCCGACCGGCGAAGCCCCGGCCGGTGGACCCGTGCTCCCGCATCAGCGCCTCGCGCTCGTCGTACGGCAGGGTGAACCAGTTCTGACCGGGCTCCCGGCGCTTCGACATCGGGTAGAAGCACCACGCCGGCTTCCCTTCGGGCGGGAGCTGCGGGTAGAGGCGGGCCTGGGCCATGGCTTCCGGGAGCCCCTGGGCGTACTCGGACAGCTCGGTGAGCGACACGTAGGAATCGACCACCGTGAGCCCCGCCGCCGCCACCGCCGTCTGGAACGACCGCAGCCGCCAGACGTCGCGGCCCAGCACCATGAGCGCCACGTCGGCCTTGTGGCCGAGCACCGCCACCGCCACCACCTGCAGGTCGTCGGCCACCGCGGCCTCGACCGCCGCCACCACCCCGTCGCGGTCCGCCCCCGGGGTGACCGCGCAGAACAGGTGCAGCACACCGAGACCGACGGACGGGACCAGAGGTTCAGCCATGGCCGGGACGCTAACGGGCACCGGGCGCCGGAGCACTTCGACCGGTTTCGGGCTCGGGCCCGGCGATCGACCCGCTCGTCCGGTGGCCGGGCGGTCGGTGGTTGAGCAGCCACCGGCCCGGGTACGGGTCGCCGTCTCGTCCGGAGCCGCCCCCGGCAGCGGCTCCCCCGACCCGACGGCCGTGGCCCCTCCACCCGGGAGCCCTCGTGCTGATCCGCCACCAGGGCCGCGACCTGTCGGTCGCCGCCCCGGGCCCCGACGCCACCGTGGGCGACCTCCTCGGGGCCCTCGCCCCCGGGGCCCCGCCGGGTCCGCTGTGGGTCGACGGCCGCCGGGTCGGCCCGGCCACGCCACTCGACCGCGCCGGCATCCACCACGGGGCCGAGGTCCGGACCGAACCACCCGCGTCCCCCGAGACGGGAGCCGACCCCTCGGCCGCGAGCGGACTCCGCCTCCGGTTCACCACCGGCGCCGACGCCGGCGTCTCCCTGGCGCTGGGCCCGGGCCTGCACGTGGTCGGGCGACGTCCCCCTGCGCCCGGTCCGGGCCTTCAGGACCGCACCGTGTCGGCCGTCCATGCCCGGGTCGACGTGGGCTCGGGCCCCACCCCGACAGTGACCGTGGCCGACCTGGGCTCCACCAACGGCACCAGCGCGAACGGGGAGGCGGTGACGGGCCCCACGCCCCTGGACCCCGGGGCCACGCTCACCCTGGGCGCCGCCCGTGCGGTGCTCGAGCCCACGCCCGTGCCACGGCGGACGCCACCCCACCGGCGGGGGGCGGGCAACGGGCGTTCCACCAGCCCGCGACACCCGACCGGGCGCACCGACGGCCCCCCGCCACCCGACCCGGTGGTCCTCCCCGATCCACCCGAACCCCCACCCGCCGTCACCCCGGTGGGCCTGGTGGCGCTCATCGCCTCGGCGGCCGGGGCCGCGGTCATGGTGGTGGTGCTGGGGTCGTGGACCTTCGCCGCCTTCGCCCTCCTGGGCCCGCTGACGATGGTCGCCCACGCCCTCGATGCCCGTCGTCGACGCCGGCGCGGCCGGCGCCACCACCAACGACGCCTCCGAAGGGACCTCCAGCGCCTCGGCCACGACCTGGCCGCCGCGGCCGCCCAGGAGCGCCGGCGCCGCACCGACCGGTTCGCCGACCCGTTCGCCCCGTCGGTTCGCCTCGACCCCGACCACGCGAACTGTTGGGAGCGCCGGCCCCACGACCCCGACGCCCTCGAGGTGCGGATCGGTCACGGCGCCGGCCCGTGGCGGCCACCACTCCAGGGCGACCCCGACCGCGCCGACCCGGCGGTCGCTGACCTGCTGGACGGGCACCGGGTGCTCACCGACACGCCGCTCGGCCTGCGGCTGGAACCGGGGCGGCCCATCGCCGTGGTGGGCCCCGAAGACCTCGCCCGCGGTCTCGTCCGCACCATCGTGCTCGCCGCGGCCACCGCTCACGGCCCCGCCGACCTCGCGGTCGCGGCCTTCTGGCACGCCGCCGAGGGCGACTGGGACTGGCTGGCCTGGCTCCCCCACGCCCTCGCCTCCGACGGCACCCCCCTCCTCGCCGCCGACCACCACACCGGTGTCGCGCTGGCGGAGCACCTCGGTGCCGCGTCGGCCGGGACGGGCCCGATCGCCACCCTGGTCGTGATCGACCACCCAGCGGCCCTCCGGGACCGGCGAGGTCCGGCGCGCACGCTGTTGCAGCTGGCCACCGGCGACCCCCACCCGCTCACGGCGTTGGTGGTGCTCCCCGACGACGCGCCCGTCCCCGCCGCCTGCGCCACCGTGCTGAGGGTCCGCGCCGACGGCACGTTGGAGGGCCCTGCGACGGTCGCGGCCGGGCCCGCGGTCGTGGCGGCCACGCCCCGGTCGGTGGCCGCAGACCATGCCCGACGCCTCGCCCGGTTCGACGACCCCGAGGTGCACCACGCGGGACGCCACCTGCCCGCCGAGGTGCGCCTCCGCGCCCTGCTCGGCCTCCCGCACGCCACGCCACCGGCCGTGCTCGCCCGGTGGCGGGCCGGCGGACCCGACCCCACCCCGGTGGCCAGGATCGGCGTCACCACGGACGGGCCCCTCCACCTCGACCTGGCCGCAGACGGTCCCCACGTGCTGGTGGCCGGGACCACGGGTGCCGGCAAGAGCGAACTGCTGCGCTCCCTGGTGCTCTCGTTGGCCGTCAGCGCCAGCCCCGATCACCTGGCGTTCGTGCTGGTCGACTTCAAGGGCGGCAGCGCGTTCGACGCCTGCGCCCGGCTCCCCCACGTCGCCGGCGTCGTCACCGACCTCGACGATCACCTGGCCGCCCGGGCCCTGCGGTGCCTGGAGGCGGAACTGCGCCACCGCGAGCACCGCCTCCGTCGGGTGGGGGCCTCGGATCTGGCCGACCTCCGCCGGCTCGACCCCGGCGGCGACGCCCTCCCCCGGCTGGTGGTCGTGGTCGACGAGTTCGCCGCCCTCGGCGCGGCCGTACCCGACTTCGTCGACTCGCTGGTCGATGTGGCGCAGCGGGGCCGGAGCCTCGGCGTGCACCTGGTGCTGGCCACCCAGCGCCCCGCCGGCGCGGTCGGTCCGGCCATCCAGGCCAACGTCGGCCTGCGCATCTGCCTCCGGGTGCAGAGCGCCCAGGACAGTGCCGACGTGATCGCCGCGCCCGACGCCGCCGACCTGCCCCGGCGGGTGCCGGGACGCGCCCTGATCCGGTTCGGTC
>DAIMFV010000006.1:11654-13891 GCA_036724365.1 Acidimicrobiales bacterium | reverse complement strand
ACCCGCGGACACCCGCACCTCGGGCAGCGTGTCCGTCCGCCCGCTGGGGGCACCCCGCCCGCAGCCACCGGAGCCGGGACCAGCCACCGGGCCGGCACCGACCAGCGCGCCCCGCTCCGACCTCGACGAACTGGTGGACGTGCTGGGCGAGGCCGGGGCCCTCGCCGGCGGTCACCCGCCCCGCTGCCCCTGGCCCGCCCCGCTGCCCGAGCTGGTGCCATGGCCGATGCCGGCGACCGTCGGCGGGCCCGACGGCCTGGTGCTGGGCCTGGCCGATGACCCCGACCACCAGCGGATCGGTCCCTTCGCCTGGGATCCCGGACGCGGGCCCCTCCTCGCCCTGGGACTGCCCGGAGCGGGCGGTGGCACCCTCGCCGCCACGGTGGTCCTGGAGGCCGCCCGGGGCTGGGCGGCCGAGCCGCCGCTGATCCACGTGATCGACGGGGGGCCCGGCGAGCTGGTCACCCTGGCCGGCCTGGCCCCGGCCGGTGCGGTGGTCACCGCCCAGGAGCACGAGCGCCAGCGGCGACTGATCCAACGGCTGGGCGCGGAGCTGGACCGACGCCGGACCGACCGCCGGATCAGGAACCCGCGCCGGCTCCTCGTGGTGCACGGGATCGGAGCGCTCCGCACGCAGTGGGAGGAGCGCGGCGATCCCGAGCCCTGGGCTCGGCTGGTGGAACTGGCTGCGGGCGGCGCGGCCTGCGGCATCCACCTGTGCCTCACGACCGAGGGGACCGTGCCCCACCAGCTCCTGTCGCTGTGCGAACAGCGCGTGCTGTTCCGCCTCGGCGATCCGTCCGAGGTCACCGCCCACGGCATCCCGGCCCGGTCGGTCCCCCCGTTGCCCGCGGATCGGGGCGTGACCCTCACGGGTGGTGCGGTCACGGTGGTCCAGGTGGCCCGGCCCGCCGACGGGCTGGCGGCCGCCGTGGCCACGCTGGCCGCCCACCACCCCGAGGGCACGCCCGGCGCTGAGTGGATCGGCGTCCTCCCCCGGGTGCTCACCCACCTCGACCTGATCGACCATGCCCGGGAACGTGGCGGTCTCCCAGACCGGACGGACCCGACCGACCGGCACGACCCGTACGACCGGCACGACCGGCACGACCGGCACGCCCGGCACGACCCGCCGACCGCGACCGCGACCGCGACCGGCCACCTGTCGCTGGCGGTGGGACTGGCCGACCGCCACCTGCAGGCCGCGGCGCTCCACCTGCCGCGGGGCGGCCACGCGCTGGTGAGCGGTCCACCGCGCTCGGGCCGGACCACCACCCTGGCCCGCCTGGCGTCCGAGGCGGTCCCGGCCACCCCGGTGGTGTGGGTCGTGACCCCCGGCTCCGCCCCACCGCCGCTACCCGATGGCGTGCGGGTGGTGGGGGCCGACGACACCGCCGGTCTCGCCCGGGCCGTGGATCGACCCGGGCCGTTGCTGGTGCTCGTCGACGACGCCGACCGCACCGACGACCACCACGCGGTGTTGGCCGGCGTGGTGGCCGACCGCCGACCCCTGCGTCACGTCGTGGCCTCCGGCCGCAACGACCGTCTCCGGTCCCGGTTCGGGCACTGGACCCGTGAGGTGCGAGCCGACGGCACCGGGCTCCTGCTCGTGCCCGACCTCGACCTCGACGGCGACCTGCTCGGGGTCCGCCTCCCACGTCGCCCCGTGGTGGACCTGGTGACCGGCCGGGGCTGGCTGGCCGGACCCGACCAGGGTGCGGGGGGCTTCGTGCAGGTGGCCCTGCCGCCACCGTCGACGACGGTGGTGGGCGGTGTCGACCCCGTTGACCGGTAGTGATGTTTCCGGTAGTTTCCTGTTGTCTCATTCACCGACGAAAGGGGCGCCCATGACCCGGGTCCTCTCCACCGACGCCGCCCGATCGGCCGTGGCCTCCATGGCCGCCATCATCAACGGCGGCCTCGCCGACCAGATCAGCCAACTCGACCAGCAGGGCCGTCAGCTCTCGCAGCCCGACGTGTGGGACGGCGCCCTGGCCACCCAGTTCCGCGGGGCCTGGCCCGACACCTCCCGGTCGCTCCAGACCGTGCGCACCGAACTGGAGGACCTGCGCCAGCGGGTCGAGCGCATCAACGCCGACATCATGGCGGCCGGCGGCAACTGACCGCATCGGGGTCCCGGGCACCACCGTCGACGCGGTGTCCGGGCCCTCGGCTCGTCAGCCGGCGGCTGCGCCCCGCTCGGGGGCGGCGTCCACCACGAGCTCCAGGTGGCGGGG
>DAIMFV010000006.1:0-11644 GCA_036724365.1 Acidimicrobiales bacterium | reverse complement strand
GGTCGAGCGCATCAACGCCGTCATCATGGCGGCCGGCGGCAACTGATCGGAGCGCGTCGCCGCCCGGCTCCGCCACCGGGTCGGCGCCGCTCCCGGCGCCGGATCCTCTCCCATCGGTCCAGCGCGCGAGACGGCCGGCCCCTCGGGGCCGGCCGTCTCGGTGTTTCGGGGGTGGTGGCCGCCCGAGGCGGTCACCGGGGAGGGATCAGAAGTCCTCCATGCCTCCGCCGGGCATGCCGCCGCCGCCCTTCTCCTCGGGCTTGTCGGCCACCACGGCTTCGGTGGTCAGGAACAGGGCGGCGATCGACGCCGCGTTCTGCAGGGCCGACCGGGTCACCTTGGCGGCGTCGGGCACGCTGGGGAGCATCGGCCCGTACTCGTCGGTGGCGGCGTTGTAGCCGTCGTTGCCGGAGAGCTCCTTCACCTTGGACACGACCACGCCACCCTCGAGACCGGCGTTCACCGCGATCTGCTTCAGCGGCTCCTCCACGGCGCGGGCCACGATGAGCGCACCGGTGGCCTCGTCGCCCTCGAGCTTGGCGGCGACCTCGAGGATGGCGGCCTGGGACCGGATGAGGGCCACGCCACCACCGGGCACCACGCCCTCCTCGATGGCGGCCTTGGCGGTGGACACGGCATCTTCGATGCGGTGCTTCTTCTCCTTGAGCTCCACCTCGGTGGCGGCACCCACCTTGAGGACGGCCACGCCGCCCGACAGCTTGGCGAGGCGCTCCTGGAGCTTCTCGCGGTCGTAGTCGGAATCGGTGTTGTCGATCTCGGTCTTGATCTGGGTGATGCGGCCCTTGACGTCGTCGGCGTCGCCGCCGCCCTCCACGATGGTGGTCTCGTCCTTGGTGATGATCACCTTCTTGGCCGTGCCCAGCAGGTCGAGGGTGGTGTTCTCGAGCTTGAGGCCCACGTCCTCGGAGATGACCTGGGCGCCAGTGAGGATGGCGATGTCCTGGAGCATGGCCTTGCGGCGCTCACCGAAGCCGGGCGCCTTCACGGCCACCGAGCGGAAGGTGCCGCGGATCTTGTTCACCACGAGGGTGGAGAGGGCTTCGCCCTCGATGTCCTCGGCCACGATGACCAGCGGCTTGCCGGACTGCATGACCTTCTCCAGCACGGGCACGAGGTCGCGCACGTTGGCGATCTTCGAGGACACCAGCAGCACGAGGGCGTCGTCCATGACGGCCTCCATGCGCTCGGGGTCGGTGACGAAGTAGGGCGAGATGTAGCCCTTGTCGAAGCGCATGCCCTCGACGAAGTCGGTCTCGATGCCGAAGGTGTTGGACTCCTCGACGGTGATGACGCCGTCCTTGCCCACCTTGTCCATGGCCTCGGCGATCTGCTCGCCGATCTCGGCGTCGTTGTTGGCCGAGATGGAGGCGACCTTGGCGATCTGCTCCTTGTCGTCCACGTCGATGGCCAGGGCGGCGAGCGACGCCACGGCAGCCTCGACGGCGGCCTCGATGCCCTTCTTGAGGACCATGGGGTTGGCGCCGGCGGCCACGTTCTTGAGGCCTTCGCGCACCATGGCGCGGGCCAGCACGGTGGCGGTGGTGGTGCCGTCGCCGGCGACGTCGTCGGTCTTCTTGGCGACCTCCTTCACCAGCTCGGCGCCGATCCGCTCGTAGGGATCCTCGAGGTCGATCTCCTTGGCGACGGACACGCCGTCCTTGGTGATCGTGGGGGCGCCCCACTTCTTCTCCAGCACCACGTTGCGGCCCTTCGGGCCGAGGGTGACGGCAACGGCGTCGGCAAGCTGGTTCATGCCGGCCTCGAGGGCGCGGCGGGCCTGCTCGTCGAAGGCGATGATCTTGGGCATCTGCAGGTTCTCCCAGAGACGGAAAGGGGACGGACGGTTAGCACTCTCGTTAAGAGACTGCTAACAGCAAACCACTTGCGCGCCGCGTTAGCAACCGGAGGCCGAGACTGCTAACCGCAGGGCCGGCCGACCCACCGCCGGGCGACCCGGCCAAAGGGCCGAACGACCCATCATGAGCGGCGGCGGAACCGACGATCTTCCCTGGTAGTTGGAGCCACGGCTCCACCGCACGAGAGCGGGGCATCGATGGGTCGGAGGGAGACCATCGGTGTCCCGCTCGTTGCGTTCCCGGCCCGGGAGAGCCCGTGGTGGCGCAGTCAGCCGCCGGCGACCGCAGGGATGATCGAGACGGTGTCGCCGTCGGCCACCTCGGTGTCGAGCCCCTCACGGAACCGGACGTCGTCGTCGGCCACGTAGAGGTTCACGAACCGGCGCAGGCCGCCCTCGGGGTCGAGCAGGCGCTCCTTGAACCCGGGGTGGGCGGCCTCGAGGCTGTCGAGGACCGCTCCGACGGTGCTGCCCTCCACCTGCACCTCCGACTCGCCACCGGTGAGGGTGCGCAGGGTGGTGGGGACTCGAACGGTGACGGACATGGGCCGGTGACCTCGACTGGTGGACGGCGGGTCCTCGGGGCGAGGACGGAGCGGGGCCGATGGTAGTAGTGGATCCCGGGGGATCCACCAGCGATGCCCGCACCCGAACAGGGCGGCGTCGGCCCCTGGTGGCCCGTCCGCCCGAAGGTGGCACCGGCGCCCGGCTGCCCGACCGTCCGAAGGTGGTACCGGCGCCCGACTGCCCGTCCGCCCGAAGGTGGCACCGGCGCCCGGCTGGGGCAAGCTGGGGGGGTGACCAACGGGACGAGCGGGGCCATGACCGGGCGGGGTCCGCGCTCGTTCGCGGTGGGCCACTTCCAGCCCGCGGCCCTGGCCGCCGCCAAGGGGACCACCACCGTCTCGGTGTGCCTCCCGGCGCGCAACGAGGAGACCACCGTCGGCGCCGTGGTGGGCTCGATCCGCCGCCACCTGATCGAAGCCACCCCGCTGGTCGACGAGATCGTGGTGGTCGACGACCACTCCACCGACCGCACCGCCGAGCGGGCCCGGGCCTCCGGAGCCCGGGTGGTCGACGCCAGCCAGGTGCTCACCGACCACGGGGTCGGCCACGGCAAGGGCGAAGCCCTGTGGAAGTCGCTCCACGAGAGCACCGGCGACGTGATCGTCTGGGTCGACGCCGACATCGTGGACTTCGACCCGGCCTTCGTGGTGGGCCTCCTCGGCCCGCTGCTCACCGATGCCGACATCGACTTCGTGAAGGGCCACTACCACCGCCCCGAGACCGACGGCGTGGGTGGTGGTCGCGTGACCGAGCTCCTCGCCCGGCCGCTGCTCTCGCAGTTCTTCCCCGACCTGGCCGAGGTCGCCCAGCCGCTGAGCGGCGAGTACGCGGGCCGCCGACGGCTGCTCGAACGCCTGCCGTTCATGGCCGGTTACGGCGTCGACGTGGCCCTGTTGATCGATGCCGCCCGGGCCGTGGGCGTCGACCACATCGCCCAGGTGGACCTCGGGGTGCGCCACCACCGCAACCGCACGCTGGACGAGCTCGGGCCCATGGCCCTGGCGGTGAGCCAGGCCATCCTCGACCGGGCCGGTGTGCGGCCGCCCGGACCGGCCATCTTGTGCCGGCCGGGCAAGTCGCCGCTGGTGCTGGCACCCGACGAGCGCCCCGCGCTCGCCGGGCTCGCTGCGCCCCTCACCTGAGTCGTCCCGCCCGCCTGACGCGTCCGGGCCGTCGGGCGCACGGCGCCGTGTGCTCGTCCCCGAAGGGGATCAGCGGCGGTCGAGGATGCGGTCGAGCAGACCCGCCAGCCGGGACACGTCGGCCCGCTGGAGGTGCACGGTGGCGAGCATCGGTTCCACCAGGTGACGGCTCCAGGTGACCCACACCTCCTGGAACTCGAAGGGGCGCTCGAGCCAGCCGGGCGGCGCGTCGTCGAAGCACAACACCTGGTAGCGGGGGATCGCCTCCAGGGGCGAGGCCAGCAGGGCCCGGGCCACCGACGCCTCCCCCGCCCCGCACCGACCCACCACGTCGGTGCGGTCCAACCCCCCCACGAACAGGCGCGGTTCGGGGGTGAACCAGTCGCCCAGGTCGCGGCGCTCGACCCGACCGGAGGGTGGCGCCTCCACGCGCACCAGCCACAGCCCGTTGGGCGACAGCGCCACGTGGTCGATCGACTGCCCGTCGGGCGCGGTGCGGGGCCCCAGCCAGACCAGGCCGCGGTTCTCGGCGGCGAGCAGGACCCGGCCCACCTCGTCGGTGGGCGCGGCCCGACCGGCGCGCACGCTGCCCGGTACGGATTCGAGGTCGGTCTCGACCGCGGGAAGCGACGTGCTGTGGTCGTCGGCCCGCACCGTGGTGGTCTCCGGTGGCCCCTGGAACAGGTCGTCGGCGGCCCTCCAGGTCAGCGGGGCCGGCGCGGCGTCGTCTTCGGCCGCGACCGACGGCGCGTCGGCCGGCGCCTGGGAGAGGGGCAGGTCTCCGGCGAGGGCGCCGGCCTCGAGGGGGGCCACGTCGGTCGTGGGCTCGGCGGCCGCCGCGAGCGCGGCGGCCCGGGCGGCGGCCTGCTCGACGGCCTGGGCGGCCGCCGCTGACGCCGACTCCTCCACCGATCGCGCCAGCGACTGTGCGACCGACTGCGCCACCGACTGGGCCACCGCCTCCACCGCCGCCTCCGAGAGCGGGTGGGCGGGATCGCCCGACACGTCGGGACCCCCCGCGATCACCGAACCGGCGAGCCCCGCCGACGCCGGCAGGGACGCCGTGGGGTAGTCACCCACGCGGTAGCAGGACTCGCACACCACCTGGCCGCGGCCGTCGTCGGCGCCGTCGTGGACCCAGGCCTCGGTGCGCGGAGGGAGCTTGCTGCCGCATCCACTGCACAGGGCTCGATGCCGAAGCATCCGGAGTTCCACGGCGCCAGTATCGACGCAACCAGCGACCCGGGGCACGCCGAAGGGGCGAAAGGGGCCGAGCGGCCCACCGGGGCGTCGGAGCGTGTCAGACCCGGTCGAAGTCGGTCCAGCGAACCCGGGCGGTGCGCAGGCCGTACCGAAGGGTGGTTCCCGACCAGTTGTTGGTGATCTTGCCGGTGGCGGTCTTGTACCAGGAGTGGCAGGACGCCGCCCACACCGTGCGGGCGAGCTCGCGCTGCAGGCGGCGGTTCGAGGCGGCCTGGGCGCCGGGGCGGACGTCGAGCGGGCGACCACCGTCGACCAGGGTCCTGATGCAGGTGAGGGCGTAGGAGATCTGGCGCTCCAGCATGAAGATGATGGAGTTGTGGCCCAGGTTGGTGTTGGGGCCGTAGAGGAGGAAGAGGTTGGGGAACCCGCTCACGGTGATCCCCAGGTGGGCCTCGGCACCGTCGGCCCACGCCTCGTGCAGATCGGCGCCGTTGCGACCGGTGACGGTGATCGGGGCGAGGAAGCCGGTGGACTCGAAGCCGGTGCCGAAGATGAGCGTGTCGACCGGGTACCGCTCGCCGCCCACCACCACCGCGTCGCCGTCCACCCGCTCGACGCCGCCGCTGACCACGGTGACATTCGAGCGCAGGAGGGTGGGGTACCAGTCGTTGGCGATCAGGATGCGCTTGCAGCCCAGCGGGTAGTCGGGCACCACCGCCTCTCGGGTGAGCTTGTCGCCCACCAGGGGCTCCAGGCCCTTGCGGAACATGTCCTGACCCAGCCGGCCCAGCAGCGAGCCCTGGCGGAGGGCGAGGAACCGGGCGTCGAAGCGGGCCCAGATGGAGAAGCGGTACGCCTTGCGGAGCGGACCGATGCGCAGAAGCCGTCGGGCCCGGGCGCTGAGCGGGGCGTCGGCCTTGGGCCCCACGTAGTTGGAGCTGCGCTGGAAGAGGGTGAGCGACCCGACCCGGTCGGCGATGGCGGGCACGAACTGGATGGCGCTGGCCCCGATGCCCACCACGCCCACGTGACGGCCGGTGAGGTCGAGGTCGTGGTCCCAGCGGGCGGAGTGGAAGACCGGCCCGTGGAAACCGTCGAGGCCCTCCACGTCGGGGAGGTGCGGACGGTTGAGCTGGCCGGTGGCCGCCACGACCGCGTCGAAGTCCTCGGTGCGCTCGCCGGACTCGTCGGCGACGGTGACCCGCCAGGTGCGGGTGTCGTCGTCGTAGCGGGCCGAGCGGACCTCGACGCCGAGCTGGATGTGGTCGCTGGTGCCGGTGCGGCCCGGGATGCTCTCCAGGTAGGCCTGGATCTCCGGTTGGGTGGGGAACTTGCGGCTCCACTCCGGGTTGGGCACGAACGACAGCGAGTACAGGTGCGACGGCACGTCGCACGCCGCCCCCGGATAGGTGTTGTCCCGCCAGGTGCCGCCCACCCGGTCGGCCTTCTCGAAGATGGTGAAGGTGTCGATGCCGGCTTGGAGCAGCCGAGCCCCCATGCCCAGACCACCGAAGCCCGTACCGATGATCGCCACCCTCGGCGTGCGGGTGCCGGCGGGCACCGGCGGGGCGAGCGGGCCGGGCAGCCGCTCGGCGCGGCGACGCAGCGGCAGCGGCAGCGCTGCGCCCAGTCGGGCCAGCCGGCCCGGGCGGAGTCCCCTGGAAGCACCCATCGGGGCCGGAGCGTACCCCTCTTGACCCACCGGTCAAGTCGAGGTCGGCGCCGGTCAGCGTTGGATGGCTTTGGTCTCCAGGAACTCCTCGAGACCCTGGCGGCCGTACTCGCGGCCGATGCCCGACTGCTTGTAGCCGCCGAACGGGGCGAGGGGGTTGTAGCGCCCGCCGTTCACCTCCACCTGGCCGGTGCGCAGGCGGCGGGCCACGGCCAGGGCCTCCTCCGCGTCGGCGCCCCACACCCCGCCGGACAGGCCGTAGTCGCTGTCGTTGGCGATGCGCACGGCGTCGTCGACCGTGTCGTAGGGCAGGATCGACAGCACCGGCCCGAAGATCTCCTCCCGGGCGATGGTCATGTCGTTGCGCACGTTCGCGAACACGGTGGGCCGCACGTAGTAGCCGGTGGGCAGGTCGTCGGGCGCCTCGGCGCCGCCGGTCACGAGGGTGGCCCCCTCCTCCTCACCCCGGCGGATGTAGTCGCGCACCCGCTGGCGCTGCACGTCGGAGATCAACGGGCCCAGCCGTCCGGCCCCGGTGAGCGGGTCGCCCAGCGTGTAGGTGGACTCCACCTCGTTGCGCACCAGGTCGACCACGGTGTCGTGGCGGTCGGCGGGCACCAGCAGCCGGGTGAGGGCGCTGCAGGTCTGCCCGGAGTTGAGGTAGGCGCTGGCCACCGCGGCCCGGGCCGCCTTCTCCAGGGCGGCGTCGTCGAGGCTCGGGAGCAGGATGTTGGCCGACTTGCCGCCCAGCTCCAGGGCCACGCGCTTGACGGTCTGCGCCGCCACCTCCTGCACCCGCCGGCCGGCGCGCGTGGAGCCGGTGAAGCTCACCATGTCCACGTCGGGGTGGGCGGCGATGGCCTCGCCCACCACCGGCCCGGTGCCGGTGACCAGGTTGAACACGCCGGGGGGCAGACCGGCGTCGTGCACGATCTGGGCCAGCACGAAGGCGTTGAGGGGCGCCACCTCGCTGGGCTTGAGCACCACCGTGCACCCGGCGCAGAGAGCGGCCGCCACCTTGGCCACGATCTGGTGGAGCGGGTAGTTCCAGGGCGTGATGGCGCCCACCACACCGACCGGCTCGCGCACCACCAGGGAGTTGCCCACCTCCTCCTCCCAGTCGAACGCCTCCACCACGCCCGGGTAGCCGGCCGAGACGGCCTGGGGCAGACCGGCCTGGATGATCCCGGCCAGCTTGATCGGCATGCCGACCTCGCCGGCGATGAGCTCGGCCAGCTCGTCGCGTCGGGCCCCGATGCCCTCGGAGATGGCCTGCACGAAGGCGGCCCGCTCGGCCGGCGGGGTGGCGGCCCACCCGTCGAACGCGGCGCGGGCGGCGGCGACGGCGCGGTCGACGTCGGCCGGCGTGCCCTCGGGGATGCGGCCCATGACCTCCTCGGTGGAGGCACCGGTCACCTCGATCGTGCCCGACCCGGCCGGGTCGACCCACGCCCCGTCGATGTACAGCTGGCGGTGCTCGTGCACGACTGACCTCCGGTACTCGGCGCGCCGGAAGCGGGCGCACGCTGGTGGCGCCGAGGGTACCGCCGACCCTGCCGGTCCCACGGGGTCGCCCCTGCCGTCCGAGATCCACGGCACCTGCCACACTGCGGGCCGTGGACGACGAGGTGACCCTCCCGGGCGGCATCGGCAACGGAGGTGCCGTGGTGCGCGTGGGTGACCACGTGCTGCGACCCACCAGCCCGGCCACGCCCGCGGTCCACGCCCTGCTGCGCCACCTCCGGAGCCACGGGTTCGCCGGGGTCCCGGCCGTGGTCGGCGTGGACGCCGACGGGCGCGAGCGACTCCGCTACATCGAGGGCGAGGTACCGGTCCCCCCCTTCCCCACGTGGTCGATCACGGACCGCGCCCTGGTCACGATGGCCAAGCTCCTGCGGCGCTACCACGACGCCGCGTCCAGCTTCACCCCGCCCCCGGGTGCGGTCTGGAACCAGGAGCTCGCCGATCCGACTCCCGGTGACCAGCCGGTGCTGTGCCACAACGACGTCTGCCCCGAGAACGTGGTGTTCAGCGAGGCGATCGCCGTCGCCCTGCTGGACTTCGACTTCGCGGCGCCCGGTCGCCGGGAGTGGGACGTGGCCGCCATGGCCCGCATGTGCGTGCCGGTCGAGACCGCCGAGGACGCGGCCCGCACCGGGCGGGGCACGTTGGACCCGGTCCGGCGGCTGCGCGTGGTGGCCGACGCCTACGGGCTCGACGAGCCCGGGCGCGACGGGCTGCTCGACGCGCTGGCCGTCCAGTTCGACCAGGGCGGTGCCTTCGTGCGCCGGCGGGTGGAGGCCGGCGAGCCCGCCTTCGTGGCCATGTGGGAGGCCATGGGTGGCCAGGAGCGTTACGACCGCCGTCAGGCCTGGTTCGACGCCGAGCGCCCCCAGTTCCTCACCGCCCTCCTCGAACCCCGCTGACCCACCGTCGGGCGCCCGGACCGCGCCAGGTGGTGGGCGGTCAGGCGGGTCAGGTACCGACCGGGCTGCTCCGGGTGTACTCGGTGTAGGGCCAGCGGTAGCAGTACTCGGGGCGGACGCAGTACCGCTCCGAGGGTTCGAGCGTGTCGGGATCGAACGTGAGCGCCCACACCTGGCCGTAGTCGTCGTGGACCTCGATGCCGGTCGGTGCCACGAAGCGGACCTCGACCGGGGCCGGACTCTCGGCCCCGAGCCAGAACCACTCCCGGTCACCGCCGTCGACCCGTTCGACGACCATCGTCCACCCCGGGTCGATCATCGCCGACCAGTCGTAGGTGACCACCTCGAAGCGGCCGTCGGGCGAGACCACCCGGTCGCCAGGGTCACCGAACTGCGGGTCGCGGAGCGACGGCAGGGCGGCCGACGCCGCCAGCATCGCAACGCCGACCATGAGGTGGGCCGCGACCAACGCGACAAGCGTGCGCCCGCGCCGGCCCCACATGATGCGATCCACGAGGAGCGCCACCACGATCGCAGTTCCGACGCCGACGCCGGCCACCAACACCGAGCCCACCAGCGGGACGCCCCGCCACCAGAGCGTCGAGACACCGAAGGCGCCATACACCGCTCCCGCGACCACCATTCCGATGATCAGCGGGGTCCGGCTCCGGCGCGGTGGGGCCACCACCACCGGAACTGTCGCGTCCCCGTCACCGACCACGGTGCAACGCTACGGGCTGCGGTGTCGGCTGACCGGTCGTGCCGTGGGGGTTCGACCAACAACCGGACCGGGCCGGATCATGGAGCCGAGCGGATGATCGCAGCGGTCGCGATCGCCGTCGCTCAGCTGGTGGCGACGGTGTCGGTGTGGGTGCCGCTGCGCAGGACGGTGCCGGGGAGCTGGCCGGTGGAGGCGCCGTCGACCACGGTGACCACGCCGTTCACCAGCACCTTGCGGACCCCGATGGAGTCGGCGGTGAGGCGCGGCGAGTTGCCGGGCAGATCGTGGACCAGGGTGGCGAGCTCGCTGCCGACGGTCTCCGGGTCCACCACCACCAGGTCGGCGTGGAAGCCCTCGACCACCTGGCCTCGACCCTTCAGCCCGAACAGGGCGGCCTGGTCGCCGGTCATCATCTGCACGGCTCGCTCGACGCTCACCAGCTTGCGGCCGCGCAGGCAGTCGCCCAGGAAGCGGGTGGGGAACGGGGCGCCGCACATGCGGTCGAGGTGGGCGCCGGCGTCGGAGCCGCCGAGGATGGCCCGGGGGTCGGCCCAGGTCTGGCGGCGCAGCTCCCACGACTCGGCGTCGCCGTCGGGCGGGATGGGCCACAGCACGGTGCGCAGCTCGTCGGCCACCACGATGTCGATCAGGGTGGCGAAGGCGTCGGTGCCGCGCTCGGCGGCCAGGTCGCCCACCCGCCGGCCCTGGAGACCCTCGTTGGCGGCGGCGTAGGTGTCGCCGATGATGTAGTTCTCGAAGTCGGCCAGGCGGCGGAACACCCCGGCCTCCTCGGACCCGGCCCGCTCCAGCATGAAGGCCTGGACCTCGGGGTCCTGGAGCTTGGCCATGCGCTCGGGCACCGGCAGGCGCAGGATGTCGCCCCACCCGGGGATGAGGAACAGCCCGCAGTGGTTGAGGAAGCTCATGTTCATGGGCACCTGCACCGGCAGGGTGAGGGCCACGATGCGCCCACCCCGCTCGGCGGCCACGTCGCCCGCCGAGAGCTGCCGGGGGATGCGACCGGGCTCGCGGGAGTCGATGGTGAGCACGTTCCAGTTGAGGGGCCGCTTGGCGGCGGCCGACATGTTCGCGAACAGGTCGATCTCGTCGTCGCTGAACTTGTCGAGGCAGCCGTCGGTCATGCCCTCGAGGGTGGTGCCGGGGTAACGGCCCACCACCTCGCACAGGGCCAGGATCTCCTCGGTGGACGCCCACCGCGAGGCCACCGGCTGGCCGTCGCCGTCGGAGTGGGTGCGGCTCTGGGTGGTGGAGAAGCCGAGGCCGCCGGCCTCGATCGACTCGGCGAGCACCCGCTGCATCTCGGCCACCTGCTCGGGGGTGGCCTCGTTACCCACGGCGTCGGCCCCCATCACGTAGCGGCGCAGGGCGCAGTGACCCACCAGGAAGGCGGCGTTCACGCCCACGTTGCCCTCGAGCCGGTCGAGGTAGTCGGCGAAGGTCTCCCAGTCCCACGGCACGCCCTCTTCCAGGGCCGCCACCGACATGCCTTCGACGCTGGCGAGCATCTCGCGGGTGTAGGCGGCGTCGTCGGCCCGGAGGGGGGCGATGGTGAAGCCGCAGTTGCCCGCGATCACGGTGGTGACGCCGTGGACGTTGGAGGGCGAGGCGTAGGGGTCCCAGAAGATCTGCGCGTCGTAGTGGGTGTGCGGGTCGATCACGCCCGGGATCACCAGGTGGCCGGTGGCGTCGGTGACCTCGGCGGCCTCGTCGGTGATGGTGCCGGGCTCGGCCACGGCCACGATGCGGCCGTCACGCACGGCCACGTCGGCCGGCCGGGGGGCGGCGCCGGTGCCGTCGACGACGGTGCCGCCCGTGATCAGGTGGTCGAGCATGTGGGGAACCTCCGGGGACGCCGGGACGACCCGGGCGTTTCTGACGGACCGTCAGATGGTACCCAACGGTGGGGGCCGGTCCCACGCCGTCGCCGGACGGGCACGGTGGACGGGGTCGGTATGGTCGGGGGACCGTCCAGACCGCCGCGCAGGGAAGAAGCCGTCCGCCATGACCGACACCGCC
>DAIMFV010000005.1:0-44628 GCA_036724365.1 Acidimicrobiales bacterium | reverse complement strand
GGCATCACCGCCATGTTCTCCGCGCTGCTCGGCATGTGGAACGACCGCCGGGCCACCGCCGACGACTACTTCGTCGCGCTGGGCAACGTCGTGCTCGCGAACCTCGAGGCCCTGGCCCGCGTCCGAGCCGACCGCGATGGCTGGTGGATCGGATCCGAAGGCTTCGGCTGCGAGTTGTCCGATCCGGACGATGAGGCAGGAGTGCGATCGGCGACCGAGTCGCGTGATCTGCAGCAGGCCGTGTGGGATCTGCACCTCGGCGTGGCGCCGCGTGGCGTCGCAGCGCGACCCGCCGATGTGGTGGCCGACTCGGTCCAGTCGCGCATCGAGGCCCTCGTCGGCGTCGTGCCGCCCGACCGGATCGTCGCCGGCCACGACATCTACCCTGTCAGCGTCACCGCGCATGGAACACGTGCCGAGCGGCCGCTGTCGATCGCCGATCGCGTTGGCGCGTACGACGCCGAGGCCTCCGCTTGGTACGAGCGCTACCGGGTGCCGTTCTGGGTGTCGGAGACCTCCAACCTCGGCCTCCCGGTCGACCAGGGCAGCGAGTGGCTCGCCGCGCTCACCGCATCACTCGACACCCTCGCAGCGCGCGGCCTGCCGGTGCGGGGGATCTGCTGGTACAGCCGAGGCGACCAGTACGACTGGGACACCGCGCTGACAGTACCGATCGGAACCGTGACCGAGGTCGGACTGTTCGACGCCCAACGGAACCCACGTCCGGTGGCGCAGCACTACGCCACGCTGGCCGGCCGACACCCTTGAAACGAGCGGGCGAAGCAGCACTGAACCCTTGAAGGAATGGCGAGGTGACCCCGAGACGAGCTCACCACCGAAATCCACCTGTGCCCACCCGACGGCAGTCGGCTGAACCGTGCCGCGCTGGGTTGGGTCTCGCCGACCGCTGCACCGGGCGAACCTGGACGGCTGCTTCGGCATCAACAAGCGCTGGGACTACTGGGCGATCCTCGCAGGGGACGTGTAGAACCGTGAGGTTGTCGTTCACGTGGAAGTCTTCTTCCGTGAGCGGATCCCTGCGATGCCGTTGAGCCGGGACGCGAGGCCGCCTTGGCGGCGTTCGAGGTCGAGTTGGCGGCGGCGGACCTTGAGCAGGTCGGTGCGGGTGCAGATTCCGACGAGTCGGTGGCCTTGATCGATGACGGGGACGTGTTCGACTTGCTCATCGACCATGATCCGGAGCGCGGTCTGGGCGGTATCGCCGGCTTCGACAGTGAGCACCTGGCTCGCGGCGTGGTCCATGACGGGCGGGTCATCGTCGTCGCAGGCGCCGCGGAGCACGTCGCCGCGGGTGACGATGCCCACGAGCCGGCCCGCGTCGACGATCGGGTAGGCGCCGTGCCCGCCCGCGGCGAACCGGGTCTGGGCGTCACCGATGGTCGCGGTGTGGTCGAGGGCGACCACCTCCGCGGTCATGATCTCCGCCACGCGGACGCTGGTGAAGGGGTCAACGCCGTAGTGGCGGCCGATGTGCAAACCCCGGCGGCGCAGCTTCTCGGTCATGAGGCTGTCCTGGTTGACCGCTGAATACACCAGGTCAGCGACGACGGCGGCCAACATGAGGGGGAGGATGACGTCGTAGTCCCGGGTCAGCTCGAACACGAACACGATGGCGGCAAAGGGGGCCTGGGTGGCAGCCCCGAAGGTCGCGGCCATGGCCACGATCGCGAACGCACCGACACTGGTGTCAGGCCCGGGCAGCACCTCGTTGAGGCCCGCGCCTACCACGGTGCCGAACGAGGCGCTGATCAGCAGGATCGGCGCCAACGTCCCGCCCGAGGTGCCCGATCCCAGGGCCAGCCACCAGGCGACGAGCTTGCCGACGGCGAGGGCGGCGACGGTGCCGACGGCGAGGCGGGCGTTGAGGACGTCGTCGATCGCCTCGTAACCGACCCCGAGCGCCCGGGGCACAAACAACCCGACGGTGACGAAGCAGAGGGCGCCGATGGCGGGGTGCCAGAAGTCGCTGATCGGGAGCCGCCGGTACAGGTCCTCGACGAAGAACAGGCCACGACTGACGACGATGGCCAACACGCCGCAGGCGATCCCGAGCAGCACGAAGGCCGGGAGCGCCTCCAGGCCGGCGAAGTCATGGACCGGGACCGAGAACAGTGGCCCCTCACCGAAGAGCGCCGAGTGCATCCCCCCGGCGATGGCCGTCGCGACGACGAGGGGGACGAACGCCCGTACCGAGAACTCGAAGAGCAGCAGCTCGATGGCCAGCACGACCGCGGCGAGCGGCGCCCCGAACGTCGCCGACATGCCCGCCGCCGCGCCGGCGGCCAGGAGGATCTTGCGTTCCGAGGGAGTGACCGGCAGGACTTGACCGAGCAGCGACCCGATCGACCCGCCGGTAACGATGATCGGCCCCTCGGCACCGAACGGTGCACCGGTTCCGATGGCGATCGCGGCGGATATCGGCTTCGCCACCGCGGTGCGCGGCGCGATGCGGCTCTGCTTGCTGAGGACGGCCTCCATCGTCTCCGGTATGCCATGACCCCGGATCACCGGCGCCCACTTCGCCAGCAGGCTGATCACGATCGCCCCCCCGACCGCCACCGCGTAGGTCGACCAGTTCACGTCGAGGGTCTCCATGGGGGGCACGTCGGTGCCCCACTGGTGGAAGAGCAACAGGTTGGTGAGCAGCTCGATGAGATGGACCAGCGCCCACGCCGCTCCTCCCCCCACGAACCCGAGCAGCGCCGCCAACCCGGCCAGCAGGGCCAGTCGCTTCGAAGGTGTCCGAACAATCATCGTGAGACGATAGTATCGTGAAGCGATATGACTGAGCGAACGGTGAGGCTCCGAGACGAGGACTTCGCCCGGCTGCTGGCGTTCAGGGACGGGCTGCGCCGATTCCAGCACTGGAGCGAGGGGCAGGCGAAGGCCGTGGGTCTCACTGGTGCGCAGCACCAGTTGCTGCTCGCCATCCGGGGGCACGGCGAGGCGCCGTCGATCCGGGATGTGGCTGAGCACATGCTGTTGCGGCACCACAGCGTCGTCGAGTTGGTCGACCGGGCGGTGACGGCAGGCCTTGTCGAGAGGATTGGCGACGCCCACGACCAGCGGGTCGTGCGGCTCCGGCTCACCGACACAGGAGAGGCACGCGTGGCCGCGCTGGCCAGCGTCCACCTCGAAGAGCTCTCTCGGCTGCGTCCCCGATTCGACTCGCTGTGGGCGGACCTGCCCAGCGGGTAACGACACGAAGGGGGTCACCATGGACACCGCGCCCAGGAACCCGGAGACCGAGGACCGGGAAACCGGCGGGCACCACCGTCGCCGGGTGATGGTGGCCATGGACGGACCGCGGACCTCCCGTCGGTATTCGGAGGAAGGGCGCCGCTCGGTGTGGCGGCCCGGTCGGTGCCGACCAGGGGGTTCCGGATGTCCCGGCCTGGGCCGGGCCGAGTGCCTGAAGGCGGGCGTCGAACTGACGGATGCGCTAGCTAGCTCACGGGATCACCACTCCTGCCACGCCCCTCGGGTCCCGACGGTCGGAACCTGTGGGAACAATCAGTAGGAGAGCTGCACATCAGGTGCTGTCTGCCGCCGTCCACTCGAATCCGAACACGTGCTTGGCCATACCGCGCATGAGCACCGCCGCGTGGGTCTTTGCCTTCTCGGCGCTGGGTCCGGTCCAGCTGTCGTCGATCGTCGAGCACCAGAGCGCGAACCAGCGGTGGCAATGGGATGGCGTCATGGCCTGCTGGGAGTGAAGGCGTCGATGGGTGGCGGTGACGGCGCCGCGGTACCGGTTGGTTCCGAGCACGATCCAGCACCAGTAGTCGATGAGGTTCGGGATGTGGATGGCCCAGTCGACCTCGGCGACCTCGTCGAAGACCGGTGCCAGCAAGTCGTCGAAGACGATCTCGCGGTAGAAGCGGGTCACGAGGTCGTGGATCGCGGCCGCGGTGGACAGGTCCGGACGGGCGCCGACAGTGGTGGGGAGATCTCGATGGTCGTCGACGACCCCGAGCAGGCACGGTGCCTCACCGCCCAGGTCGGCGGTCACGGCTGCGCAGCTGTCCGTGAGCGGCCGATCAGCTGGCTCGAGTGGACGGCGGCGACGTTTCTGGCCAGGGCGATGGCGCGTTCGGTGTTGGGCCCGACCCAGCCGAGCTCGAGCGTGTCCTCGAAGAGCTGGAGCCACCGTTCGAAGTGCGCTGGTGTGAACGGGGACTGGTCGTTGATGGCGGCGTGGGAGCGGAACGGGTTGCCCTGGTAGCCCTCGATGCCGAGCAGGGCCCGGCACCAGAACCGGGTGAGCTTGGGAAGGTGGTCGGCCCAGTCGACGGCGGCGACATCGTTGAAGAGCGGCCCGAGGAGGTCGTCCTGGGCGACGTCTTGGTAGAAGCGACGGACCATCTCCGCGACCTCGGCAGGGTCGTCGAGATCGCAGGTCGGTGCGGGCCGTACCCGTCCTGCACTCACCGGGTGCTCAGCGCGTCTTCGAGGGCCAGGACGGCGGGGAACAGGACGTTGTTCTCCTTGTGGACGTGGAGGTGGGTGTCGGCCTCGATCTCGGCGAGGCCGTGGTAGAGGGCCTGGTAGCTCGCGCACCCATCCTCGGGTGGCTGGAACTCGTTGGTGATGTCGCGCAGCTCGGCGAGGAGCTCGCCGGCTCGGTCGTGTTCGAGGAGCATCATGCGGATCGGGTTGGCGACGCTGCCGCAGTGGAACGTCGGTGCCGTGGTTGCGTCGGCGAGGTCGCGGATCATCGGGAACAGGACCTGCTCCTCCTTCATGAGGTGCGGTTCGAGATCGTCGCGCAGTGCGGTGAACGTGACCTTCACGCTGTGCAGTTCGGGGTGGTGGGTGCCGTGGACGCCGACGACCTTGTCGGTCAGCGCAGCGAGACGGGGGAGCTCCTCGTGCAAGTAGCGGTGATGGGTGGACTCGATGTGGTCGACGAGCTGGGCGGGTTCCATCGTCGGCCAGTCGGCCGCGGCGGCGGGCTGGAGTGCGCCGAGTTCGGCGAGGACAGCGGCAGGGTCGAGATCGCGTTCGGCGCAGGCCTGTTCGAGGGTGCGGCGTCCACCGCAGCAGTAGTCGAGTTGGTGGCGCTCGAGGATGCGGACGCTGGCGGGGTTCGCATCGACGATGGCGGCGAGTGTCGGGCTGGGGGTCATGGTGTGCTCCTTCGGTCAGGAGAGGTGGATGCCTGCGACAGTGGCGGCGACGACGGCCAGGCCGAGAATGGTCTGGCGGATGCCGATGACCTTGGCGGGCACCGGGGTGCGGGCGGTGATCCGTTGGATGGTCACCACACCGGCCACCGCGACGGCACCTGGGGCGACTGCGGGATCGATGGCCACGGCAGCGATGGCGACCGCGAGGGCGGCGAAGTCGGCGACGATCAGCTCTCTCGAAGACCAGGACCGCCGGTGAAGCCGGGCGATCTGGGCGCGGACGTGGGGGATGGCGGTGGTGGCGCGGCCGGCGAGGATCAGCCAGGCGGCGATGGCTTCGGCAGGCGGGTGCCCGGTAGCGAGGAGGATCATGGCGGCAACCGAGCAGATGCCGTAGGTGCCGGCGAGCTCGGGGACTAGCCGCCGGCTGCGCGAGCGGGTGTCGAACCACAACTCGGTGGCGACGAGCGGCGCTGCGATCGCCGCGGGCCACCAGAACGTCGCCGTGGCGGTGACCGCTGCTCCGGCGACGAGGGCGACGATGACCGCGACCTCGACGAGCAGGACCCGGCGTGCGAGCCCGGTGCGGTCGAGGTCACGGTTGCGGTGCCGGTCGACGAGCACGATGCGAAGCGGGGTGCGGGCCAGGAACGCGATGATCGCGGCGGACCCGAGGCACAGCCCAGCGATGCTGGGGGCGACGGCGAGCCCGAGCACGACGGGCTCCGCGGTGAGACCCCAACCGCCGTGCTCGGTCGGGACCGCGATGCTGCGCAACGCTGATCGTCCGACCCTGGCCGGCGACGGCGAGACTGCGGCGGCTGAGGCGGTGTCGGTCACGGCTGCGAGCCTCTTCCCTCGATGATGGTGATCGCTCGCGCGGGGCAGACCTCAGCGCCGAGTCGGCCGGCGTCCGCCAGTTGAGCTGGTACCTCCAGTAGGTGCAGATCGATGTAGCCCTCAGCGTCGAGGGGGTACACGGTCGGCGCGAAGCGATGGCAGTTGCCCCAGCCTTCGCACAACCCGGGATGGACTCGCACGCGGATCCCAACCCCTACCTCGTCCGCAATCGCGGCGGTCGGGGCGACATCGGTGCTCACCGTCGCCGCCTCGGGGCGGCGATGGCGCTCAGCGGGGTCTCGGCGAGGTCACGCAGCAGATGCCCGCGAGCTTGACCCCAAGCGTCGTGGAGCGCGCACCGGCCGCCGCCGGCACAGGCTCTGTCCTCGAGGACGCACCGTGCCACGTCGGTCGGGCCTTCCACGGCCTCGACGACATCGAGCACCGACACATCTTCGAGCGAGGCGACCGCGGTGTACCCGCCGGATCGCCCGGGCTCGGAGCGCACCCAACCGCGGTTCACCATCGGCGTCATCGCCTGGGACAAGAACCCGGGCGAGGCGTCGAGATCTGCGGCCAGCTCCGACGCCTTGCGCCGTCCACCGCCAGCCGCGAGTGCGATCAACGCACGGGTGGCGAGATCGGTCCGTCGCGTAACTTCTAATCTCATAGTGCAAGACTATAGGATCATCGTCGATGAAGGACAGTGACGATCGTCATGGCCACCGAAGCCCTCTCGATGGGCCGACACATCCGTGGGTGCGGGCCACCCTGCTCATGGTCGGTGTGGTGGTGTTGCTCGTCGCGCTGTCGGTGTCGTCGGTGATGCGATAGCCCACGACGGCCGGCGGTTCGCGCGAGCGGCGCCGGTTGCCTCGCTCTAACGTCGATGCCACGAGGAGGTGTGACGACGATGGCCGCAACCAGTTCCGTGGACCGGCGAGGAGTGACCTGGGGTCTGGTGGCCGTGGCGATGGTCGTGGCGTTGACCTTCATCGGCAGCGACCAGCTGGTGTGGTTCGACGCCGCCCTGGTCGGCTACCTGTTCGGCACGATCTTCGCGGTGTTCGGCGTGGTCTATCGCTACGCGGTGTGGTTGCGCCGACCGTCCACGGCCATGTTGAACCGGCGCGGCTGGGATGCGTTCCGGGCCCGCAAGGCCCGCAACGCCGTCGCCCTGCCGGCGCTGGTGGGCACCCAGCTGCTGGCACAGACCTTCATCCGAAGGCGTTCACGGATGCGGTGGCTGGCCCATCAGCTGGTGTTCTGGGGGTGCATCCTCGCCGCGCTGATCACGTTCCCGCTGACGTTGGGTCTCCTGCATTTCGAGAGCGTGGGTCAGCAGGCCGACCGCTACCAGGTGTACGTGTCGCAGGTGGGTACCGCCGAGTTCGATGCTGACACCGTGCTGGGCTGGGTCGTCTTCCACGGCCTCGACATCGCTGCGGTGCTCGTGCTCGCGGGGGTGTTCATCTTCCTGCGCCGCCGCCTCCATGATCCCGGCGCCCTCGCGGTCGAGCGCAGCGGCGACTTCCTCGCCCTCGCCGGCCTCTTCGCGGTGTCGGTCACCGGACTGTTCCTCACCGTGTCGAGCACCTGGCTGGACGGCCAGTTCTACTCGGCGCTCAACACGATCCACGCCCTCACCGTCATCCTGGGGCTCATGTACCTGCCGTTCGGGAAGCTGTTCCACATCTTCCAACGGCCCGGCAACCTCGGCGTCGCCTACTACAAGACGGCCAACGCCGAGGGCCCCGAGGCCGTGTGCCGCCGCTGCGGCGAAGGGTTCGCCAGCGCCCAGCAGGTCGCCGACCTCAAAGAGGTCCTCCCCCAGGTCGGCTTCGACTACGACATCGACGGCGGAGGCAACTACCAGGACACCTGCCCGCGGTGCCGACGGGCCAGTGTCACCTTGGCCCAGTCCGCACGAGTGGGAGGCTTCGGCTGATGGCACGGATCCCGATCACCGAAGCCCTGCTGATCGAGCGGTACGGGCCGCACCTCAACGAGGCACCACCCGGCGGGTGGGACGCCGGCCTGGAGATCGACAAGGTCGTCGAGACCCACTGCTGCTTCTGCGGCCAGCAGTGCGGTATCAAGCTCAAGGTCCACGACAACGAGGTCGTCGGCTTCGAGCCCTGGTACGACTTCCCGTTCAACGAGGGCAAGCTCTGCCCCAAGGGCGTCAAGCGCTACCTCCAAGGCAGCCACCCCGACCGGCTCCTGCACCCGATGGTCCGCGACGAATCAGCACCGGGCGGGTTCCGCACCGTGACCTGGGACGAGGCGCTCTCCCAGGTAGTGAGCGAGATCCAGCGCATCCAAGCCACCTACGGCGACGACGCCTTCGCCATGCTCTCGGGGGTCTCGCTCACCAACGAGAAGAGCTACCTGGTCGGCAAGTTCGCCCGCCTGGCTCTGCACACCGCGAACCTCGACTACAACGGCCGCTACTGCATGGTGTCGGCCGGCGTCGGCAACAAGAAGGCCCTCGGGATCGACCGGGCCCCGAACCCGTGGAGCGACATCCCCCTCGCCGATGTCGTGTGGGTCGCCGGCTCGAACGTGGCCGAGACGTTCCCGATCACCACCAGCTACATCTGGCGGGCCCGCGACCGCGGGGCCAAGCTCATCGTGCAAGACCCTCGCGTCGTGCCGCTGGCCCGCACCGCGGATCTGTTTCTGCCGGTCCGGCCGGGCAGCGACTCGGCGCTGTTCGGTGCGGTGCTGCACGAGCTGATCCGCAACGACTGGCTCGACCACGACTTCATCGACGCCCACACCCACGACTTCGACCAAGCCGCCGCAGCCGCCGCCGACATGACCCCTGCGTGGGCTGCGGAGATCACCGGGGTACCCGCATCGCGGATCGAGGAGGCGGCAGAGCTGTGGGGGACCGCAGCAACCGGGATGATGCTGCACGCCCGCGGCATCGAGCAACAGACCAAGGGCACCGAGAACGTCCTCGCCGCCATCAACCTCGGTCTCGCCACCGGCAAGTTCGGCAAACCCGGCTGCGGCGTGTCCACCATCACCGGTCAGGGCAACGGCCAAGGCGGACGCGAGCACGGCCACAAGTGCGACCAGCTCCCCGGCAACCGCGACATCACCAACCCCGAACACCGCGCCGCGGTCGCCAAGGTGTGGGAAGTCGACGAATCCGAGATCCCCGGCAAAGGCATCCCCGCCCAGGAGATCATCGAGGCCATCCACGACGGCACCATCAAGGGCCTGCTGTCGATCTGCTTCAACCCCGCCGTCTCGTCTCCGGACAGCAACTTCACCGCCGAAGCGCTCGACAAGCTCGAGTTCTACTCCGTCATCGACTTCTTCCTCTCCGAGTCCGCCCAGCACGCCGATGTGGTGCTGCCCGGGTCGCTGCACGAGGAGGACGAGGGCACCTCGACCAGCGGCGAGGGCCGCATCATCAAGATCAATGCGGCGGTCACGCCCCCGGGCGAGGCTCGCCTGGACTGGGAGATCCTCCTCGAGGTCGCCGAACGGCTCGGCAAGGGCGAGCACTTCCAGTACCAGAACACCCGTGAGATCTTCGACGAGCTCTGCCGTGCGTCGTCGGGGGGCACCGCGGACTACACCGGCGCCACGTGGGAGCGCATCGTGGACGAGCACGGCCTGTTCTGGCCGATTCCCGAGGTCGGCCATCCCGGCACCCCCCGCCTCCACGAGGGCGGGATCTTCTCGCATCCTGATGGCAAGGCCCGCTTCCACGCCGTGCCCTACCGGCCACCGGCTGAGGTCGTCGACGACGACTACCCGGTGTGGCTCACCACCGGGCGCGTGGTCAGCCAGTACCTGTCGGGCACCCAGACCCGCCGCATCGCCAGCCTCGTCGACCAGTACCCCGAGCCGCTGTGCGAGATCCACCCCTTCCTCGCCGACTCCCTCGGCATCACCAACGGTGACCAGGTCACCGTGCGGTCCCGCCGCGGCGAGATCACCCTGCCCGCCGCGGTGGTCACCACCATCCGGCCCGACACCGTGTTCATCCCCTACCACTGGCCCGGCAACAAAGCCGCCAACCAGCTCACCATCCGCGCCGTGGACCCCCTGTCGAAGATGCCCGAGTTCAAGGTCGCCGCCGTCCGCGTCGCCAAGGCAACGGAGGAGCCGGCATGAAGACCACCCGCTACGGCATCGACGACCGGCCCATCTTCGTGATCGACCCCAGCCGGTGCATCGGCTGCGAAGCTTGCGTCCAGGCATGCTCCGAGTGCGGCACCCACCGGGGGCAGTCGCTCATCCACCTCGAGCGCATCGACCGGGTCGCAAGCACCCAGACCGCACCGATGGTCTGCATGCACTGCGAAGATCCCACCTGTGCCCAGGTCTGCCCCGCCGATGCGATCAAGCAGACCGAGGAGGGCATCGTGCAATCGGCGCTCAAGCCCCGCTGCATCGGGTGTTCGAACTGCGTGATCGCCTGCCCGTTCGGTGTCCCCAAGTACGTCGCCGAGTTCGACCAGATGATGAAGTGCGACATGTGCACCGATCGCACCTCGGAGGGCTACGCCCCGATGTGCGCGTCGGTGTGTCCGAGCGAGGCCCTCTGGTACGGCACGCCCGAGGAGTTCCACGCCACCCGCCGCGGTTCGATCGTCGACAACTGGCTGTTCGGCCGCCAAGCGGTGCACACCAAGGTGTTCACCGTGGTCGATGATCTCGGCCCGATCGACGCCCTCGGCGGGACCACCGGCACGTGGCTCGACGACCCCTTCGCCCTGGAGGACTGATGGCCGACGACCCCGCGCCGCCCCCGGTCTGGAAGCGAGACTTCCCCTACGAGTCCGCCGCCGAAGACGAGGTCACCCGCCGCGAGTTCGCCCGCTACCTGGTGGCCGGCGCCGGGGTCATGGCTGCCGGCAACCTCGGCTTCGCCGCCTGGACCCAGCTGCGCACTATCAACACCGGCGAACCACGAGCGCTGATCCCCCTTGCCGATGTCGCCGTCGGCGACACCTACCTGTTCAAGTACCCCAGCGACAACGACCCCGCCATCCTGCTGCGCGTCGCCGAGGACGAGGTCGTGGCGTTCAGCCAGAAGTGCACCCACCTCGGCTGTGTCGTCTACTTCGAAGCTGAGGAAGACCGCTGGCACTGCCCCTGTCACGAAGGCAACTTCGACACCCGCACCGGCACCGTCATCTCCGGGCCGCCACCCCGGCCCCTCGGCCGCATCGACGTCGAGATCCGAGACGACACCATCTGGGCTCTCGGGTACCAGCCGTGAGGACCACCCAGCGCGACACCCGCGCCTCCTCGGCGGTGGCCGTGTACGTCATCATCCTCGTCGCGTTCCAGGTGTTCCTGCTCACCGTCGCCGTCGAGGCATTCGCCACGGACGACGAGCCCCTCGCCTGGGCCACCGCCGGCGTCTCGGTCGTGCTCGCCGCGGGCTCCGCTGTGCTGTTGCGGTACCTGCGCCCGTGAGCGCATCCGGGCACCACACCGTGACCGACAACGTCCGGTCGTTGTTCCCCGGCTACTTCGCCATGGTCATGGCCACCGGGATCGTCGCGGTCGGCGCGTCGCAACAGGACCTCACCTGGTTGGCCGACGGCCTGTACCTCGTCGCGGCAATCACCTACGTGGTCTTGGCTGTGTTGTTGACGTGGCGGCTGCTCATCGCCTCCAAGCTCCTCGCCGCCGATATCACCAGCCACACCAAAGGCTTCGCCTTCCTCACCACGGTCGCCGCCACCAACGTGCTCGGCAGCGCGTCGGGCGTCATACACAACCAGTGGGCCCTCGCATGGGGCCTGTGGTGGTTCAGCCTCGCCCTCTGGGCCTTCTTCGTCTACGCGACCTTGTTCGCCGTGGTGCTCAAAGGACCGAAGCCCGGCCTCGAGAAGGGAATCAACGGCACCTGGTTCCTGCTCACCGTCGCCACCGAATCCGTCGTCGTGCTCGGCGCGCTCCTCCTGGCACGACACTCCGACGATCTCCTCGCCTTCGCGCTCATCGCCGCGTTCGCCCTCGGGCTCGTCCTCTACCTCATCGTCATGACGATGGTCTTCCTGCGGTGGACCTTCGCCGAGCTCGAACCCACCGAAGCCGACCCACCGGCGTGGATCGCGGCGGGTGCCGTCGCCATCACCGTGCTCGCCGGCTCGAACCTCCTCGCCGCCCGCACCGTGTCGAACCGCATCGACCGACTCGCGCCGTTCATCGAAGGCATCGTCGTCCTCGCCTGGGCCACCGCCACTTTCTGGTTCCCGCTCATGGTCGCCATCGGCGTCTGGCGCCACCTCATCAACCGCGTGCCTCTCCGCTACCACCCCTCGTACTGGGCGCTCGTCTTCCCCCTCGGCATGTACGGCGTCGCCACCTACCGCATGCGCGCCGCCATCGAGCTGGACGCGCTCGACTGGCTCCCCAAGGCGACGCTCGCCGTTGCCCTGTTCGCCTGGGCCGCCGCCTTCGTTGGGCTGCTCGGGCAAGGCCTCCGCCACCGCCGATGACCGACCCGGGCGCCGCCGCCAAGTGGCTCCGACGCCGCGCCAACCCGAAGAGCCGCGCCGACGCAGCGGGTCTCGGACCCGATCGGACCTGAGGTCACCTATTGGAGCCTGTTGACCGACGCGCGCTGGTGAGTTCTGCCCATCGCGGTCTGGGCGGAGTAGCGCTCACGAGCCAGGCGTGAGCGAGTACATCGGCTGTCCACTGCTCCGTAACAACGAGCCGCTCCTTGGCTGTGGTTGACCAGCCGCGTCGTGCGACAAGAACGAGCCAGACGGGATAGAGGAGGTCGAGCGCCACTGCGAGAGGCACGAGAAGGAGCAGGTGAGCGACAGCCCGCGCTGTATGGGACAACGGCGCCCACCGGACCAGAGTCGTGGGAACGTCCACGGTGACCGTGACCCTCGGGTCGTCGCCCGGATCGCACAGGTCGAGTTCAGCCGGCCAGGCAGGTGTGTCGGCTCTGAGGAGGAAGAAGCCCGAGAAGGTACGGACGCGCTGACGGATCGCGCGGACCTGGAAGCTGGCGAGTCGCCAGGGGACGTGGCCGGTTGCGACCACGGAGATCCCGATTGCGAACGCCACGATGGTTGCTGCGGCGGTGAGCACACCTGCCATGACCAGCATCGGAAGGAGTCGGAAGAGGAGGTGGAGGACGACCCGGCCGCCCGAGACCGGTTCCGTCTCGATCTCAATCCGAACTGCCATCGCATCGCGCCCCGCGCTCGTAAGTGAACACTTATCTGGGTAAGTGAATGGTTACACTTGTTCGGGTGAGCCCGTCAACTCGCCAACGGATCATCGACGCTGCGATCGAGCTCTTCGGCGAGCGCGGCTACAAGGGCTCGGCGATCTCCGCGATCGAGGAGCGGGCCGGACTCTCGCCGGGTGCCGGCGGGCTCTACCGCCACTTCTCGTCGAAGCGAGAGCTGCTCGAAGCTGCGCTGGAGCCGGTCCTCGAGTCGGTTCAGTTCCTCGAACAAGCGCGGAAGCTCTTGCCGCTCGCGGATCTGCGGTCCGAGTTGACGGTGCTGGCCCGCGGCGGGCTCGCGGGCATTGCTGCGTCGCGGCCTCTGCTTCGGATCATCGAGCGAGATCCGAACATGATCCCGGAACTCCGGGAGCGCGTCCGGGTCGAAGTCATCGAACGCGGCTACGGCCTGACCGCGGACATCATCCGAGATCTCGCGCACGCTCACGAATTGCCGACCCCCTCGAACGTCGAGGCCCTCGCCCGCATGGCGACGGGCACGCTCATCAACTTCGTCCGGGAGGCCGAGATCTACGGCTCCGACATGACGACCGACAGCGAGCAACTGATCGACGCCTGGGTTGACGTCGTCCATACGTACCTACGGCGGACCTAACCACGGCTCCCGGCGCGTCACCGGCCGGATCCGGCGAGGCGGGCAACTCCAGCACGCCGGCAGCGGGTCATCGACGTCTACTGCGGCGACGTCTACCGTCGTCGCGCCGCACCCATTGCGGTGCTCGATGCGGGCGACTCGCCATCGAGCGAAACCCGAAGGTCGGCCGCCGCCGGTGGGCGTTCTCAGGTGACAACCTCGCCGTTCGAACTGCGGAGCGCGTCACGAGGGCCTCTAGCATCGCAATTCAGGGTCAGCGAGAGGGGCCTGCGCTTCTACTGTTCCTTCTACTGTGCGGCGCGCTACAGGGGTGTACGGGTTGGCACGACCGGCGTAGACTGAGCGACGAATCCCCAGCTCAAGGGCACTATCGGGTACGTATTGGTACGGGCGGAGAGGCTGATCGGAAACCTCATAACCCGAAGGTCGCAGGTTCAAATCCTGCCCCCGCCACCAACTTGTGAGTGAAGGCCCAGGTCAGCGACCTGGGCCTTGCTCGTTGTCGGGACGTTCAACCGGGTTCGGGGTTCGTTCTCCCGGGTGTTCAACCGGCTTCGGCGAGCTTGGGGTTTTCGGTGGCGCGTGGGGTGAGGAGTGCTTCGATGACGCGGGCGGCGTCGGTGTGCATCCCTGGGAAGGTGTGCTGGTAGCTCTGGACGGTGAACACGAACTCGCTGTGTCCGAGGCGTTCGGACGCGACCTTGGCGTCGACGTCGTTGGCGCTGAGCAGGCTGGCGTGGGTGTGGCGCAGACCGTGGAACGGGATGACGGGGACCGGGGCGCGTCGCACGATCCGGTCGAAGGTCTGGCTGATCGAGTGGGGGTGCACGGGCCCGCCCGACGCGGAGGTGAACATCCAGCCAGGGTCGTCGATGCCGACGGCGGCGAACTCGGCGGCTTGGAGTGTCCGCCAACCTGCCAGGACCGCGAGAGTGGTCTGGTCGAGGTCGATGCAGCGCCGGGAGTTGTCGGTCTTGCCGCGTGATTCGTGGAGCTCGTAGCCGACTGCGACCAGTCCGCGGTTGATCGACAGGCGCTTCTTCGCCACGTCGAGGTCGGACCACTTCAGCCCGCGGAGCTCGGAGCGCCGCATCCCGGTGTTGGCCGACAGCCACAGGGCTGGGAACAGCCGGTGACCGGCCGCAGCCCGCAGGATCGCCTGGAGCTCGTCGGCGGTCCAGGTCTTCTGCTCGGCCTTGGGGATCGCCCGCAGCTTGGGTGCAGAAGCGGCCAGCGCGACGTTGCGGGTCACGAGCCCTCGGCGCAACGCTTGGTCGAGGGCGCCGCGGATGATCAGGTGCACCTCGTAGACGGTCTTCGGGGCGAGGGCCCGGGTGCCGTCTTTGGGCTGCAGCATCGAGTTGTAGAGCCGTTCGAGGTCTTCGGGCCGCAGCCGGCGGAGCCGCTTGCGGCCCAGGACGGGGAGGATGTGGCGCTGGGTCTTGTGGACGTAGCTGCGATGAGTGCTGACGCGCAGCTCGAGGCGCTTGGCGGGAAGCCAATGGTGGGTGAGGTAGGCCCCGAAGGTGAGCGAGCGGACCTCGTCGTTGCGGCCGTCGCGCTCGGCGGCGAGGCGCGCAACGAGCGCTGCGGCTTCGGTGCGGTCGGTGCCGGCGGGATGCCAGCTGCGCCGTTCCTTGCCGGTGACCGGGTCGAGCCCTTCATAGATGACGGCGTAGTAGCGATCGCGCTTGCGGGCGACGTGTCCTTGCATGGCGGATCCTCCTGTTCTTCCGGATCCGGGCGCTCCGGAACCCGGTAGAACGATCGTGAGAACGTCCCGCTCTGATGTCGAGCAGAACGGCTCATCTCGCGAACCCGCAGGTCAACGACATGGAGTCCGCATCGACCTGCCCGGTAGAACGCCGCACGAACTCCTCGACCGGTTGCGAACTGTCGAATGTCCGCAGGGCTGGCTGGTCGTGGCTCCACCTGCGCCGATCACAGCCAGGTGGCCCTACTTCTTGGCCATGCGGGTGCCGTTGAGGATGACGACGAGCTCGGAGAGCTCGTGGGCGAGGACGGCGGCGGCCAGTCCGATGACTCCGAACAGGGCGGCGGGGACCAGGGCGGCGAGGATGATCAGCGAGAGGATGAGGTTCTGGGTGACGACGCGGCGGGTGCGCCGTCCGATGGTGATGGCGGTGACGAGTCGGGTGAGGTCGTCGGCCATGAGGGCGACATCCGCGGTCTCGAGGGCGATGTCGCTGCCGGCGGTGCCCATGGCGATACCGACGCTGGCGGCGGCGAGCGGTGGGGCGTCGTTGATGCCGTCGCCGACCATGGCGACGTGGTGGTGCTCGTCGACGAGTTGGCGGATGCGGGCGGCCTTGTCTTCGGGTTTGAGGCTGGCGTCGACGTGGTCGATGCCGGCTCGGGTGGCGATGGCTCGGGCGGTGCGGGGGTTGTCGCCGGTGAGCATGGTGATGTGTTTGACGCCGAGTGCTCGGAGCCGGTGGATGGTGTCGGCGGCTTGGGGGCGGATGGTGTCGGCGACGGCGAGCACGGCGAGGGGTCCGGTGGGGTCGGCCATCACGACGGTGGTGTTGCCGTTGGACTCGAGGTCTTCGATCACCGTGGTCACGGCCGGGTTGAGGTCGTGGCCCTGGCTGGTGGTGTAGTCGGGGCTGGCGATGGTGAGGTCGGTGCCGTCGATGCGGGCGTGGATGCCGCCGCCGACGGCGGCGTGGAAGGTGTCGGGTTCGCCGATGGTGAGGTTGCGGGCATCGGCGGCGCGCACGATGGCTCGGGCGATGGGGTGTTCGGAGCGGCGCTCGGCGGTGGCGGCGAAGGTGAGGAGCTGGTCGGGGTCGCGGCCGTCGAGGGGGTGGATCTCGGTGAGCTCGGGTCGGCCGTGGGTGAGGGTGCCGGTCTTGTCCAAGGCGATGGCGCGAAGCCGGCCGAGCTCCTCGAGGTAGATGCCGCCCTTGATGAGCACGCCGTCGCGGCTGGCGCGTCCCATGGCGGCGACGTAGGTGACCGGGATCGAGATGACCAGCGCACAGGGCGCGGCGGCGACGAGCACGGTCGCGGCCCGCAGCGCCCATTCGGACCAGTCGCCACTCACCCCACCACCGATGAGGAGGACGGCGGCGCCAAGGGCGAGCACCGCGGGGGAGTAGATGCGGGCGAAGCGCTCCATGAACTGCTGGCCCCGGCCCTTCTGTTCCTGGGCCTCGCTGACGAGGTCGACGACCCGGGCCAGGGTGTTGGTGGAGGCGGTGGCCGTCGCTTCGGCGACGAGGGCCCCGTGGCCGTTCGCGGTGCCGGCGATGACCGGGTCGCCTGGGGTCTTGTCGATGGGGATCGACTCGCCGGTGACGGCAGACTCGTCGACCGCAGAGGTGCCGTCGATGACGCGACCGTCGGTGGCGACGTTCTGTCCGGGGCGGATCAGGAACCGGTCGCCGACCGCCACGGTGTCGATGTCGACGTCGCGTTCGGTGCCATCGGGCGCGACGACGGTGACCGTTCGAGGGGCGAGGTCCAACAGCTTGCGGATGGCATCGCGGGTGCGGTCCTCGGTGAACTCCTCGAGGGCCTCGCTGATCGAGTACAGGAACGCCAACGCGGCGGCTTCGGACCAGGCGCCGAGCGCGCCGGCGATCACCGCCGCGACGGTCATCAACAGCTCGATGCCGATCTCGCGCTCGGACACGAGCTCCTCGACCGCCTCGGCGGCGAAGAACCGGGCGCCGACCACCGCCGCCGCCACGAACAGCGCTGTCGACACGACACCCGGCGCGCCCAGCGGCCCGGCCAGGTAGCCGGCTGCGATGAGCAGGCCGCTGGTCGCGGACCACCGCACCTCTTGCGACGCGACCAGCCCCGGGAGCAGCCGGTCGGGGCCGTGGGTCTGGTGGGTGTCGGGGGTGGCCGGGGCGCTCATCGCGGCATCCGGTGGTTGCGGCACAGCGCCACGTTCTCGCCGATCTCACCGAGCAGGACCTCGGCCTGGCGCAGCAGGTCCACGACCGCTGGGCTGGCCAGCCGGTAGTGCACGGCGCGGCCTTGGGGGCGGTCCAGCACCAGGCCGCACTCCTTGAGGCACGCCAGGTGGCCGGACACGTTCGACTGCGACCCACCCACCGCGGCGACGAGATCGACCACGCGCTGCTCCCCGGCGAGCAGCTCGGTGAGGATCGCCAGGCGGGTCGGATCGCCGAACCCTCGGAACATCTGGGCGGCGACATCGATGTCGCTGCGCTCATCGGCGCTGACCGCACCACTTTGCATCGGCATAGACCGATGATACCGTCCGAGGCCGATGAGACAAGTCGTTCGGGACGGAGATTGGTGATGACGGTGTTGGCGCTCGTGCTCTACGTGGCGTTCGCGGCGATCGCGTTCGGTTGGCGGACCTGGGTGCAGTGGCGCCAGACCGGCGACACCGGGCTGCGTCTCCACGCCGAGGCCGGTACCACCCAGTGGTGGGCGAAGCTCGGCTTCGTCGCCGCCCTGGTCGCCGGGTTCGCCGCACCGATCGCCGGGCTCGCCGGGCTGGACCCGATCGCGCCGCTGGACGACGCCACGGTGCAGGTCGTCGGCCTGGCGCTCGCCGTCGCAGGGATCGTGGCGACGACTGCCGCACAGATGCGGATGGGGGCGTCGTGGCGCATCGGCGTCGATCCCGCCGACCGCACAGGCCTGGTCACCGGCGGGATATTCGCCCTGGTCCGCAACCCGATCTTCACCGCCATGCTCGTCACCGCCCTCGGCCTCACCCTCATGGTCGGCAACGTCATCTCACTCGCCGGACTGGCCGCCCTGTTCGCCGCGCTGGAGGTCCAGGTCCGCCTCGTGGAGGAGCCCTACCTGCGCACCGTCCACGGCCCCGACTACGAGCGCTACACCGCCACCGCCGGCCGGTTCCTGCCTGGCCTCGGCCGCAGCCGGGCCGTCTGACCGCTCGGCGGGCCCGTTGCCACAAACCCCCGGTCGGCGCCCCGCGCAAGGCCCAAGGTCCCTTGTGCCCCGCCGCCACCCGGGAGGATCGTGGATCCATGGAAGACCTCGACGTGGAACCCACCGAGCAGGAGCCCACCGGCCCGCACGGCCTCGAACCGCACCGCCCGCCGATGGATCGTGCTGGCGGTCGTCGTCGCCGTCCTCGCCGTCGGCGGCGTCGCCGCGGCGGTCATCGCCAACCGTGATGACGGCCCCGCCTACGACACCGCCCAGATCGGCTGGATGCACCAAGGGTGCCAACAGTGGGCCGACAGCTACCAGGGCGCCGACGGTCCTGGCGACGGGTGGTGCAGCTCCATGACCGACTGGATGAACGGCCGGATGGGCCAGCGCCAAGACGGAATGATGATGGGGTCGATGATGTGGCAGGACCCCGACTCGATGCGCGACACCTGCCAGCAGTGGATGGCCGACAACCCCACTGCCACGAACGGCAGCGCCGAGTGGTGCGACCAGATGGTCGACTGGATGGGCGACCACATGGGCGACTGGGACCAGTGGATGCGCGACGGTCCGATGATGGGCGGGTCCTGAGCCTTTGGTCCGTGAAGCGCCTCACCGCGGCGGGTAGGGCTCGAGGCCGTGGAACTCCTGTTGCTCGCGGACGTAGGCGATCACCAGGTCGATCTCCTCGTCGCTGAGGCCCCCGACCGGTGCCATGTCACCGAACTCCCAGTGGTGGGCCCGGGAGCCCTGGGTGATCGCGGCTCGGAACGCCTCGTCGGGATGGTGATCCGGCGCGTACACCTGAGAGAGATGGGGTGGTCCCAGGTCGGTGCCGCGCAGATCACTGCCGTGGCAGGACGCACATGACTGTGCGTAGAACTCCGCGCCGGCTCCGCCGTCGCTCGCCGCTGGGGGCGAGTCGTCGCCCGAGCAGGATGCGGTCACTGCGAGGGCCGCCAGAACGGCCACTGCCACCCGCCATACAGGCAGCGTTTTCATGCGCAGTGACGTCAGCTCCATCGCGGCAACGTAGCGGTCGAACCCCGATCCTGTGAGCCCCGGCTCCTCCCGTCGACGACAGGGCGTAGTGCGGACCGGCGGACGACACGTCCCTGCATCCGGGATGTCACCGCTTCAGGGAGGACGGTCGATCGCGCTTGACAAGGTACCCTAGGGGGGTATGGTATCTAGCACAGCGGCCACCCGGTCGCTCTGGCAAAGGGAACGACCGATGACCACGACGATGTCTGCCGATTCGATCGAAGTGCGCCCGGCGGTCGACCTGCGCCATCTCCGCAACGGGGTGTGGCTGCTCCCGGTGTTCGGGCTGCTCACGTTGTGGGCGACGATCACCCACCAGCCCGACCCGACCACCGAGTTCACGTCGTGGGCCCGCTTCGTGAGCACGGACGAGTTCCTCGCCAAGCACCTCCTGGGCAGCATCCTCGGCCTCACACTGAACACCCTCGGGGTCGCGGCGCTAGCCGGAGCGATCCTCACCACGGGCTACCGAACCCGCCCAGCAGTCTGGAGCTTCGCTCTCACAGTCCTGGGCTCGGCAGGGTTGATCGCCGGATTCGGCGTCGCCGCCTTCGCCCAGCCCGCCATCGGCCATCTCGAGCTCCAAGGCGACGCAGGAGCTTCCGCCGTCTACGACGACGTCTACGGCATCCCCACCTTCGTCACCCTGATCGGCGGCGCCGTGCTGTTCTCGGTCGCGTCGATCCTGCTCGCCCGAGCCGCGGCAGCGATCGACGGAACGCCGCGCTGGGCCCGTGTCACCTATGGGGCGTCGGGTCCGCTGATCGGGTTCCTGGGCGTCGCGTTCGGTCCATTCCAGACGCTCGGCTCGCTCGCCGCGATCGCAGGCGGCGCGGGCATCGCCTCCGCCGTGCGCCGAACCACCACCACCAACCGCACGGCCACGCCGTGAACCACCACACAGGAGAGACCACCATGGCAACCACCTCCACCTTCCAGGTCGCGGGCATGACCTGCGGGCACTGCGTCAGCTCAGTCCAGGCCGAGGTGTCGAGCATCGACGGCGTCACCGCCGTCGATGTCGACCTCGCCTCGGGCCGGCTCACCGTCACCTCCGACACGCCTGTCGACCCCGACGCCGTCCGCTCGGCGGTCGAGGAAGCCAGCTACGAGGTCGTCACATGACCACCCCGGCCCGGCTGGCGGCCTTCGGCCTCGCGGCCGTCGTCGCCCTCGGCGGAGGCGCCGCCCTTGGCGCCGCCGCCGGCCCGGCCCCCACCCCGAACGTCCACTCCGATCACGAGGAGTCCCCCATGCCTTCCACCACCCTCACCCCAACCACCCATACTGGCCACGGCGACCAGCCCGCCGCCGCAGCGGACTACCGGATCGACGCCCCCACCACGGTCATCGCCGCAGGAGAGCCCCAGCGGTTCACCTTCCGGGTGCTCGACCCGGCCGGCGTCACGGTCACCGGGTTCGAGGACCGCCACGACCGACCCATGCACCTCATCGTCGTCTCGAACGACCTGGGCGATTACGCCCACCTGCACCCCCAGCTTGCCGACGGGACCTGGTCTGTCGAGCTCCCCGCCCTCGAGCCGGGTGGGTACCGGGTCATCGCCGACACCGTCCCCACAGACGGCCCCGACCTGGTCCTCACCGTCGACCTCGTCGTACCCGGGACGGCGACGGGACGCACCCTGCCCGACCCGGCCGGCACCACGATCGTCGACGACCTGTCCGTCACCCTCGACCTGACCCCGACGACCGCCGGCCTCACCGCGGCGCTGTCGGTTCGTCGTGACGGCGCCCTCGTGGAGCCCGACCCCTACCTCGGCGCCCGCGGCCACCTGGTGGCCATCGACGCCGAGGATCTCGGCTATCTCCACGTCCACCCCACCGACGGCGACGGCCCGGTCTCCTTCGGCATCGCCGAGCCGGCGGCGGGTCGCTACCGGCTGTTCTTCGACTTCTCCGTCGACGGGCAGGTCCGCACGGCCGCCTTCACCGTCGACATCGACGCCGACCCGACGACCACACCCCCCACAGCCGCCGATCACGGCCACACCGACGGCGAGGGCCACTGATGAGCACCATCACCAGTACCACCCCCGAGACCGAGGGACCCGCGGGCCAGCGGATCGACCTGGCCATCGAGGGCATGACCTGCGCGTCGTGCGCCGCACGCATCGAGCGGCGCCTCAACAAGCTCGACGGCGTGACCGCAACGGTGAACTACGCCACCGAGCAGGCCCAGGTCACGTTCCCCGAGGGGACCGAACCGGCCGAGTTGGTCGCCGAGGTCGAGGCTGCGGGGTACACCGCCCACCTCCCGGCCACCGCGACCGAGACCGCGGGGGCAGGGGCGGGCGAGGAGCGGGATGACCCGACCCGCCGCCTTCGCGATCGCCTCGCCATCTCGACCGCCCTGACCCTGCCGGTCCTGTTGCTGTCGATGGTCCCCGCTCTGCAATTCGACCACTGGCAGTGGCTCTCGCTCACCCTCGCTGCTCCGGTGGTGGTCTGGGGTGCGTTCCCGTTCCACCGGGCCGCGTGGACCAACCTCCGCCACGGCACGGCCACGATGGACACCCTCATCTCGGTGGGCACCATCGCCGCGCTGGGCTGGTCGCTCTACGCCCTGTTCCTCGGCGAGGCCGGTGACCCGTCGATGCGGATGGGCTTCGACCTCTCCATCGAACGAGGCGGCGGTCAGCACGAGATCTACCTCGAGGTCGCCGCCGGCGTCACGGTGTTCATCCTCGCCGGCCGCTACTTCGAGGCCCGTGCCAAGCGCCGCTCCGGCGCCGCCCTCAAGGCCCTGTTGGAGCTGGGCGCCAAGGACGTCGCCGTGCTCCGCGACGACCTCGAGGTGCGGGTCCCGATCGACCAGCTCGTGGTGGGGGACCGGTTCGTGGTCCGCCCCGGCGAGAAGGTCGCCACCGACGGGATCGTCGAGGACGGCACCTCGGCCATCGACGCCTCGCTGCTCACCGGCGAGAGCGTCCCCGTCGAGGTCGGACCGGGCGACGACGTCACCGGCGCCACCGTCAACGCCGGCGGCCGCCTCGTGGTGCGCGCCACCCGCGTCGGTGCCGACACCGCCTTGTCGCAGATCGCCCGGCTCGTGACCGACGCCCAGAACGGCAAGGCCCCCGTCCAGCGCCTCGCCGACCGGGTCTCGGCCGTGTTCGTCCCGATCGTGATCCTGCTGGCGGTCGCCACGCTCGGGTTCTGGCTCGGTTCGGGGGCCGGAGCGACCGAGGCCTTCACCGCTGCGGTCGCGGTGCTCATCATCGCCTGCCCCTGCGCCCTCGGTCTGGCCACCCCCACCGCCCTCATGGTCGGCACCGGCCGGGGCGCCCAGCTCGGGGTGCTGATCAAGGGCCCCGAGATCCTCGAATCCACCCGCCAGGTCGACACCATCGTGCTGGACAAGACCGGCACCGTCACCACCGGCCACATGAGCCTCGCCTCCGTCCACCCCGCCGACGGCGTCGACGAGACCGAGCTCCTGTTCCTGGCCGGGAGCCTCGAGGACGCCAGCGAGCACCCCATCGGCCGCGCCGTGGCCGACGGCGCCCGCCAACGCGGCATCGACCTCGCCCCGGTCGAGTCGTTCGCCAGCACCCAGGGCCTCGGCGTCCAGGGCGTCATCGACGGCCACGCCGTCATCGCCGGCCGCGAGGCGTTCCTCGCCGACTGGTCCCAGCACCTGACCGCCGACCTCCTCGCCGTCAAGCAGGAGGCCGAGGACGAGGGCCGCACCGCCATCGTCGTCGGCTGGGACGGCCAGGCCCGCGGCGTCCTCGTGGTGGCCGACACCGTCAAGGACAGCTCTGCCGACGCCATCGCGCAGCTGCGGGCGCTCGGGTTGACCCCGGTGCTGCTCACGGGTGACAACCAGCGGGCCGCCCGGGCCGTCGCTGCCCAGGTCGGCATCGACGAGGTCGTCGCCGAGGTCCTCCCCGCCGACAAGGTCGCCGTCGTCCAGCGCCTCCAGGACGAGGGACGGGTGGTGGCCATGGCCGGCGACGGCGTCAACGATGCCGCCGCCCTCGCCCAGGCCGACCTCGGCCTCGCCATGGGCACCGGCACCGACGTCGCCATCGAAGCCTCCGACATCACCCTCGTCAGCGGCGACCTTCGAGCCGCCGCCGACGCCATCCGGCTCTCCCGCCGCACCCTCGGAACGATCAAGACGAACCTGTTCTGGGCCTTCGCGTACAACGTCGCCGCCATCCCCCTCGCCGCCGCCGGGCTCCTCAACCCGCTCGTCGCCGGCGCCGCCATGGCCTTCTCCAGCGTGTTCGTCGTCACCAACAGCCTCCGGCTCCGCCGGTTCAAGGCCGACCGCAGGGAGCACCGATGACCCGCCCCCGAACCACCACCGACGGCCGCTTCACCTTCGACGTGCTGCGCGCCGACGGCCCCGTCCTGGTCGACTTCCACGCCGACTGGTGCCGGCCCTGCCAGCTCCTCGACCCCGTCCTCGACGAGCTCGCCGAGCTCTGGGGCGACCGCATCCGGATCGTGAAGCTCGACGTCGAAGCCAACCCGCACACCGCGGCCCGCTACGGGGTGCGGAGCATCCCCACCCTCGTCGTCTTCGACGGCGGGGAGGAACGAGAGCGGCTGGTCAACGTCATCCGCCGCCAAGCCATCGAGGACCGCATCGGGAACCTCGTTCCATGAACGTCGATCCCGGCAGACCCGGGCACCTGGAGCGGGCCCGACATCTCGTCGCGCTCATCGGCGAGATCCTCACCATCGCCGTCGCGGCCCGGTCGCTCTACGACGACCGGCGACCCGCCACGATGGAACGACCCATTCGACTCCAGGAGGACCGATGCGCGGCTACTCGATAGGCAAGGACGACTACCAGGCCCGGCTGCGGCGCATCGAAGGCCAGGTCCGTGGGCTGCAGCGGATGATCGACGAGGACACCTACTGCATCGACGTCCTCACCCAGATCTCGGCGGTCACCAAGGCCCTCCAGAGCGTCGCCCTCGGGCTCCTCGACGAACACGTCCGCCACTGCGTCACCCACGCCGAAGGACGCGACGGCACCGAATCGCCAGACGACATGGTCAACGAGGCCATGACCGCCTTCGAACGGCTGTTGCGCTCATGACCGCCACCGCCTGCCGGGGCGGCGACAGGACCGGGGGCCATCGCGGACGGTACGGTCGATCGTGATGCCGACGCGCCTGCCCCGCTGGACCTGGCTCCTGGTCCTGCCCATGCTGGTCGGCGCGCTCCTGCTGATGCACGGCCTCGACGCCGGCGCCGGAGATCACCACAGCCCGGCCGCCGCGACGGCGGCGCCCGCGGTCGACGCCCACGCCCACACCGAGCCCGGCGTGCACCTCGATGCCTCCGCGTCGGTGCCCGAGGACGGTCACTGCCTCGACTGCCTGGCCGGGCACGTGATGGCCGCGTGCATGGCCATCATCACCACCATCGTCGGCATCGGCTTGGCCCGACGCCGCCTGGGCGGCGGGCTGATCACGGCCCTCGCCGCCACCCTCGAACGGGCCGCCGGTGGCCTGGTCGAGTCGCAACGGCCGCCAGACCCGGCGTGGGTCCGGCTGTCGGTCATGCGCTGTTGAAGCGCCCTTTCACCTGAACAACCCGGTGCGCGCCCGCGCACCGCCACATCCGTTCTCTCGAAAGGAGCGCGCTCATGCGCCGATCCCTCATTGCTGTTGTGCTGTCCCTGCTCACCCTCTCCCTGGTCCTCGCCGCCTGCGGCGACGACGACGCCTCCACCGACGACCCGATGGGCTCGATGCCCGGTCAGATGGACGAAGACATGGGCGGCATGGACGGCCACGACGAGTCCACGCCCGTCGCGCCCGGCGCACGACGCGTCGAGGTCGAGGCCACGTCCTTCGAGTTCGACCCCGACGAGATCACCGTCACCGCCGGTGAAGACGTCGCCATCGTGTTGAGCTCCGATGACCTCTTGCACGACTTCACCATCGACGACATCGACGTGCACGTCGCCGCCGACGGTGGCGAGACCGCCGAAGGCGGCCTGCGGGCCGACGAGCCGGGGGAGTACACCTTCTACTGCACCGTTGCCGGCCACCGCGAGGCCGGCATGGAGGGCACCCTGGTGGTGGAGGAGCCGTGAGCGTCGCCCTCCTGGTGGGGGCGATACCGAGCCCGCCGGAGAACGCCATCGGCATCGGGCCGCTGCAGCTGCGGGCCTACGGGCTCGCCATCGCGTTCGGGGTGTTGGTGGGGGTGTGGGTCGCCCAGCGTCGCTGGGCGACCCGCGGCGGCAACCCCGCCGACATCTCCTACCTTGCGACGTGGTCGGTGATCGCCGGCCTCATCGGCGCCCGGGCCTACCACGTGCTCACCGACTACGACCGGTTCCAGGGCCGCTGGCTGCACGCCTTCGCCGTGTGGGAGGGCGGCCTCGGCATCCCCGGTGGGCTGCTGGCCGGCGTGGTCACCGGGGTGGTCCTGGCCCGCCGCCGAGGGCTGCCGGCCGCACAGCTGCTCGACGTGGTGGCCCCCGCCATCCCGATCGCCCAGGCCATCGGCCGGCTGGGCAACTGGTTCAACCAGGAGCTCTTCGGCCGGCCCACCAACCTGCCCTGGGGGCTGCGCGTCGACGTCGCCCACCGTCCCGACAGCTACGAGCGGTTCGCCACCTTCCACCCCACGTTCCTCTACGAGGCGCTGTGGAACCTCGCCCTCGCCGGGCTGCTGGTGCTCTACGAGCGCCGCCGTCCCGGCGCCCCGCCCGGGACCCTGTTCGCCCTGTATGTGGGCGGCTACGGCCTCGGTCGACTGTGGGTCGAGGCGCTGCGCATCGACGACGCCACCCGCCTCGCCGGGCTGCGGGTGAACATCTGGGTCAGCCTCCTGGCCATCGCCGCCTCGATCGTGGCCTTGGCCGTACTCCACCAAAGGGAGCGACGGGCTGCACCACCGACCAACGACGACGAGCCGCACCTCGCGGCATCATGAACCCGAGCAGCGGAGGCCCCGATATGGCACCCGAACAGCACCACACCGACAGCGACACCGCCGCCGATCACACCAGCAGCGACGGTCACGGACCCGACCACCACCACGCCGGTCACGAAGTTCGACGTGGCGAGGGTGGTCACGGCGGCCACACCGCCGGCAAGCACGCCGGGCACCACACCGAGGCGTTCCGCCGTCGGTTCTGGTGGTGCCTGGTCATGACGATCCCGGTGGTCGCCACCAGCCACATGGTCATGGACTGGTTCGGCTACGAGCTCGACTTCCCAGGGATGGAGTGGGTCGGTCCGGTCCTCGGGTCGGTGATCTTCTTCTGGGGCGGCTGGCCGTTCCTCGAGGGCGGCCGACGGGAGCTGAAGGACCGCCAGCCGGGGATGATGCTGCTGATCGCCATGGCGATCACTGTCGCCTACGTCGCGTCGATGGCCACCTCCCTCGACGCGTTCGATCTGGACTTCTGGTGGGAGCTGGCCGCCCTGGTCACGATCATGCTCTTGGGTCACTGGCAGGAGATGCGCGCACTCGGCCAAGCCCAAGACGCGCTCGCCGCCTTGGCTGCGCTGCTGCCTGACGAAGCCGAACGGGTGGGACCTGACGGCACCGTCGAGCCGGTCGCGATCGACGACCTGCAACCCGGTGACGTGGTGCTTGTCCGCTCCGGGGCCCGGGTTCCGGCTGACGGCGAGATCGTGGACGGCTCCGCTGAACTGGACGAGTCGATGATCACCGGCGAGTCGAAGCCCGTCGCCAAGGACACCGGTGACCGCGTCGTCGCCGGGACCGTCTCGACCGACTCGGCCATCCGGGTCCGAGTCGACGCGGTGGGGGAGGAGACCGCACTCGCCGGCATCCAGCGGCTGGTGGCCGAGGCCCAGTCGTCGCAGTCCCGGGCCCAGGTCCTGGCCGATCGTGCCGCCGCGCTGCTGTTCTACGTCGCCACCGGCGCCGCCGCTGTCACCGGCGTGGTGTGGGTTGCCCTCGGTGACACCGATGAGGCGGTCACCCGTGTCGTCACCGTGCTGGTCATCTCCTGCCCCCACGCCCTCGGTCTGGCGATCCCGCTGACCACCTCGATCTCCTCGGCGATGGCCGCCCGAAACGGGATCCTGGTGAAGGACCGACTCGCGCTCGAGCAAAGCCGCACCGTCGATGCGTTCCTGTTCGACAAGACCGGCACCCTCACCAAGGGTGCCCACACCGTCGTCGGCGTCGCCGGCGCCGGGATCAACGAGGACGAGGTCCTACGTCTCGCCGGTGGCGTCGAGTCCGACAGCGAACACCCCCTCGCCCGGGCCATCGTGACCGCCGCCCACGACCGCGGCGACACCGCCACGGCGCGCGACTTCCGGTCGATCACCGGTCGCGGGGTCGAGGCCACCATCGACGGCGACACCTACACCGTCGGTGGCCCCAACATGGTGCGCGAGTTGTCGCTCACCGAACCGGACGAACTGTCCGACTGGTCCACGACCTGGAAGGACCGCGGATCGTCGGTGCTGTACCTGGCCCGAGGTGACGTCATCATCGGTGGCATCGCCTTGGAGGACGAGGTCCGCCCCGAGGCGAGAGCGGCCGTCACCGAGCTGCAGGCCATGAACCGGCGCGTGGTGATGATCACCGGCGACGCCCGACAGGTCGCCGACGCCGTCGGCGCCGACCTCGGCGTCGACGAGGTCATGGCCGAGGTGCTCCCCGAGGACAAGGACGCCAAGGTCGCCGAACTCCAGGCCCGACGCCTCAAGGTGGCCATGGTCGGCGACGGCGTCAACGACGCTCCGGCCCTGGCGCGTGCCGACGTCGGCATCGCCATCGGGGCAGGCACCGACGTCGCCATCGAATCCGCCGGGCTCATCCTCGCCAGCTCCGATCCACGAGCTGTGGTCAGCACCATCCGGCTCTCCAAAGCCGCCTACCGCAAGAGCCTCCAGAACCTCTGGTGGGCGGCCGGGTACAACGTGCTCGCCATCCCGGTCGCCGCCGGTGCCCTCGCGTGGGCGGGCATCAACATGCCACCGGCGCTCGCAGCCGTGCTGATGAGCGTCTCCACCATCGTCGTGGCCCTCAACGCACAGCTCCTCCGCCGCGTCGAGCTCCGCCCTCCGGAGCTCGCTGACCGACCCGCCCCACAGGCCGCCGAGAAGGCGGTGGCGTCATGACCGACCCATCCGGTGCCGGGACGGATCGGTCCGATCGCGGTCTGCTCGTCGCGTTGGCCGTCTGTTGTGCGGGGCCGATGCTGCTCATCATCGTGCTCACCACGGTCCTCGGCGTCGCGGTCGGTCCTGCCGCCGCCATCGCCCTCGGCACCGTCGGCGCCGGTGTCTGCGTCGCGGTCATGGCCCAACACCATCGTCGACACCGGATCCGATCGGATCAGCCGGGCGGGTAGGGGTCGAGTCCGTGGATCTCCTGCTGCTCGCGCACGTAGGCGATGATCAGGTCGATCTCCTCGTCGCTGAGTCCCTCGACGGGCGGCATGTCCCCGAAGTTCCAGTGATGGGCCGTCGACCCCTGGGTCACCGCGGCTCGGAACGACGCGTCGGGGTGGTGGTCGGGTGCGTAGACCTGCGACAGGTGCGACGGGCCCTGGTCGGTGCCGCGGAGGTCGGCGCCGTGGCAGGACGCGCACGACTGTCCGTACAGCTCTGCGCCACCCGAGGAATCTCCGCCTCGGGCTGTCGAGTCGTCGCTGGAGCACGCTCCGGCGGCCAGCGCCACGAGCACCCACACCGCGATGGTCAATGTCGGCGAACGCCGACGGGTCGGTGCCGGGCCCATCCGTTCGACCGTAGCGTCAGCCGCCGTTGCACTCCCGCTCAGCGGCCACCTCGAAGTCCGGGACCGCTCGCTGCCGGGCCTCGTCTCGTGTGGTGGCTGCCCCGTTCTGGTCGATGTCGTCGATCAGCCACTCCATCTCGAGGATCTCACGGCGCTGCGCCTCGCTGATCTCCACCGCCAGTTCGCACACTCGGATGTCGTCGTTGTTGAACCGTTCCGAGCGGGTGATGGCCAGCGAGTGGTGCGGGATCATCGCCCGCAGGAACGACACGTCACCGACGGTGGCCTGGCTGCGATCCAAGGCGATGCCGCCCCCGAGCAGCAGCAGACTGACCACGACGATGGCGATGTTGCCCTTGACGTTGCTGTACATGTTCAACATCCAGCCCAGCATGACCAAGCCCATGGTGCCGCCCATGGTGATGGCCATGAAGACCCGGCTCTGGCTGAAGCGGACGTGGCTCAGCTCCCACGACCCGGTGAACATCACGAAGTACATGAGCACCATCGACGTGAGGATCATGGCCCCGAACCGCAGGTAGGTGCGCTGCTCGTCGGTTAGACCACCCGATGTGGACTGCTCGTCGCCGTGATCGCCGGATCCGTCCGTCGTCTGGTCGTGGCTGGTCGATGGCTTCGTCGATGTGGGGGTGGCCATGGGTTCGTCTCCTGTCGGATAGAGGGTCGATGGACCTCTACCCGCGATCGGTTCGCCGCAACGATGATCGAGAGCCAACGTCGACGTGGATCCGCCTGCGTGGCTGCGACGGGCGGAAGCGCGCCGCAGTCACGTCCTCGGGTCGGCGTTGAACGGCCAGGAGACCCAGGTCACGTGCACCGACACTGCGGCGTGTGGCATCTGCCGCACCCGAGCGCGCGGCTCAGCGACCAGGCTGTCAATGATGCTGCGAGCACCATCGTGGAGGCGACGGCGCCCTCGACGAGCAAGGTGTCAGCGAGCCAGGGCCCGGCGAGCATCGCGGATACGAGCCACACCGCGCCTGCGATGCTGAAGCCGACGAGTGCGATGAGCACACCGTTGGCCAAGCGGGGATCCTTGATCGTGCACACATGCTGGGGGATCGAGACGGACTCATCGGGTGTCTTCATTGTTCTTCCCTCCTCTCACATCCGGAGCAGCCGCTTGACGGCGAGGGTTGCCTCGTCGAGGCGTTGGCTGCCCTCTTCGGGATCGGCGGTCATGGCATCGATCACACAGTGGTGGAGGTGTTGGTCGACGAGCCCGAGGGCGACCTGGTCGAGGGCGGAGCGGACCGAGGCGATCTGGGTGAGGACGTCGATGCAGTAGGTGTCCTCATCGATGAGGCGCTGCAGGCCTCGGACCTGTCCCTCGATCTTGCGCAGCCGGGCCCGGTAGGCGTCCTTCTCGAGGGTGTAGCCCCGCATCGAGATCAGCGCTCCTGGCCCTGATCGACAGGGCGATCGTCGTGGTGAGACGACGCGGACTGGTGGCCCATCATCATCTTCATCATCACGAACATCATCAGGGGGCAGGCCAAGACGACGGCGAGGAAGCCGACGGTGCTGGCCTTCACGCCGAGCGCGACGAGCAGGACGACGGCGACGGCGACGCCGATGAGGCAATGGCCGTAGTGCAGGTTCTTCATGAGATGACCTCCTTGACACCTCGATCGTGCGCCTCGTGAGCGCCCGACGATAGGGACGAAGGTCCCTACCCCCATGGGGTATCAAGGAGCAGTGTGAGGGCGTCCGAGGAGGTCGCCATGCCGGTTCCAGGGAAGGCCGTCATCCATCGCCGGGTGCCCCTGGCACGGCGCAACCTCCTCGCCGAACCACGTCGCCTCGCCGCCAGCGCCTTGGGGGTCGGCATGGCGATCATGCTCATCCTGCTGCTCGATGGGTTGTGGGCCGGGATCCAAGCCAACATCACCACGTACGAGGACAACGTCGGCGCCGACCTGTACGTCGCCCAGCCCGGCACCCGCAACTTCTTCGGCGCCGTCAGCGTCATCCCCGCCGACACGGTGGACGCGGTCCGTGCCGATCCCGACGTCGACTGGGCCGCCGGCGTGCGTGGCTTCTTCTCCATCGTCGAGCTCCACGACACCAAGGTCGCCACCTACGTCATCGGGTCCACCCCCGGTGACCGGGGCGGGCCTTGGGAGCTCCGGCAGGGTCGGGCTCCCAGCGCCGACGATGAGGTCGCCATCGGCAGCGTCATGGCCCGCCGCCACGGCATCGACGTCGGTGACCCCCTCGAGATCATGGGCCGCTCGTTCACCGTCGTCGGCACCACCACCGACGCGTTCATGGCCTCCTTCGTGTTCATGACCCACGCCGCGACGGACCGGCTGCTGAGCTCCCCGGGGACCACCAGCTTCGTGCTCGCCGGCACCGACGACCCGGCCGCGGTCCGGGATCGGCTCGAAGCCACCGGCTTGTCGGTCCTCGACCGTGACCAGCTCGCCCGCGCCGACCTCGATCTCATGGCCCGCGCCTACCGCGTTCCCATCGCGGTCATGCGTGCGGTCGCCTTCGCCATCGGGAGCATCGTCATCGCCCTCACGGCGTACACGGCCATCGTCGACCGTCGCCGTGAATACGGCATCGTCAAGGCCATGGGCGCCCGAGCCGTCCAGCTCGTCAGCCTTGCCGTCGAGCAGTCGCTGCTCATCGCCGCGTCCGGCCTCGTCGCCGGCGGACTGCTGTTCATGGTCGGCCGGGCCCTCATCGGCTGGGCCCGGCCCCAGTTCGTGATCCTCGCGACGACCGGCAGCGTCGGCCGCGCCGCAGCTGCGGCGCTGGTGATGGGACTGGTCGCCGCCATCGTCCCGGCTCGGCGACTCGCCCGTCTCGAACCCGCCGCTGCGTATCGGAGTGGATGATGACCGGCCGCATCCCCCTCGCCCGCAAGAACCTCTTCCAGGACCGCCGCCGCGCCCTGCTCGCCGTCGGCGGCGTCGCCGCCTCGTTGGTACTGGTCCTGATCCTCGACGGCGTGTTCGCCGGCGCCATGCAGCAGGTCAACGCCTACATGCGCAACTCACCCGCCGACGTGTTCGTCGCCCAACGCGACGTCCGCACCATGCACATGACCCAATCGGCCCTCCCCCCCGCCACCGTCGACGCCGTCGCCGCCGTGGACGGCGTGGCCTGGGCCGAAGGGCTGCGCTACACCACCAGCATCCTCGAAGCGCCCGACGGCGGGCAGCTCACCACCTACGTCCTCGGCTACGACACCAACACCGGCCGCGGCGGACCTCGCAGCCTCGCCGCCGGCCGAGCGCCCGGACCCGGCGAGGCCCTCGTCGACGACACCGCCGCAAACGAACTTGGCATCGAGGTCGGCGACACCGTCTCGATCCTGGGATCGCCCGAGCCGATGCTGGTGAGCGGACTGTCCACCGACGGCACCAACATCGTCAACACGACCGTCTACGTACGCACCCAGGACTTCGCCGCCCTTCGAGGAGACACCGTCGCCTACGTGCTCGCCGGCGCCCAACCCGGCGTCAACGCCGACACCCTGGCCCAGCGCATCGCCGAAGCGCTGCCCGACACCACCGTGCAGACCCGCGCCGAGTTCGCCCGCCAAGAAGCCAACGTCGTCCGTGACATGGCCGCCGACGTCATGAAGATCGTCACCGTCATCGGCTTCGTCATCGCCCTCGCGGTCACCGGCCTCACCGTGTTCACCGCCACCCTGACCAAGCTCCGCGAGTACGGGATCCTCAAGGCCCTCGGCGCCGGCACCACCCGCCTCGCGCTCACCGTCGCCGCCCAAGCCGCCTGGTCCGTCACCCTCGCCCTCGCCGTCGCAGTCGTCGTGTCGATGCTGCTCGGCGCCGCCATCGGCGCAGCCACCCCCAACGTCGAGGTCGCCATCGAGCCTGCAAGCATCGTTCGCACCGGCATCACCGCCCTCGCCGTCGGTGCACTTGCTTCGCTCATCCCGCTGCGCCGCGTCCTGCGCGTCGATCCCTCCACCGCCTTCCGGAGGCCATGACCATGAGCACGACCCCCACCGACACGACCACGCCGCCATCGGCGATCTCGGTGCATCACCTCACCAAGACCTTCGGCCAAGGCGGCCTCGCCGTTCACGCCGTCAACGACATCGACCTAGACATCAACGCCGGCGAAGTCGTCCTCGTCATGGGGCCTTCCGGCAGCGGCAAGACCACCCTGCTGCTCATGCTCGGTGCCATGCTCCGCCCAACGAGCGGCTCGGTCCTCATCGACGGGATCGACCTCGCCACCGCGCCCGAGCGCCGCCTCCCAGCGCTCCGAGCAACCCACCTCGGATTCATCTTCCAGGACTTCAACCTCCTCTCCGCCCTCACCGCCCGCGAGAACGTCGAGCTCGCCTGCAACATCGCGGGCACCGTCGGCCGCGACGCCCACCACCGCGCCACCGACCTCCTCGACCGCGTCGGGCTCACCGAACGCCTCGACTTCCGACCCGACCAGCTCTCCGGCGGCGAGAAGCAACGAGTCGCCATAGCCCGCGCCCTCGCCAACAACCCCACCGTCCTTCTGGCCGACGAGCCCACCGCCAACCTCGACTCCGGTCACGGGCGTGAGATCGCCCGACTCCTCCGCCGCCTCGCCGAAGAAGACGGACGCAGCATCGTCATCGTCAGCCACGACGACCGTCTCCGCGAGGTCGCCGACCGGATCCTCTGGCTCGAAGACGGCACCTTCCGTGAACTCGCCAGCATGGTCACCGACCCCGTCTGCGGCATGGCCGTTGAACCCGCCGGCAACCCCACCACGATCCTCGACGGCACCAGGTGGTGGTTCTGCTCCACCCACTGCCACGAGGAGTTCACCGCGGACCCGTCTCGGTTCATCCGCCCGCCTGACCAGTGACCTGCGACCGCCGACATTCCCGAACTCGTCGCCTCGGCGAACGACGAGCGACCCAAAGTCCGGCCGCCGCGGGCAACGCAAGACTTCTACACTCTCTTCTACACCGCGGGCTGGGATTGGCTGGTCCGCAGTGGTACGGACTGGCACGTCGAATGCGCGAAAGCCCAGCACAGAGGTACTGGAAGGCACAGGACAGGACGGGAATCGAGCCTGACCATCCGCTCATAACCCGAAGGTCGCAGGTTCAAATCCTGCCCCCGCCACCAACGAAATCGGCAGTTCAGGCCCCACTTTTCGGAGTGGGGTCTTCTGCTCTTCGGGGGCGCGTCTACCGGGTCGTCTACCGGCCCGGAGTCGGCCGGTGTCGGTGACCTGCGGTTTCGTGGTGGGGTGGGCCGGTAGACGTCTACCGGCTGTGGGCGGCGAGGAGGGCGGCGAACTGCCGGGCGGCGGCCGCGCTCATGCCGGGGAGGAGGTGCTGGTAGGTGTGCATGGTGAACGCGACGTTGGCGTGGCCGAGGCGCTCGCTGACGACCTTGACTGGTACGCCGTCCATGATCAGCAGCGAGGCGTGGGTGTGCCCCAGATCGTGGAACCGGATCCTGGTGAGCTCCGGTAGGCCACCCTGGAGGCGACCGAAGAGCTGGCTGATCGACTCGGGGTTCACGAACCGTCCGCTGGGGTTCACGAACACCCAGTCGTCGGCGTCGTGGGGTAGTCCATCGCGGGAGAGGCGTCGACGCCACCGGGCGAGGACGTCCATGGTCTGGTCGTCGAGGTCGATGCAGCGGCGGCTGGTGCGGGTCTTGACCGGGAACTCGACGGGTTGGCCGGCGAGGCTCTGGAGGGTGCGACTGATCGAGAGGCGCTGGTTCGCCCGGTCGAGGTCGGACCACTTGAGCCCCGCGACCTCCCCTCGCCGCATGCCGGTGCACGCGGTCAGGTGCAGCGCCGGATGGAGCCGGTGTGGTCGAGCCGCGGCGAGGAAGGAGGCGAGCTCTTCGGCGGTCCAGGACCGGGGGACCTTGCGAGTCTGGCGCTTGTGGCGAGCATTGGTGGCCTGGGCGACGTTCGTGTCGACGAGCTGTCGGCGCATGGCCAGGTCGAGGCTGGAGCGCACGATCACGTGCACCTCGTGCACGGTCTTTGGGGCGAGGCCGGTGCCGTGCCGTCCGCCGGTCGTGGCGAGCTGGTCGTACAGCCCGTCGAGGTGATCGGCCCGGAGCCGACGGAGCGGGACGTGACCGACCGACGGGTTGACGTAGTTGTCGACCATCCACGAGTAGCGGTACGAGGTGGTGGCTCGGACGTGGCGGCGCTTGGTCGGCAGCCACGTGTCGGTGAGGAACTCACCGAGGTGCACCGGCCCGCCTCGCAGTGGAGCGGAGCCGGCGGCGTCGGCCTCGATGCGGGTGGCCATCTGTTCGGCCTCGTGACGGTCGTGACCGGCGGGATGCCACCGTCGCCGCTCCTTGCCGGTGAGCGGGTCGAGGCCGTCGTAGGCGACGACGTAGAAGCGGTCTTTGCGTTGGATGATGTAGGCCATCGCACGAGCGTGACCACTTCGGCGACAACCCGACGAGCCTGCCGGGACGCTGACCAGCTACTTCGCGCCTTGACTCTGCGCGGTCGGGGCCGGTGGTTGCCCGAATGGCCAAGGACGCCCGCGGTCGGTTGGGCCATGATGGTCGACCTGCCCAATGGCGGTCTCCCATGCTCCTCACGATCTCCACCGAACACGCGCCAGCGACCGATCTCGGCTTCTTGCTGCACAAGCACCCGGACAACGTGCGAACGGTCGCGTTCCCGTTCGGTGATGCTCATGTCTTCTTCCCCGAGGCTGGAGACCAGCGCTGCACCGCCGCGGTGCTCGTCGAGGTCGACCCGATCGGGCTGATCCGCCGGCGGGGCCGGAAGGGTCAGGAGTCCTTCTCGCTCGCCGGCTACGTGAACGACCGGCCGTATGTGGCCTCGTCGTTCCTCAGCGTCGTGGTCGGCAAGGTGTTCGGCACCGCGATGTCGGGACGCTGCGACCAGCGCCCCGAGCTCGCTGACACGGCGCTGCCGTTCGACGTCGAGGTGCCGGTCCTGCCGATACGTGGCGGCGAGCCGGTCCTTCGGTCGCTGTTCGAACCTCTCGGCTACGAGATCGAGGCAACGCCGATCCCGTTGGACGAGGAGTTCCCCGGGTGGGGGCCGAGCCGGTACTGGTCGGTGCGACTCACCGGTGAGGTGCGTCTCGCTGACCTGTTGTCGCACCTGTACGTGCTGTTGCCGGTGCTCGACGACGACAAGCACTACTGGGTCGGTGAGGACGAAGCCCACAAGCTCCTCGACAAGGGCGGCGCCTGGTTGGGATTGCACCCAGCGCGTGAGCTGATCAGCCGTCGGTACCTCAAGCACCGTCGTTCGCTCGCGAACGACGTCCTGGCGCGCCTGGCCGACGACACACCAGACGACCTGGTCGAAGTCGACGAGGAGCACGACCGCGAAGAAGAACAGGTCGAGGAGCGCATCAGCCTGAACCAGCAGCGCCTCGATGCCGTGACGGCAGCGGTCATCGACGCGGGCGCGTCTCGAGTGCTCGACCTGGGGTGCGGGGAGGGACGTCTCGTCCAAGCGCTCCTGAAGGTTCCGCAGATCGCACACGTGACTGGTGCCGACGTGTCGACACGAGTGCTCGAGCGAGCCGCCGACCGCATTCACATCGACGACCTGTCGGATCGTCAGCGCGAACGAGTCGCTCTGATCCAGGCGGGCCTCACCTACCGCGACGGCCGCTTCGCCGGGTTCGACGCCGCGACCTTGATCGAAGTCATCGAACACCTCGACGAGCCCCGGCTCGCCGCGCTCGAACAGGTCGTGTTCGCGCACGCAGCGCCGGCGACCGTGATCGTCACGACGCCGAACCAGGAGCACAACGTCCGGTTCGAGTCGCTGCCCGCCGGTCAGTTCCGCCACCGCGACCACCGCTTCGAGTGGACCCGCGCCGAGTTCGCCCATTGGGCCGAGCACATCACTACGGCACACGGCTACCGCGTGGCGTTCGCTCCGATCGGCCCTGACGATCCCGAGGTCGGCCCGCCCACCCAGATGGCGGTGTTCAGCCGATGACCGCCACGACGATCACCGTCCCCGACCTGGCACTCGTCGTGTTGATCGGTCCCTCCGGCGCGGGCAAGTCCAGCTTCGCGGCCCGACACTTCGCGCCCAGCGAAGTGCTGTCATCCGATTTCTGCCGCCTGCTCGTCGCCGACGACGAGAACGATCAGGTGGCCACCCCCGCCGCCTTCGACGTCCTTGGCTACATCGCCGGCAAGCGCCTCGAGGCGGGCCGGCTCACCGTCGTCGACGCGACCAGCGTGCAGCGCGACGCCCGAGCACCGCTGGTCCGCCTCGCCCGTGAGCACCACGTGCTGCCCGTGGCGATCGTGCTCGACGTTCCCGAGAAGGTCTGCGCCGAACGCAACGCCAACCGACCGGACCGGAACCTCCCCGCGCACGCCATGCGTCGCCAGCACCAGCAGCTCCGCAAGTCGATCAAGGGCCTCCAGCGGGAGGGCTTTCGCCGCGTGTTCGTCCTGAAGGGCACGGAGGAGATCGATGCGGTCTCGATCGAGCGTGAACGTCGGTGGACGGACCGGCGCGACGACCAAGGGCCGTTCGACTTCATCGGCGACGTCCACGGCTGCGCCGATGAGCTCGTCACCCTCCTGACCGAACTGGGCTACGACGTCGCACCCGACCGGTCGACCGCCCGCCATCCGGCCGGCCGGAAGGCGTTCTTCGTCGGCGACCTCGTCGACCGCGGCCCTGACAGCCCAGGTGTGCTCCGCCTCGCGATGGGGATGGTGCGCGACGGCACCGCCGCGTGCATCCCTGGCAACCACGAGAACAAGCTGTGGCGCGCCCTGAACGGCCGTAACGTCCAGGTCTCACACGGCCTCGCCGAGACCCTCGCCCAACTGGACGCCGAGCCCGACGAGTTCCGCACCGAGGTCGCCACGTTCATCGACAGCCTCATCAGCCACGCCGTGCTCGACGACGGCCGCTGCGTGGTCGCCCACGCCGGACTTCCCGAACGGTTCCACAACAGGTCGTCCGGGGCCGTGCGCAGCTTCGCCCTCTACGGCGACACCACCGGCGAGACCGACGAGTTCGGCCTCCCCGTCCGCTACCCGTGGGCCAACGACTACCGGGGCTCCGCCATCGTCGTCTACGGCCACACCCCGGTCCCCGAAGCCGAGTGGATCAACAACACCATCTGCATCGACACCGGCTGCGTGTTCGGCGGCAAGCTCACCGCGCTGCGGTACCCGGAACGGGAGCTCGTCTCGGTCCCCGCGGCCCGTACCTACTGGGAACCCACCAAGCCTCTTCGTCCGGAGACGACCGACGCGCCCAGGCCTGCGGAGCTGCTCGACGCCATCACCGTCGCTGCCGAGAACGCCGCAGCCGCGTTCGAGGTCATGAGTCGATGGGCCATCGACCCCCGCTGGCTGATCTACCTCCCGCCGACCATGGCCCCGACGGCAACCTCCGCCCGGCCCGACATCCTCGAACACCCGACCGAGGCGTTCGCCGCCTACCGGCGCGACGGCATCGTCCAGGTGATCTGCGAGGAGAAGCACATGGGATCCCGAGCCGTCGTCATCGTGTGCCGCGATGCTGAGGTCGCGCTCCGACGGTTCAAGATCGACGACCCCATCGGCGGCACCATCTACACGCGCACCGGTCGGGCCTTCTTCGCCGATCCCGCCTGGCAGGCCAAGGTCATCGAGCGCACCCGGGCCGCCGTCAGCGCCGCGGACCTCTGGGATGCCCTCGACACCGACTGGCTCGCGCTCGACACCGAGCTGCTCCCCTGGAGCGCCAAGGCCGAAGACCTCCTCCGTAGCCAGTACGCAGCCGTCGGTGCCTCCGGTCACGCCATGACCACCCGAGCCGGGGAGCTGCTGGCTGGTGCCTTGCACCGGGGCATCGACGTTTCTGACATCGCCCACCGGACCGAGGAGCGCGTGCTCGCCATCGACCGGTTCGTCGAGGCGTACCGCCAGTACTGCTGGTCCGTCGAGGAGCCCGACGACCTCCAGGTTGCCCCCTTCGTCGTGCTCGCCGCCGAAGGGGCGCTGCTCGCGGAGCGCGATCACGGCTGGCACATGTCGATCGCTGAGCGGCTCGTCGCCGCCGGGGACGGGTTCATCCGCCCGACCCGGAACCTCACGGTCGACCTCGACGACCCCGAGAGCGAGGCGGCTGCGGTCACCTGGTGGGAGCAGCTCGTCGGCGACGGTGGCGAAGGCATGGTCGTCAAGCCGTTGGAGTCGATCGTGACCGGCAAGCGCGGCCTCATCCAGCCCGGCATCAAGTGCCGAGGCCCGGAGTACCTGCGCATCATCTACGGCCCCGAGTACCTCGTTCCCCACAACCTCGAACGGCTCCGCGAGCGCAACCTGGGCAAGAAGCGATCCCTCGCCCAGCGGGAGTTCGCGCTCGGCATCGAGGCGCTCGAGCGCTTCGTCGCCGGCGAACCCCTCCACCGCGTTCACGAGTGCGTCTTCGGGGTCCTCGCCATGGAGAGCGAACCCGTCGACCCCCGTCTCTGAACGGCCACCCGCTACGGACGGGCAGCGAGGAGGTTCGGTACCGCCGGGTTCGCCTCGTGGATGGCCGCCAACTCCGGGGCCATCCACCGTAGGAGCTCCACCGTCTGGTCCCACACGGTCTGCAGGCCGACCATGGTCTGCGTGCCTGACAGCCGAACCCCGTTGAAGATCGGTTCGTGATGCGCCGAACGGTTGCGGAGGCGCTGGAGGTTCGCTGCACGGAGGTGGACAGCGTCGCGAGTCGGCCGTCGGGCTCGGCCGGTGGGGGTGAACGTTCCCGTCGCGAAGCCGAACCGCAATGCCGGCCGCCAGAGGTTCGCCTCGTAGTCGATCGCCCGTCCGAGCGCCGAGGTACCGCCGCGGCTCAGCAACATCACCCAGGTCCCGAGCATCAGATCGGCGATGACCTTGCCCGGCCCGATCGTGCCCTTCGCGAGCTGCTTCTTGTGCCGGCGGACCACCTCGGCGAGCGTCTCATTGGTGATGTCGTCGAGCACGAGTTCGGTGCTGGCCCACCAGTCCTCACGCCCGAGGTGCGCGGTGAGCTGGTGGTGGATCGTGTTGCGGAGTGCGACCTCGACGTCGCAGGCCAGCGGCGTGAGGGCAGCGGCGAGATCGATGTTCCACCGGTACAGTGCCCACGCGTGGTCGTCGTCGGCCGCGATCGCTCGGTAGGTGCCCAGCCTCGCCGGGCTGACCGCCGGCTCGAAGTGGGGGTTGAAGGCCACGGCTGGTCAGGGTAACCTGCGTGTAATTCCCCGGTGTCGCTAATGCCCTCGTGGCATGCGCCCGGGGTATTGCCTTTTTCGGGCCAGCGTTCCCGCCGCCTGACTTCTACACTCGCTTCTACACCGCGGGCTGGGATTGGCTGGTCCGCAGTGGTACGGACTGGCACGTCGAATGCGCGAAACCCCAGCTCAGAGGTACCAGAAGGTACGGAACGGGACGCCAGGAGAGGCTTGGAATCGGGCTCATAACCCGAAGGTCGCAGGTTCAAATCCTGCCCCCGCCACCAACTAAAGTACCTGGTCAGAGGCCCTTTTCGACTCATCGAGGAGGGCCTCTTCCATGCCCCAACGACCAGATTTCTACTGTCTTTTCTACTGTGCGGCCTGGGACAGTCAACGCCGGGTGGTGCCGGAGCGGTACACGATGGGATGGCGGCCCGCGACAGCGGGTCGCTCCTGCGCCTCGGTCCGGTCCCCCCGGATCGGGTTGTCGGGCCGGCCCGGCCGATCTTCGGGTTCGTTGGGCGAACTCCGTCCGACCCCGGCTTCGACGCCGGCCGGGGGTCGACCTTCCGGGACTCGACGTGTACCGTCGACCACGCAGCGCCTGATCCCCGTCGGACATCGCGGGACAGGCCTGGTCCGCTGCTCGATGTCCCCGAACGGTTCGATCCGAAGGGGACGCTGATGCGCGGAACCATCCAGAAGAAGGGCAAGAAGTGGTACGCCGTCGTCTACGACGGCGTGAACCCGGCGACCGGCGAGTACCGGCGCCGGTGGGTCCAGGCCGGCACCCGGCGCGGTGACGCCGAGAAGCTGCTGGCCGATCTCGTCAAGCGGGCACACCGGGGCGAGACGGTGGTCAGCGAGAAGCTCACCTTGGGCGAGTACCTCACCGAGCGGTGGCTGCCGATCCAGGAGGCGCGGCTGCGCAAGAGCAGCTTCGACGCCTACCGGCGAAATGTGGAGCTGCACGTGGTGCCGGGACTCGGAAAGCGCCAGCTCGACCAGCTGACCCCCGAGGACATCGACATGTTCTACGCCGCGCTCCTCAAGAGTGGCCGCAAGAAGCGCCCCGGTGAGAAGGGCCCGGCCAAGGGTCTGGCCCCGAAGACGGTGCACAACATCCACGTGATGTTGAACAAGGCGCTAAGCGACGCAGCCCGCAAGGGCACCGTCGTGCGCAACGTCGTCGCGCTCGCCGACGCACCCTCTCTCGAGGCCCGCAAGCGGCCCGAGATCAAGGCGTGGGAGATCGACCAGCTCGTACGGTTCCTCGACGCGATCTCGTCGCACCGGATGGCGGCGGCGTTCGAGTTCGCGGCGAACACCGGGATGCGCCGCGGGGAGGTGCTCGGCGTGCGGTGGCGTGACATCGACTTTGACGCCGGACGGGTGTCGGTTCGCCAGGCCCTGGTGTCGGTCTCGTACAAGGTGTCGATCTCGGACGTGAAGACCGGGACGAGCCGGCGCACGATCGACATCGAAGAGGACCTGGTCCAGGTGCTGCGGGACTGGCGCAAGGTCCGCACCGAGGAACGTGACGGCGTCGAACCTGCCCCGGACGACCTGGTGTTCGTCAAGGCCGACGGCACCTCGCCGCACCCCGACGTGTTCAGCCAGCTCTTCGACCGCACCGTCGCCAAGATCGACGTCCCCGACATCTCTCTGCACGACCTGCGGCACACCCACGCCACCCTCCTGCTCAAGGCGGGCGTGAACGTGAAGGTCGTCAGCGAGCGGCTCGGCCACGCCAACATCGCCTTCACGATGCACGTGTACCAGCACGTGCTGCCCGGGATGCAGGCCGCTGCGGCCGACACGTTCTCTCTGCTCCTGCGCAACGAGCGCAACAAGGCTCGGGCCGACCTCGAGGAAGACGAGGCCGGAGACCCCGATGAGGACGACGACGTGGGCGAGCGCGACCTCGACGTCGACCCAAGCGACGACGGCGACGAGGACGAGCGGTGACCGCCCGGGAGTCGACCCTCGGTCCGAGCGCAGTTGCCGAGTCCGCGGCCGAGGCGGTCCGCACGCTCAACCACCTCACTCTTTACCCTCCATCGGCGGAGGTGCCCGGCTGGGAAGACGTGAGCGACGTGTACCGGGTGCTGGGCGAGCTGAGGCTGCTGGTCGAGCGCGTGCCGCAGGTGCTGCGCCAGGTCGCGAAGCACCTCGAGCAGTCTGCGAGTTCCTACGAGGTCGACGCTGCCGCGCTCGGCCCGGCAGCCGAGATGATCGCCGCAGCGGTCCTCGGGTTGCGTTGTGCCCAGGAACCACTCAGCGACGCCGGTGAGCTGATCAGTGCAGCCCAATCGGTCGCCGCTCACCTCTACATGCCGTTGCCGGTCGCCGCCTCGGCCTCGACGACTGGCGGCTGAGGGGATCGGCCGTGGCTGACCTTCACGCCGTCTACTACCGAGCCCCCGACGGCACCGAGCCGGTGCGCGACTTCCTCGACGCGCTTCAAGTCGAGGCCGCCGCGACCTTGGCGTTGCAGATCGACCGGCTGAACCTCCTCAACGATGAGGTGCCTCACCTCCCATTCCCCCACAGCTCCCAGGTCGACGGCGAGCTTCGCGAGCTTCGCTGCCACTACGGCCGGCAGCTGTTCCGAGTCCTGTATCGCCGTTCGGATCGACTGCTGGTTCTGCTGCACATCTTCGCCAAGCGGACCGCGAAGATCCCGGCCTCGGACATCACCATCGCGGACGACCGGTGGGCGGACTTCAAGGCGAGGATGGACGCGGACCCTCGACGACCTCCACGCGCCGCGGGACACGACGCCCCGTAGCTAAGTTCGCAGAACTGCTAACCTGCTCGGTGAGGTGAAAGACATGGCCAAGAGCGACAGCCCCATCGGATCCAGCGTCAAGGACCACATCGGCGCCGACCGCGCCCGCAGCGCCCAGTACCGCGACACCCAGGACCGGCTCCGCCCATTCGAGGAGATCGCTCGCATGGTGATCATGCGACGCGCGCAACTCGGCCTCACCCAACAGGAGCTCGCCGAGCGGATGAGCACCACCAAGTCGGTGATCTCGCGCATCGAGAGCGGCCAGCACCGCAGCGGCACCGACACCCTGCGCCGACTTGCTGAGGCTCTCGACGGTCACGCCGTGATCGGCTTCGAGTTCGACTCCAACCCGCCGTCCGCCCGCGACCTCGTCCGCCTGTAGGCCTTGGCGGTCATCCCGAAGATGAAAGGAGGATCGTGATGGACTCCTCCCGCGAGAATTCCATCTCAGTCCTCGGCCGGGAGCTGCTGCTTGTAGACGTCGGAGGTGGTGCCGAGACCCACCTCGCCGCGGTCGCCCGAGAGGGAGGTCGCTCAGCAGAGCACCAGGGCAACGACCCGGCACCGGCCGACGGGCGATGGGAACGCTCCACGATGTGCGGGCGCACCTGGAACCGGATGGCCGCGGGAGCCGACGAGCTTCTCCCGCTCTGGCGCGACCCAGCGTTCGCTCCAACCTGCCGCTCGTGCCTGAGGATCCTCGACACCTGGTTCCCCGCCGCCGACTCGGCGGCCGGCGTTCACTTGCTCGCCGCCGTCGTCGCTGAAGAGGTCATCCAGTTCAGCTCGGCCTTCATCACGAGCATCCCGGTCGAGCAGGTCGAAGCCGTCCGCCGAGCCGTCCGCCAGGCGCTCCGATCCGCTGGCTTCCGATCGAACACGACGGTCGTCGACGGTGTCGTCCACGTCTGGTCCGACGACGCCTACCAGGCCCTCGACCCGGCCCAGATCAAGAAGAGCGTCACTGGAGCGATCGAACGAGCCATGAGCGGTTCCGACTCCCCGGCGATCGAGCAGCCCGTCGGCCCGGGACCGATTGAACCGCCCTGGGTCTGTTGGAGGCTCGGGCTATTGGTTTCCAACCCCGGCGGGGTCGGTCTGTTGGGCAGCGTAGAACGCTGTCTCGAA
>DAIMFV010000004.1:11134-45338 GCA_036724365.1 Acidimicrobiales bacterium | reverse complement strand
GGCCGACTACGAGCGGGTGGGCGCCGAGCTCGCCCACGCCCGGCTGCTGTTCGAGACCGAAGGGTGGATCGACGATCCGGCGTCCTACCACCGCCGCCCGCCCGACCTGGTCGATCCGGCCATGGCCTCGGGGTGGGCGGTCGGCGTGCGCAACCAGGTCGCGGTAGGTTACGGCCACCTCGTTCCGCGCGCCGCGCAACCCGGCCACGCCGGCTGGGCTGGTTACGAAGCCACCCGCCCCGCGGTGGCGACCGTGCTGGAACACCCGGGCCCGCCCCGCCCGTGGGTCATCGCCATCCATGGGTTGGCGATGGGGTACCCGTCGGCCGACTTCGTCGGCCTCGACGCCATGCGGCTCCACACCGAGCTCGGCCTGAACGTGGTGATGCCGGTCCTGCCCCTGCACGGCCCCCGACGGATCACGCGCATCTCGGGTGAGGCGATGCTCTCGTTCGACCTGGTGGACACCCTCCACGCCCTCACCCAGGGGGTGTGGGACGTGCGCCGCATCCTGGGATGGGTGCGGAGCCGCGGGGCCCCGAGCGTCGCCCTCTACGGCGTGTCGCTCGGCGCCTACCTGGCCGCGCTCCTGGTCGGGCTCGAGGAGGTGGACGCGGTCGTCGTGGGCGTCCCGGTCATCGACTTCCCGGCCCTGTTCGCCCACCACGCCCCCCACACGATCCGGTTGCGGGGCATGGAGCACGAGATCCTGGGCGAGACGGCCGATGCGGTGTTCCGGGTGGTGTCGCCCCTCTCGTTCCGCCCCCAGACCCCGAAGGAGGCTCGGGCCATCTTCGCCGGGGTGGGCGATCGCATGACCACGCCTGCCCAGGCCCGCCAGCTGTGGGCACACTGGGACGAGCCGTCGATCCACTGGTACGCGGGAAACCACGTGGGCTATCTCTGGGCCGGTGCGGCCCGTCGGTTCGCGGTCGATCACCTCCGAACGGCGGGGTTCAGCGTCGAAGCCGACTCGGCGGCGAGCTGACTCGTCGCGTGGCGGCTCGGGGTGGGCCGGCCAGGGTCCCGATCACGCCCGGCAGCTCGCACGGACGAGCCGTAGCATCCCCACCGGGAGGTCCCCGTGGAATCGCTCTCCGGGCTCGATGCCAGGTTCCTGTACTCGGAGACCCCGGCCGCGCACATGCACACCATGAAGGTCGTGGTGGTCGATCCCGCCGATCGGCAGGATCCGCTCACGGCCGAGGTGCTGGCCCGCGTCATGGCCTCGTACCTGAACGAGGTGCCAGCCCTACGTCGCCGGGCGGTGCCCCTGCCCCAGGGCGTGGATCATCCGGTGTGGGTCGAGACCACCGTGGACCCCGACGATCACCTCGCGTGGCGTCGTCTCCAAGCTCCGGGTGACCGTCGGCAACTGGCTTCGCTCATCGCGGAGGTGGCGTCCACGCCGCTCCCGCGAGACCGTCCGCTCTGGCACCTCACGGTCGTGGAGGGACTCGAGCGGGGGCAGGTGGCCTTCGTGATGAAGCTCCACCACGCACTGGCCGACGGGGTGGCGGCCGAGTCCATGCTCGAGCGCGCCTTCGCCCGCGACCGGCCGGTCGACCCCGCTCCGCAGGCCCCGCCGCCGCCCGCACCGCCTGGGCGGGACCTGCGCCGTCACGGGTTGCGGGTGCGGATGCGTCGGCTGGCCGGGCTGCCGTCGTTGACCCGGCGCAGCGTGCGGGGCCTGCGGGCGGCCCGTCGGTGGCGTGCCGAACAAGCGGATCAGCCGACGGCGATGTTCTCCGGACCCCGGACCGCGTTGAACGCCTCCCTGACCCCGACGCGCACCTTCGCCATGACCACGGTCAGTATGGCGGACATCGCCTCGATCAGGACCCGACACGGCGTGACGGTGAACGATGTGCTGCTGGCGGCGTGCGGCGGGGCCCTGCGCCGCCACCTCGGGACTCCGGCCGAGCGGCGGGGGCTGGTGGCGGGCGTCCCCATCGGGACCATGGGCGACGGTCGCCTCTCGGGGAACCGGCTCGACCACATGGCCACTGCGTTGCGCACCGACCTCAGGGACCCCGTGGAGCGCCTGCTGGCGGTGTCGAAGAGCGCGGCCGTCGCCCGACGGGCCCGAGAGGCGCTCGGGAGCGATCTCTTCGAGGATCGCGCCGATCTCACCCCCCCGTTGCTGTACCCGTTGGCCATCCGCCTGTGGGCGGGGACCCACCTCGCCAACCGGGTCCGGCCCCCGCTCAACCTGATCGTGTCCAACGTGCCCGGACCTCGTGTCCCGCTCACCATGGACGGAGGCGTGGTCACCGAGCTCTGGTCGGTCGGTCCGATCCTGGAGGGGATCGGACTCAACATCACGGCCTGGAGCTATGACGGAGACCTGTACGTCTCGGTGTTGGGGTGCCCCCGGACCCTTCCTGACCCGTGGGCGCTCATCGCGCACCTCGACGCCTCGTTCGACGAACTGGTTGAGACCGGGGCGGCGCCGTCGCCGACGAGCGATGGATGACCGGCCCCGGTCGTCGCCGACCGAGACCAGGCGATCTCAGGGCCCGGTGTCGGCCCGTGGGGGCTCGATCGCGGCGCGGAACACGGCGTCGACGGCGTCGGCGTAGGGCAGCGCCGAGTGGTCGCCGACCTGCACGATCGACATGAGCAGCGAGAGCAGGATGGCGACCACCCCGTTGCCCACCAGGTCGGTGTCGATGTCGGTGCGGACCCGCCCGGTCTGCTGGTCGTCTCGCAGCCGTTGGCCGCACGCCCGGCGGAGGTCGGCCAGGGCGGGGATCTCGAGCACCCGCCCCGTGACCTCGGGCTCGAGGCCGGCGAGCAGGCGGCGGGCGAGGGGGTGGTGGTCGACGGCGCCGGCCACGAAGAACAGCAGGGTGTGGCGCCATTCGGGGCCGTCGTGGGCCTCGAGGTCGGTGCGGATCAGGCCGGCGGCGTCCTCGTCGATGGCGGCGAGGAACAACGCTTCCTTGTTGGGGAAGTAGGTGTAGGCCACGGTGCCGCCCACGCCGGCGTCGCGGGCGATGTCGGCCACGGAGGTGGCGCGGAACCCCTCGCGTCCGAAGCGGGCGATGGCGGCGGCCAGGATCGCCTGGCGGGTGCGGGCGCCCTTGGAGGTGCTGGCGGGATCGGCGGTCTGGTCCAGCGTGGTCTGGCTCATGTGACGAACGTATCATTTCTGAGTACTTGAGGAAATCCCTCAATTTGTCTAGGGTGCCCGGCGAGGGTCGGGCCGCAGGGGCGGCGCCCTCCGGCTCGGCGGGTGCCGTCGGCCGCACCGACAGGGGAAGGCACACCATGTCCACCACCGAGCTGTCCACCACCGAGCTGTCCACCACCGAGCTGTCCACCACTGGATCGACCGCCACTGGATCGACCGCCACCGAGCTGACCACCACCGGGACCGGGCCGGGAGCGCTCGCTCCGGCGGCGGCCGCCGTCGGCCGCCAGTCGAGCGACCCCACCCGCCTCGTGCCCACCCGGCGCATCTCCTTCGAGGAATCGCTCCAGGACCTGCCCCGGTACTTCGCCACCGGCGGCGACCTGGTGTCCAGCCACCTGGCCGCATCGCTCTCCGCCCTCTTCCCCGACGGCGAGGACTTCTTCGTGCGCTCGGTGCGCCACTTCCGCGATCAGATCACCGATCCGGAGCTCAAGCGCCAGGTGGCGGGGTTCATCGGCCAGGAGTCCGTCCACGGCCGCGAGCACCGCCTGCTGAACGACCGGCTGGCCGAGCTGGGCTACCCCACCAAGCGCATCGAGCGCTTCACCCAGCGGGACCTGGCCTTCCGCACCCGGGTGGCGCCGGCCAAGGCCAACCTGGCCGCCACCGCCGCCCTGGAGCACTTCACCGCCACCCTGGCCGAGCTCCTCCTCACCAACGAGGAGGCCCGCAACATGTTCGGCCACGACGGGGTGCGGGACCTCTTCGTGTGGCACGCCCTGGAGGAGTCCGAGCACAAGGCGGTGGCCTTCGACGTCTACAAGGCGGTCGGCGGCAGCGAGCGCATGCGGGTGTGGACGATGAAGTCCATCCGCTTCGAGTTCGTGGCCGGCCTCCTGCTGCAGATCGCCGTGGCCCTGCTCTTCGACCGCTCCACCTACCGCCGGGGTGGGCTGCGTCGCAGCCTCGCCGGCTTCCGGCGTTCGCCGTTGATCAGCAAGGACCTCTGGCAGCAGCTCCGCGACTACGACCGACCCGACTTCCACCCCGACGACCGAGACACCACCGAGCTGGTGGAGCAGTGGCGGACCGAGCTCTTCGGTCCCGAGGGCACCCTCAACGGCAACCTGCTGAAGGCCACCGCGTGACCGCCGCCGCGTCGGTCACCGACGCGCCGGACTCCGACGAAACGGGCACCGCGCCCGTGGAGCACCTCGACGTGCTCGTGGTGGGCGCAGGCATCTCCGGCATCGCCGCCGCCCACTACCTGGGGGCCAACTGCCCCTGGGCCTCCTACGCCATCGTGGAGGCGCGAGACGCCATCGGCGGCACGTGGGACCTGTTCCGGTACCCCGGCATCCGGTCGGACTCCGACATGTACACCCTGGGCTACTCGTTCCGCCCGTGGGACGGGGAGCAGACCATCGCCGACGGCGACGCCATCCTCCGCTACCTCCGCGCCACCGCGGCGGCCGAGGGCATCGACCGCAAGATCCGCTTCGGCCACCGCATCGTGCGGGCCGAGTGGTCGTCCGCCGACGCCCTCTGGCGGGTCACCGCCGAGCGGGGACCCGAGCGGGAGCCCGTGGTGCTCACCTGCTCGTTCCTGATGTCGTGTACCGGCTACTACCGCTACGACCACGGCCACCAGCCCGACTTCGCCGGGCTCGACCGCTACCAGGGCACCCTCATCCACCCGCAGCACTGGCCCGACGACCTGGACCACACCGGCAAGCGGGTCGTGGTCATCGGCAGCGGCGCCACCGCGGTGACCCTGCTGCCGGCCCTGGCCGAGCGCGCCGCCCACGTGACCATGCTCCAGCGGTCACCCGGCTACGTCGCGTCCGTGCCGCAACGCCACCCGCTGGCCCGGGTGCTCCGGCGCACGCTGCCGGAGCGCTGGTCGTCGCCGATCATCCGGTGGGCGCTCACCAGCTTCACCCAGGGCTCGTACTTCTTGAGCAAGCGCCGGCCCGAGCTGGTCAAGCGGGTCCTCCGCAAGGGGCTGGAGCGTTCCCTGCCCCCGGGCTACGACATCGACACGCACTTCACCCCCAGCTACGACCCCTGGGACCAGCGGCTGTGCGCCGTGCCCGACGGCGACCTGTTCAAGGCCATCAGGGCCGGTACGGCCTCGGTGGTCACCGATCACATCGACACCTTCACCGAATCCGGCATCCGCCTCCGGTCCGGTGCCGAGCTGGAGGCCGACATCGTGGTCAGCGCCACCGGTCTCGACCTGCTGTTCATGGGGGGCATGGAGCTCACGGTCGACGGTGAGCCGGTGCCCCTGGGCGAGCGGCTCGTCTACAAGGGGATGATGCTGGACGGCGTGCCCAACGTGGCCGTGGCCGTGGGTTACACCAACGCCTCGTGGACGCTCAAGGCCGAGCTCACCTGCCAGTACGTGACCCGGTTGCTCAACCACCTGCGGGACACGGGGCTCCGCCAGTGCACCCCGCACAACAGCGATCCGGGCATGCGACCCGCGCCGCTGCTGGGATTGGCCTCGGGCTACATCGAGCGGGCCGCCGACCGGCTCCCCAAGCAGGGGTCCCGCTCGCCGTGGCTCGTCCACCAGAACTACTGGCGTGACTACAAGCTCATGAAGCGCGGCGGCATCGACGACGAGATGACGTTCTCCAACCCGGTGGGCGCCGGTCCCGGGCGCGCCGCCGCCAGTACGCAGGCTGCATCCGACGCCTCGGTCGACGCCGTCACCGGCTCGGCCCCACCATCCACCGAGCTCGTGGGGAGTCCGTGACCATGGAACAGTTTGCAGAACGCGTGGCGGCGATCACCGGAGCCGGGTCGGGCATCGGCCGGGCCCTCGCTGTCGAGCTGGCCACCCGCGGTGCCCACCTCGCCATCGCCGACATCGACGAGGCCGGCCTGGCCGAGACCGTCGCGTCATGCGAAGGGCGGGGCGTGAAGGTCACCTCCCAGGTGCTCGACGTGGCCGACCGCGTCGCGGTGTTCGCCTGGGCCGACGCCGTGGCCCACGAGCACGGCCGGGTCAACCTGGTGTTCAACAACGCCGGGGTGGCCCTGGGCGCATCCGTCGAGACCATGGAGCACCAGGACCTGGAGTGGCTGATGGGCGTCAACTTCTGGGGGGTCGTCCACGGCACCCAGGCGTTCCTGCCCCACCTCAGGGCCTCCGGCGACGGGCACGTGGTCAACATCTCCAGCGTGTTCGGCCTGATCAGCATCCCCACCCAGTCCGCGTACAACGCGGCCAAGTTCGGCGTGCGCGGGTTCACCGACGCCCTGCGCATGGAGCTCGACATCGCCGACTGCGGCGTGTCGTGCACCACCATCCACCCGGGAGGGGTGCGCACCAACATCGCCCGCCGGGCCCGGGTGGCGCCCGACATCGCCGACAAAGCCGGTCCAGGTGGGGTCGGGGCCGAGTTCGACCGCATCGCCCGCAGCACGCCCGAGAAGGCCGCCCGCCAGATCCTCACCGCGGTCCAGCGGAACCGCCGACGGGCCCTCATCGGGCCCGACGCCAAGGCGATAGACCTGCTGTCCCGGCTGCCCGCGGGCGTCTACCAGCGGGTCCTGGTGGCGGGAGCCCGGCGCCGGGGCTGAGGGCCGCCGTCGCCCAGCACGCTCAGCCGGTCCGGCGGTCAGGCGGCGGTGGTCAACCGGATGTGGCCGGCGCGGTCGGAGCGTCCGGCGCGCTCGGCGTGGGCACGAACAGGTGCCGGCGGTAGAAGCGCAGCTCCTCGATGCTCTCGCGGATGTCGTCGAGGGCCCGGTGGCTGGCGCCCTTCCTGGGCTGGGCCTGCAGGCTGGCCGGGTACCACCGGCGCGCCAGTTCCTTGATGGTGGACACGTCGACGGAGCGGTAGTGGAGGTGCTCCTCGATCTCGGGCAGGTGGCGGGCCAGGAACCGACGATCGGTGCCGATGGAGTTGCCGCAGAGCGGCACCGTACGGGGCTCGGGGACGTGCTCGCGGATGAACGCGAGGGTGCGGGCCCCGGCCTCCTCGAGCGTGGTGGTGGACTCGGCGATGGCGGTGAGCAGGCCCGACGACGTGTGCATGTCCACCACCACCGGCTCCATGCCCTCCAGCGCCTGCGGGGGCTGGTGCACCACCAGGTCGGGCCCCTCGGCCACGATCTCCAGGTCGTCGTCGGTGATCAGGGTGGCGATCTCCACGATGACGTGCCGATCGGGGTCGAGGCCGGTCATCTCCAGATCCATCCACACGAGCATCGGCCGAGGATAGACCCGGCTCCGGCGGACGCTCGTAGAGTCGGCCGATGCTCCGCGTGCCCGTCCGGCTCCTCGATCCCGACCTGGCCCTGCCCAGCTACGCCCGGGTCGGCGACGCCGGCGCCGATCTGGTGGCCCGCGAGGGGGCCGTGCTGGCGCCGGGCGGCGGCCGGGCCCTGGTGCCCACGGGCATCGCCCTGGCGCTCCCACCGGGCACAGCCGGGTTCGTGCAGCCCCGGAGCGGTCTGGCGCTGCGCCACGGTGTCACCTGCCTCAACACCCCGGGCCTGATCGACAGTGGCTACCGCGACGAGCTCAAGGTGCTGCTGGTGAACCTGGACCCGAGCGAGTCGTTCGAGGTGCATCGCGGTGACCGGATCGCCCAGCTGGTGATCCAGCAGGTGGAGCGGGCCGACTTCGTGGTGGTCGATCGCCTCGACGACAGCGAGCGCGGCCTCGGCGGGTTCGGCGCCACCGGACGCTGAGTTGGTCAAGCGGTCAAGCGGTCAAGCGGTCAAGCGGTCAAGCGGTCAAGCGGTCAAGGGCCGGGCTCGTCGTCCAGCTCCGCCCGCAACTGGGCCAGGACCCGGGCGAGCAGGCGGGAGATCTGCATCTGGGACACGCCGAGGCGGTCGGCGATCTCCTGCTGGGTCATCTCGTCGTAGAACCGCATGCGGAGGATGAGCTGCTCCCGCCGGGGCAGAGCGGCGAGGATGCGCTGCACCTCCAGCCGGCCGTCGGAGCGCAGGAGCTCGAGGTCGTCCTCGCCCAGCTCCAGCTCGGGTTCATCGGTCTCGGGGTCGGTGCCGGTGCCGGTGGGTCGGTAGCGGTAGGCGCGCGAGGCGTCGAGGGCCTCGAGCACGTCCTCCTCCGACGCGCTCGAGCCGGCGGCCAACTCGGCGATGGTGGGCGACCGGCCCAACTGGTGGGTGAGGTCGCCGGCCACCGTGGTGAGGCGCAGGTTGAGCTCCTGCAGCCGGCGGGGGATCCGCACCGCCCAGCCCCGGTCGCGGAAGTGGCGCTTCAGTTCCCCGAGGATGGTGGGAGCGGCGAAGCTGGCGAACTCGACACCCCGGTCCGGGTCGAAGCGCTCGACGGCGTTCACGAGACCGACGGCCGCCACCTGGAGGAGGTCGTCGTCGGAGATCCCCTTGTTGGTGAACCGTCGGGCCAGGTGCACCGACAAGGCCAGGTGGTCGCGCACCAGGTCGTTGCGCAGGGCGCGCCGCTCCGCTTCGTCGACCGTGTCCCGGTAAGCGGCGAAGCGGTCGAGGTCGGTGGGCGATCCGTCGCTGTCGACCGTCACGGCGTGGTGGTTCGCTGCTTCACGGCGCGGATCCGGCCCGCGTCGATGTCGACCGCGACCTCACCGAGGATGGAATCGAGGATCTGGCGGCTCAGGTCGGTGACGGTGAGCGGCCGGTCGGTGCCGGTGCGCCAGGCCTCCACGCCGATGCGGTCGGGGGCCAGGGTGAACCGAACCACCAGGTCGTCGCCCGAGCCGTCGAGGAGGAGGTTGCACATCTCGCCGACCCCGATCCGGAGGTCCTCGACGTCGTCGTAGGAGAAGCCCATGCGGGCGGCCAGGCCGGTGGCGGCGAGCCGGACGATCCTCGCGTAGGTGGGGCGGGCGGGCACGGTGATGCCCACCTCGTCGGTTCCCCGCTGGTCGTCGGTGGCTGGCTCGCTCACGGCGCCCTGATCGTAGGACCCGCCCGAAGGACCCGTCGTCATGAGGGCGGAGGACCGGCCGACACGACCAGGTCCAGTTCCTGGCGGACTCGCGCGGGCGGATCGCCATCGACGTCGATGAGCTGGGATCCCACCAGTCGGGTCTCGTGCTCCGAGGCGAGGGACACCAGCGACACGCGGCCGTTGGTGGTGCCGGTCAGCTCAGCGGCCAACAAGCGGGTGTCGTCGCCCGCCGCCGTGGGTCCGTTCGTGGCCGTTTCGAGGGCCTGCTCGCCGGCGCTCTGGCTGATGGTGGCCCGGTAGATGATCACGTCGCCGTCGATGGCGGTGATCTCATAGGTGGTGGTCTGGCGGAGCGCGGTGCCCGCCAGGGCCGATCGCCCCGCGGTGCGCCAGCGGGCCCCGCGCCCGACGGGTTCGGACGGGAGCTGGGGGACCACCGAGGTGAGCTGTTGCTCCACCTCCCGCAGTTGGGCCTCGGTGCGCGCCCGGGCGTCGGGGTCATCGGTCAGGGCCGTCGTGGGCAGCGGCGCGAAGGTGACCGACCGCACGGCACCACGTCGGTCGAGCCGCAGCTCGCCGCGGACGCCCACCAGTTGTTGGACCTCGGCCGTGAGCTCGACGGCCTGGACGTCGGTGAGGATCGTTCCCTCCAACTCCACCCCTGCGTCGACCACCTCGAACTCGACGTCGTGCCCGCTGCTGTCGGCACCGGTGACGGTGAACCGGACCTGCTGGTAGGTGGCGGGTGGATCGATCACCACGGCCCGACCGGCCGGTTGGTCGCGGTCGGAAGGTCGGGTCGTGCCGGTTGGGTCGTCGCCGTGCTGGGTGAGGTGCAGATCGACGCGCAGCTCCACCTCGGTCTCGGTGCCGACCGGCAGGTCGAAGCGGAGCGGGCGTCGGGGTCCGGCACCGTGCTCGAGCACGATCACGGCCGGCGTTCGAGGTTCGACCCGGGGACCCCGCACCGTGGGGCTGTTGCGGGTGAAGAGCCCACACCCGCCCATCGACACGCCGATGGCGGCGACCAGCACCAGGCAGGAGCCCCGACGGGCCACGCCCCGTCGGGGCGGACGTTCGGGGTGGGCGTTCCGTCGGCTCTCGGTGGCGGTGATCACACGCGCTCGGCAACGACGTAGTGCTGCGCTCCCAGGGGAATCCCTCGACAGGCCCGTTCCACGGCAGCGGTCCACGCCCCGTCTATGGGGAGGAACAGGATGTAACGGCCCTCGACCGGTTCGAGACCGGCTCCGGTCAGCAGGCCGGTCGCCTCGGCTCTGGTCAGGAGCTCGACGCCCTCGTCGAACTCGCACCGGCTCACCGCCACGCGCGTCAGCGGGTTGTACGGGTTGTGCTCGAACACAGCCACCAACCCACCCCGTCGGACGACGCGGGCCATCTCCGCGGTGAAGGCCGCCCGGTCGGCGCGCTCGACGTGGTGGAGGACGCAGACGGTGAAGGCGAGGTCGAACGAGGCGTCTTCGTAGGGCAACCTCCCCCCGTCGTAGGTGGCGTAGGACACGGTCGGGTTGCGCTCGGCGGCTTGGGCCACGGCGTCGGCCGCCACGTCGATGCCGTGGAGCTGGCCGAACGACGAGGCGAGCAGGGCGTCGGTCATGCCGATCCCGCACCCGACGTCCAACACCCGAAGTGCGAGCGGGTCGCCCAGATGTCGCCTCGCCAGGTCCACGAGGTGGTGGGCCTTGCGTCGGGTGAAGAACTCGACGTCCTTGCCGCTGAAGGCCACCGAGCCGCTCACGTCCTCGGCGTAGGACCGAGCGTGCGCGTCGAAGTCGGCGCTCAACGGTGGCCCTCGGTCCGAAGGAGGTCGCGGACCAGGTAGAGCGGGCGCTGCTTCACCTCGTCGTGGATCCGTGCGATGTACTCGCCGATCACGCCGAGCACCGTGAGCTGCACGCCGCCGAGCACGCCCATGGGCACCACGATCGAGGCCCAGCCGGGGACCACGTCGAATCCGGCGACCTTGGCGAACACGCCGCCCGCCGCAGCCAGCATCGAGACCGCCGAGATGACGAAGCCGAGGGTCATCGTCATGCGCAGGGGAACCGTGGAGAAGGACACGATGCCATCGGCTGCGAACGAGAGCATCTTGCGCAGGGGGAACTTGGTCACCCCGGCGTGACGGGCGTCGCGCACGTAGTGGACGCCGATCTGGTCGTAGCCGACCCAGGCGAACATGCCTCGCAGGTAGCGGCGGTGCTCGGGCATGGCGGTGACGGAGTCGACGACGCGTCGGTCCACCAGGCGGAAGTCCCCGGCGTCGGCCGGGATGTCCACATCGCTCATCCGGCCCATGAGGCGATAGAACCAGCGAGCGGTCGCCAGCTTGACCCGGGATTCGCCGGAGCGCTCTGATCGGACTGCGTAGACCACGTCGTATCCCTCTCGCCACTTGGCCGCGAGGGCGGTCACCACCTCAGGTGGATCCTGGAGGTCGGCGTCCATGATGATGACGGCGTTGCCGGTGGCGTGCTCGAGGCCGGCGGTGATCGCGACCTGGTGGCCGAAGTTGCGGGACAGCCGAACCACCACGAAGCGCGGGTCGGCTTCGTGGAGCGATCGCATGATCTCGAACGAGCCGTCGGTGGAGCCGTCGTCGACGAGGACGACCTCGCACGCCCCGTCCAGGGCCAGGAGGATGGGTTCGAGACGCCGAGCGAGCTCGGGAAGCGTCTCCCGCTCGTTCAGGACCGGTATGACGAACGAGTACTCCGGGCCCATGCGGCGTGACCCTACCGTCCGCTCGATGCGGCAGGCGTGGCTGCGGAGCTCTTCGGCTGCCGCGGCTCGCCCAGGTGCTGGGGCCTCCCCCTCAGGGGGTCGGCCCGTTCAACGTGCTGCGGTGCGTCGGTAGACCAGCAGGGCGATGACGGCGCCCACGATGGAGCCGAGCAGTCCCGAGGTCTGGAGCGCGCCGGACCCGAGGTCCTTGTCGAACAACACGTAGCCCAGGAAGCCACCGATGAAGGAGCCGACCACGCCGAGCACCGTGGTGGGCAGGCAGCCGCTGGGTGCCGGACCCGACACGAGCGCCCGGGCGATCAATCCGGCGATGAAACCCACGAACAGGAACGTGATCAGGAACCACATGCGACGTACTCCTCCGGGGGAACGGGTGGGGCCATGGTTGCAGGGCCGCGGGGCCCCGTCACGGTCGACCGGGCAGATCTGCTGCTCCGGGTGACTGGCCAGGGGCGGCTGGTCAGGGGAGCGGCACCGTGCCGCGTCGGCGGAGCTCGTCGACCATCTCAGCGAGCGGCTCGGTGAAGTGGCGCATGGGCGCCAACCCGCTCAGTCGCAGCGCTGCGTGGTCGAGCACGGAGTTGGTGGGCCGGGGCGCGGGGCGGGGTGGGTCGAGCTCCGCGGTGGTGATCGGGCGCACCCGGTCCGCAGGGTGGCCGGCCGTGACCAGGATCTGCTGCACGAACTCGTACCAGCTGACCGCGCCGGCGTTGGTCACGTGGAACGTGCCGGTGTGGCCGTCGGTGATCAGCGCCAGCAGGGTGTCGGCCAGGTCCCGCGCCAAGGTGGGACAGCCGCGCTGGTCGGTGACGAACGCCAGGGTGCGGTCGGGGTCGGCGGCCAACTTGAGCACGGTGGTCACCGCGTTGGACCCCTGGGCGCCGCAGACCCACGAGGTGCGCACCACCAGGGCGTCGGGCCCGGCCTCCCGCTCACCGGCCTCCTTCGACCGGCCGTACACCGACTGCGGGTTGGTGCGGTCCCACTCCAGGTAGGCCCCCTCCTTGGTGCCGTCGAAGACGTAGTCGGTGGACACGTGGGCCAACCTCGCGCCGGAGCGTCGGCAGGCCTCGCCCAGGTGGCGCACCGCCATGGCGTTGGCCGCGAAGGCTCCGTCGACGTCGGTCTCGGCCAGGTCGACCGCGTTCCAGGCCGCCAGGTTGAGCACCACCTCCGGGCGGGTGCCGGCGACGGCGTCGAGGACCTGGGCCCGGTCGGTGACGTCGAGGCGGGCGCGGTCGCACGCGGTGACGTCCCAGCCGGCGGCGGTGAACAGCTCGGTGGCCTCCCGGCCGACCTGCCCGCCCGCACCGGTGATGAGGACCTTCCGCAGGGCGCTCACGACTCGGACGGGGTCACTTGGACCAGGCCGTGCCTTCGGCCACCGGGGCCCGGTCTCGCAGGGGTTCCCACCAGGCCTGGTTGTCGGCGTACCAGTCGATGGTCTCGGCGATGCCCTTGTCCCACTCGATGGTGGGCTCCCAGCCCAGTTCGGCCCGGATCTTGGACCAGTCGAGCACGTAGCGCCGGTCGTGGCCGGGGCGGTCGGGGACGATGGTCTTCAGCGAGTGCGGCTTGCCGAGGTGGTCGAGGATGAGGTCGGCGATCTCCTCCACGCTCTTCTCGACCCCGGTACCCACGTGGTAGGTCTCGCCCACCCGGCCCCGGTCCAAGATGAGGTCGATGGCCCGGCAGTGGTCCACGGCGTGGATCCACTCACGCCGGTTCTGGGTGGACGCGTACATGGGCAGCGGCTGATCCTGCAGCGCCAGGGTGGTGAAGAAGGGGATGACCTTCTCGGGGAACTGGTAGGCGCCGTAGTTGTTGGCGCAGTTGGTGATGGTGATCGGGAGGTCCCAGGTCTCGTGGTAGGCGCGCACCACGTGATCGCCACCGGCCTTGGACGCGTTGTAGGGCGTGCGCGGTCGGTACGGCGATTCCTCGGTGAACATCTCGTCGGTCTCGAGGTCGAGGTCGCCGTACACCTCGCAGGTGGAGACGTGGTGGAAGCGGGTCACGCCCACCCGCTTGGCGGCTTCGCACAGGCCCTGGGTGCCGAGCACGTTGGTACGGAAGAACCGGGCTGGGTCGACCACGGCGAGGCTGTTGTGGGACTCGGCCGCGAAGTTCACGATGCGGTCCACGGCGTGGGTCTCGAGGAGCCCGGCGACCGCATCGGTGTCGCCGATGTCGGTGTGGGTGAAGGTGACCCCTTCGATGCCGTCGACGTTCTCGCGGACGCCGGCGTACGTGAGGGCGTCGAGGGCCACGATCGGGTCGCCCGGGTGGTGCTCGGCCCAGTAGCGGACGAAGTTGGAGCCGATGAAGCCGGCGGCGCCGGTGACGAGGATGCTCATGGGGTGCGGAACCTAGTGGAGATGGTGGACCGGGTGGGTGGGCTACGACGTGCGGAGCCGGTGGTGGGGCTGGACGGCCGGCTCCAGGTCGCGGCGTCGTGGGTTGGCCTGGTCGCGGGCCGACACGACCGGGTCGACGACCCCCCAGTCGGCTCCGATGGCGGGATCGTCCCAGGCCACCCCCAGCTCGTCGGCCGGGTTGTAGTAGCCGTCGACCAGGTAGGTGATGGTCATGTCGGTGAGCGCGGAGAACCCGTGGGCCACACCGGGCGGGATGTAGACGCCCCGGTGGTCGTGGTCGACCCCGGGGGTGCCGGGCGCGGAACCCAGGTCGATGGTGAGCGTGGCGCCGTCGGTGGGTGAGCCGGTGCGGAGGTCGTGGAGCACCACCCGGGCCTGCCCGAACGGCACGTACCAGTAGTCGGCCTGGTGCAGGTGGTAGTGCAGGCCCACGATCGCACCCTGGCGCCGGTCTCCCCGGTTGCCCTGGATCATCTCCCGGCCGCCCGGGAACCAGTTGCGCCGGTAGGTCTCGATGAAGATGCCGCGCTCGTCGCCGTGGATGTCGGGGGAGACGACGACCACGCCGTCGATCGCGTCGGAGGGGGTGAGGGTGGCCATGGGGGCGGCAGATCCTTCGGGGCGGGGGACGCGTTGGGCGCGTCGGGTCGGACGGGCTCAGGCTCGGCTGGAGCTCAGGAGTCGAGGTCGATCTGGCAGTGATCGCCAACCAGGAACCGGTTGGCCTTGGGTCGTTGGTGCGTGCGCTGGACCACGGCGTGGCGGCCGATGAGCGAATCGATCACGCGGGGCACGTTCTCCACCCGGCTGTTGGCGAGGACGATGGAGTGCTCGAGCTCGGAACCGATGATCTCGCAGTCGGCGTCGACCGAGGAGAAGGGGCCGATGTAGCTGTCGATGATGCGGGTGTTGGCGCCGATGGCGACCGGACCGCGGATGGTGGAGCGCACGATCTCGGCGCCCTCGGCCACCCAGACCCGGCCGTCGAGCTGGGAGTGCTCGTCGACCTTGCCGTGGTTCGACGGCTCGAGCACCTCGAGGATGAGGCGGTTGGCCTCCAACAGCGGCGTGAGCTTGCCGGTGTCGAGCCACCACCCGTGCAGCACCTCGTGGCGCACCCGGTGGCCGTTGTCGATGAGCCACTGGATGGCGTCGGTGATCTCCAGCTCGCCCCGTTCCGACGGGCGGATGGCCCGGACGGCTTCGTGGATCGACGGGTCGAAGAGGTAGACGCCCACCAGGGCCAGGTCTGACGGGGGCACGTCGGGCTTCTCGACCAGGGCCACCACCTCGCCGTCGGGGCCGATCTCGGCCACGCCGAAGCGTTGCGGGTCGGGGACGGGAGCGAGCAGGATCTGCGCCGAGCAGAGGTCGTCGCCCGCGGCGGTGCGGTGGGCCTTGAACTCGTCGACGAAGCTGGTGATGCCGTCGCGGAGCAGGTTGTCGCCCAGGTACATGACGAAGTCCTCGTCGCCCAGGAAGTCGCGGGCGATCAGCACCGCGTGGGCCAGCCCGAGCGGCGCATCCTGGGGGATGTAGGTGACCTCCAGGCCCCACCGGGACCCGTCACCCACCGCCGAGCGGATCTCGTCGGCTGTGTCGCCGACGATCATCCCCACCTCGCGGATGCCCGCGTCGGCCATGTGCTGCAGCCCGTAGAAGAGGATCGGGGTGTTGGCCACCGGTACGAGCTGCTTGGCGCCGGTGTGGGTGATGGGGCGGAGCCGGGTTCCGGAACCGCCAGCCAGGATGAGGCCCTTCATGGGATGGACGCCTTCGGGGGAGGGGAGGTGATCGGGGGGTGTGGGCGCCACCGTCAGGTGGACGTGCCGGCTTCGGGCTCGGGGACGGTCGTGCGCTCGGCGCGCTTCTCGGAGAGGTCTCGCACGATCGCCGCGGCGCGCGGGGAACCAGGGTGCTGGGGCGGCGGCAGGTTGACGTCACCGTGGTCGAGGAGGCAGTCGACCCCGCCCTTGCGGAGCATCGACTCGAGCTGGTGGCGCACCATGGCGTCGTCTCGCGCGTCGACGGACTTGCGCAGGGTGGCGAGCGTGTCGAGGAGCTCGTCCCAATGCCAGGGTGCCTTGGGGTTCAACGAGGCGATCGACGGGTGGCTCGACGGCTCGATGCTCTCGGCGTCGTCGTGCAGCCGCTCGTGCAGCCGCTCGCCGGGTCGGGTGCCCACGATGGCGATCTTGACGTCCTCGCCCGGGCGGAGGCCGGCCAGGCGGATGAGCTGGCGGGCGAGCCCGAGGATCGAGACCGGCTCGCCCATGTCGAGGAGGTAGATGCGCCCCGGCTCGGCCATGGACCCCGACTGGAGCACCAGGCTCACCGCCTCGGGGATGGTCATGAAGTACCGGGTCATCTCGGGGCTGGTCACGGTGACCGGCCCGCCTTCCACGATCTGACGAAGGAAGGTGGGAACGACACTGCCGCGGCTGCCGAGCACGTTGCCGAACCGGACGGCCACGAAGGGGAGCTGGTGGCGGCGGCCGACCTCGAACACCATCTGCTCGGCCGCCCGCTTGGTGGCGCCCATCACCGAGCACGGGTCGGCCGCCTTGTCGGTGGAGATGTGCACGAAGTGCTTGGTGCCGTAGTCGGCAGCGGTGCTGATGAGGTTCCAGGTGCCGAACACGTTGGTCCGCACGGCCTCCACCGGGTAGCGCTCGAGGATCGGTACGTGCTTCTGGGCCGCGGCGTGGAAGACGACATCGGGTCGATGGTGCTCGAACAGGTCCTGGATGCGGACCTGGTCGCAGATGTCGGCCAGGACCGTCTCGGCGTCGGCCAGGGGCCCGGTGGCCACGTCGTGCAGGAGGCTCTCGTCCCGATCGAGCAGCAGCAGGTGGCGCGGGCCGTGCTGGGCGACCTGGCGGGCGATCTCGCTGCCGATGGAACCGCCGGCGCCGGTGATCAGCACGGTGGCGCCCCGGAGGTAGTCGTCGATGTCGTCGGTGTCGACCGGCGCGTGCTCCCGGCCGAGCAGGTCGGTGACGTCGAGGTCTCGCAGGTTGCGCACGAGGGGTCCGTCGACCCGGCCGGTGGACAGCGGCAGCACCTTCACCTGGGCGTGGGTGCGCAGGGCCTGTTCGACCACCGACTTCACCCGGTGGTGGCTGTCTTCGTCCTCGGCGATCAACACCCGCTCGATGCGGTGGCCCCGGCACACCGACTCCAGATCGTCGGTGCTGCCGAGCACCGTGAGGCCGCGGACCGATCGTCCGGCCATCTCCGGGTCGTCGTCGACGAACCCGACCACGTTCATGGTGCGTCCGGACTCGGTGTGGGTGAGCTCGTAGGCCAGGGCGGCTCCGGCCGCGCCGGCCCCCACGATCACCGTGCGGAGGCCCGTCGCGTCGCGGGCCTGCTGCCGTTCGAGGGCGAACAGGCGGGATTGGAAGCGCACGCCGCCGCACCCCAGCAGGCTGAGGAACGCGGCCATCGGCGGTGCGGTGATGTACGGGAAGGGGGTGTCGGTGAGCGAACAGCCGATCACGATGGTGGTGGTGGCCAGGATCGATCCGCCGAGCACCCCGGCGACCACGCGGGCGGCCTCGTCGACCGAGGCGTAGCGCCACACCGGCCCGTACAGCCCGGCGATGCGGTGCCCCACGAGCTGGGCGATCACCGCCAGGGGCATGATCCAGGCCAGGGACAAGGTGATGTCCTTGGGTGAGGTCTCGAAGGCCGCCATGGAGGCCAGGGCCCACGAGGCCGCCACCATGCCCAGGTCGAGGAACCGCAGGCTCAGGTTGTCGGTGCTGCGGGCGATCCGGTAGGCCACGCTCGGCAGCGCCGGCTGGGGCGACACGGGGTCGACCAGGGAGGATGGACGCTCGGGGTTCACGGGTGTCCCTGGCTGCGACGGTGCACGGTCGACGTCTCCCTGACATGGCTCCCGGGCACGGTGGACTCGTGGCTGCCTGGTGAGACCGAGGACACACCGTACCGCACGCCCGCCGCGCCCGCCACGGTCCGCGACCGTCCGGAAGGCGGCGTGGGGTACCGGTACCGGCGCCGATCCGGGTCCCCTCGGCCCCTCGGGTCGTCCGCCGACTGAGGCGCTGCCCGGTAGGGTCCCGCAGGTGGGTGCGGTCCTGGTGCTTCCGACGACCACCGCCGGCCAGCAGGGGCCAGTGGCCGCGCTGCTGAGCACCGCCGGGTGGCTCGCGGCGTGCGAGCGGGTGGTGGGGCCATCGTGGTTGGTGACCCCCGAAGGCGTGCTCGACGCCGACGCGGCCCGACGGTTGGCGTCAGGCGCGCACCTCGCGCCCTCGGAGTCGTCGTCGCTGGCGTCGCGGCTGCCGCTGCTGGTCAAGACGGCGGTGAAGGACGTCCGCCAGTACGCCCGGGGATCCAGCTTCGAGGTGGACGTCGACGGGCCGTGGCGGGGTGCGCCGATCTCGTTCGTGTGGCAGCGCCACGAACTGTTCCACACCGCCGGGCTGGATCTGGCCGATGCGCTCGGGGTGCCGTCCGTGGTGTTCGCGCCCGCAGTGGCGGTCTGGGAGGCGAAGCGGTGGGGTGTCGCCCGCCCAGGTTGGGGCTCCCTGGTGGAGCGACTGGGGGAGGCCCCGGCGCTGCGCCGGGCCTCGGTCCTGGCCTGTGGCTCCGACGAGGTGGCGGCCGAGGCGGTGCGCATCGGCGCCGACCCGGACCGCATCGTGATCACGCCCACCGGGGTGGAGATCGAGCCGCCCGCGGCCGCGGGCGAGGGACGGGCGGTGCGCACCCGGCTCGGGCTGGGCGATGTGGGCGATGCCTTCGTCCTGGGTTGGGTGGGGAGCTTCCGGCCCTTCCATGCGCTGCACCGCCTGGTGGAGGTGGCGGCGGGCCTGGAGGGGGTCACGCTGCTCCTCGTGGGCGACGGGCCGGAACGGCCGGCGGTGGAGGCGCGGGCCCGCGAGTTGGGGGTGCGAGCCGTGTTCACCGGGACGGTCCCGCACCTTGACCTCCCCCGCTATCTGGCGGCGATGGACGCAGCGGCCGTCATCGCGCCCGATCACGGCGAGTTCCACTACTCGCCGTTGAAGCTGGCCGAGTACCTGGCGGCGGGCCTCCCGGTGGTGGCGCCCGACGTGGAGACGGTGTCGTCGCGCCTGGTCCACGAGGAGCACGCGCTGCTGGTGTTGCCGGCTGACCGCTCCGCGCTCCGGGCCGCGATCGTCAGGCTCCGCGATGACGCCACGCTGCGCGAGCGGATCGGCGCAGCTGGTCGAGCGGAGGTGGAGGCTCGCTGGTCCTGGGATGAGCAGGTCCGGCGGGTCGTGACGCGCCTCACGGGCCCCGTCGCCGGGGCGTGACCGTGCCCGACGGGGGAGCGCCCCGGGGGCCGAGGATCAGCGAACCATGCAGACGGTCGCCGGACCGCCTCCCACCGCACTGATGTCGAGGTCGAGACCGGGCGCAACGACGGTCACCATCGGTCCGTAGTCCGGCCGCAGCTGGATCGGCAACTGCCGTCCGTCGTGGCCGCGCACGGTGGCCTCGACCGGTACATCCAGGTAGAAGCGGGTGCCGACCTCGGGACGGAACCGAGTGATCTCCTTGTAGTCGCACGGGTCGTTCACCGCGGGGTACGGCTCCTGCATGAGGCCCAGGCGGATGACGAGCTCGGCGGCGACGGCCGTCGGGATGGGCCCGGAGATGTGGGGGAGCTTGCCGCTGGCCAGGGCGTCCCGGAGGAAGCCGACGGTGAGCCCAGGGGGGTTGAACGGATCGGGATCGGGTCGCAACTCGTCGGGAGCGTGCACGACGGCAGGCGATCGGACGACGTTGAGCAGGAGGTCTCGCTGGTGGGCGTGGTGTGCGGGGCCGAAGCCGGGGTCGCGGAACCGTTGGATGTTGGTGGGCACGCCCACGAGCACGAGGAGGGCGAGGAGGGGTGCAGCCAGCCGCCATCGTTGGGCGAGCGCCTGGATCGAGAGCGCGATGAGTGGCAACGTCATGGCCACGTAGGCGTAGATGTACCTGCTGGCACTGGCGGCGGTGGGGCCGAAGAGCCACGCTCGCTGCGCGGCGAGGAGGATGAAGACCACGGTCGCCCCGAAGAGGGCGATCGGACCGATCGATGGTCGGAGGTGCCGCTGGGCGGCAGAGACGGCCCGGCGGAGCGAGCCGGCATCCGCGGCCTCGGTCGTGCTGGGCAGCGGGGGCATCGGGCGGACGAGGGCCAGGGCGGTCCCGGAGATGACGGCCAGGCCCAGGATGATCGACGCCCATCGGTGGCCGGTGAGGTCGTCGAACGTGGACACCACGCCCTCGTGCACCCAGTCGACCAGGGCGTCGAACGGCGGTGGCCCGAAGGGTGACGAGCGGTTGGGGCGGACGGCCAGCGACCAGGTGATGTAGCCGATCGCGGCCGGGGCCACGTGGACCACGGCGGCCCGCCAACCGCGGCGGACCAGCAGGGTGACGGCCAACGCGGAGAGGATGGGCACCGGTGGGCTGCTGGCGGTGATCGCCACCAGACCGCACACGGCCCCGACAGCGTCGCGCCGGTCGAGTGGACCGTCGCGGTCGGCGATCACCCACTGCACGAAGCAGAGGGCGATGGATCCGGTGAAGCCGATCTGGAAGGCCCACAAGATGTCCTCCCGACCCGAGCCCAGGAGGACGAACGAACCCGCGAGCGCCGTGGCCAGCCAGGGGCCCACCCCGTAGCGGCGCATGATCGCCCGGATGCAGACCGCCACCACCAGGTGGGCGACCACGACCGTGGCCTTGTAGGGGGCGTAGGAGTTGAGGCCGACGGTTGCGTAGAGGGCTCGGAACACCAGGACCGGGGACGTGGACCAGTGGCCGTTGTGGTCATCGAACAACCCGTTGACCGACAGGTCGCGGTCGGTGATGAAGAACCAGTCGTCTCGGAAGAACCACCAGAACTTCCCGATCACCAGGACGAGCAGCGGCAGGCCGGCGATCACGTAGGCGCCGAACGCCCACGCGGCCCATCGAGCGGAACGCTCGTTGCCCGGCGGCGGCGTGCTCGTCGTGGGCTCCTCCGGTGGCGAGCTGGGAGCGTTCTCGGGGTCGATCACCGCCCCTCGTTAGCACGTCGCGCCGGGCCTCAGATCCGGAGGCTGGTCGCGTTCGGAAACGTCGGGGAACGAGCGGTCGCGGTGGGTGGCTACCCTGAGCTGGGTGACGCTTGGTCGATTCCTGATCGGGATCCCGTTGAGCGTGATGGCGGTCGGTTGCGTCGTTGCGGCCGGGGTGGTGATCCGTCGTCGGCTCGTGCCCACCTGGCGGGGTCTCGACGCGTTGCTCGCCGATTCGGTGCTGACGCTGTCGATCTTGACGGTCGTGGCCGAGTTGCTGGGCACCTTCGGCGCGTTGCGTCTGCGCCCGCTCTTCGTGTCCTGCGTGGCCATCGGGGCGCTGGCGTGGTGGGTCGGACGTGGCGACTCCAACGGATCGGAGGAGGAGACCCCCGTCGAAGGGGCGGCGGGAGCGTCGTCTCCACCGTTCGCCCGGTTGAGCCTGGTGGCGGCGGGCGGAGCCGTCACCCTCTTCCTCGGTTCGTGGATGAGCCGAACCCTGACCGCTGTCGACCAGGGGATCACCAACGTCGACAGCCACTGGTACCACCTTCCGTTCGCCATCAACTTCCTGCAGACGGGTCGGACATCGACCATCCACCTGACCGACGAGGTCACGGCGTACTTCCCGGCCACGTCGTCGCTGTTCCACGCGTTCGGCATGATCTTCTTCCGGACCGACCTCTTGTCCACGGTGCTGAACCTGGGGTGGCTGGCCCTGGCGCTGGTGGCCGCGTGGTGCATCGGCCGTCCGTTCGGGGTCGCGCCGGTCACGGCGTTGGGACCAGCGATCCTCCTCGGTGGACCCGGGATGGTGGAGACCCAGCCGGGCGGCGCCCTCACCGACGTGGTCGGGTGCGCGTTGTTCCTGACCGCGGTCGCCATCGCCCTGGTCCCACGGGTCGAGCGGACCATGGGTCCCGACGTGCTCGCGGCGATGGCGGCCGGCCTGTCGACGGGCGCCAAGTTCACGTTCCTGCCTGCTGCCGGAGCGCTGTGCATCGGACTCGTCGTCATCTCGCCGGCGGGTCAGCGCTTCAGGCGCACCATCGGCGTGATCGGCGGGGCCGCGCTCACCGGCGGCTACTGGTACCTCCGCAACCTGATCGTGGTCGGGAACCCGTTGCCCAGCCTCGACGTGGGCATCGGGCCGTTTCGCCTACCCCACGTGGAAGGCCCGATCCCCGGCACCACCGTGCTCGCGTTCCTCGGCAACGAGAGCGAGCGGTCGGCGTTCCTCGTTTCCGGGTTGCGCGATGCGCTCGGGCCGGTGTGGCCGGTGGTCCTCTTGTTGTCGATCACCGGCACCGTCCTGGCGATCGCTCGCCCGGATCCGCGGTTGAGGATGCTCGGCGTGGTCGCGATGACGTGCAACATCGCCTACCTGCTGACCCCGCAGTTCGTCCTCGGTGGCACCTTCTTCGCCACCAACTTCAGGTACGCGGCTCCGGGGGTGGTTCTCGGCCTGGTCCTGTTCGCGGTCGTGCTCCACCGCTTCCGCTCCTGGACCCTTCCGATGTACGCAGGGGTGCTCCTGGTCACCCAGCTCGATCCGGTCTCCTGGCCGTTCGGCTTCGGAGGGCAGACGTTCTTCGAAGCGGTCGACGGGTCGGCGGCACTGCGGGGTGGTGTCGCCGCGGCCGTGGTGGCTGTCGCAGTCGGCGGGGCGGCGGTGCTGCGGCCACGGTTGCCGCACCCTCGGCTCCACGGCCTGGTGTTGGCCGTGGGCCTGCCGATCCTCCTCCTGTTCGGGCTGGCCGCGGTGCACGGGCGATACGTCGACGGCCGGTATCGGGGACCGATGCCCTTTCCGGAGCTCACCGAGTTCTCGTTGGGCGTGCGCAACGCCGACATCGGGGTCCACGGTGCCTACATCTACCTGAAGTCGCCGTTCGTGGGCGCAGACCTGAGCAACCGCGTCCAGTACCTCTACGTCGACGAGGGCGGTGGCGAGATGCGATCCCCGGCCACCTGCGAGGAGTGGGTCGAGCTTCTGGAACAGGGGGCGTACGACTACGTGTTCGTCGTCGACCGGCCGGCGCAACCGGGCCCCATCCAGTGGACCGAGTCGCAACCCGACGCCCGACTGATGGCCAGCGACGTCTTTCCCGAGGGTGAGGCACGGGCCTACCGGCTCGATTCGACCACCCGCCGGTCGTGCCGCCCCAAGACGCAGTGAGGGTCGCCGCGCCCCTGCTCACCGTCCCCGCACCGCACATCGAGTGCCCGGACGCCGCCGCGCCCGGCCCTCGGCCCACCGCGCGGTGGAGGCCTCGATGGCGTGCGAGGCCCGGCGTTCGGTGGGCGCGCTAGGGTCCGCCCGTCCTGTCCCCGCAATGAGGAACCCGACTCACCGATGTTCCCGTTCTGGAACGACGTCATCGCCCCTGTCCTCGAGGCTGGTGGGGTTCGTCGGTTGGTGGAGATCGGGGCTCTGCGTGGTGAGAACACGCGCCAGATCATCGAGCAGCTCGGTCCGGACACCGAACTGCACGTGATCGACCCCGCGCCTGGGTTCGATCCCGGCGAACACGAACGGGAGTTCGCCGGGCAGTACGTGTTCCACCGGGCGCTGAGCGTCGACATCCTCGGTGATCTGCCCGCCATGGACGCCGCCCTGATCGACGGCGACCACAACTGGTACACCGTCTACAACGAGTGTCGGCTGCTCGCCGAACGGGCCCGCGCCGAGGGTGCGCCGCTGCCGATCCTGATCCTGCACGACGTGCTGTGGCCCTACGGTCGGCGGGACCTGTACTACAACCCCGAGACCATCCCCGAGGAGTTCCGGCAGCCCTACGCCCAAAAGGGCGTGCACCTCGACCAGGACGAACTGGCCAAGGGCGCGTCGGGCCTCAACCCGAACCACTTCAACGCGTTGCACGAGGGCGGGCCCCGCAACGGCGTCATGACCGGGCTCGAAGACTGGATGGCGGAGCATCCGAACCCGTTGCGCATGGTGCTCCTGCCGATCTACTTCGGGTTGGCCATCGTGGTCGAGGAGGAGCGCCTCGCCCGCCAGCCCGAACTGGCTGCGGTGCTGGACGCCATCGAAGGGGTCGAGGGGCGCAACCGGCTGCTGGAGCTGGGCGAGCGACTTCGGCTCCAGGCCATGGTGTTCCAGCACAACGCGTACTTCCCGTGGCTGGCGCGGGAGCTGCGGCTGGTGGCGCGCTACCTGGGCACGGTGAAGGCCGCCCTGCTCAACGAGCACTACCTCGAGGACGAGGCCCGGCTGGCCCACCTCACCGCCCGCATCGTCGCCGGTCGTGCCCCGGACGCTCGGATCCTGCGCGATCCGGTGCGCCAGGACCCCGACCACTGGCCCCGCCTCGCCCGCGAGCGCCAGGGTCCGGCCGGGCCCGACGACGGCCGGGGTCGGTCCTTCGTGCCCTACACCGACATGGGCCGGGCCCGGCTCGACGACCTCCACGGTCGGCTCGAGGTGGTCAAGGCCGAGGCCGTGCCCGGTGACCTGGTCGACGTGGGTGTGGGCCGGGGCGGTGCCGGCATCTTCCTGCGGGCCTGGCTCGACGCCTACGACCTCAAGGACCGCCGGGTGTGGTTGGCCGACGAGTTCCGGGGGGCCCCGGAGGGCCTCAAGTCGGCCCGCTGGACCGAGCGGGGCGTGGCCGAGTTCCGCGCCGACCTCAACCTGGTCCGGGACGGCTTCGCTCGGTTCGGTCTGCTCGACGGGCGGGTCAAGTTCCTGCCCGGTCAGCCGGCCGCCTCCCTGAGCGATGCCCGGATCGAACAGATCGCCGTGCTGCGCATCGGCCCCGAACTGGGCGAGGCGGCCCGTCGAGTCCTCGATGCCGTCTACGACCGCATCCCCGTCGGCGGGTTCGTGGTGGTCGACGCCCACGAGTCGTCCGCCACGCGCGCGTCGGTCGAGGCCTTCCGGGAGGCCCGCGGGCTCGTCGCGCCCTGTGACCGCCGCGACCACGGCCTGGTGGTGTGGCGAAAGGCCGCCGGTGACCACGCCGCACCGGCGGTCGACGTCGCGCCGGCCACCGACCTTCCCCGCGCGCCCCTCGCTCCACCGGCTCCGGTCGACCACGTCGACCTCACGGTGGTGGTCGTGTTCCACAACATGGCGCGCGAGGCCAGGCGCACGTTGCACTCGCTGTCGCGCGCCTATCAGACCGGCGTGGACGACACCTCCTACGAGGTGATCGTGATCGACAACGGGTCGGCGCCCGACCAGGCGCTCTCCGCCGAGGCCGTGGCGGAGTACGGACCCGAGTTCAGGCTCCTCACCCTCGACGCCGTGCACCCCTCCCCGGTGAACGCGCTCAACGCGGGGATCCGCGCCGGCCGGGGACGCAACTTCGCCCTCATGATCGACGGGGCCCATGTGGTCACCCCGGGCGTGTTGCGCTGGGGTCTGGCCGGCCTGTCCACCTATTCGCCGGCGGTGGTGGCCACCCAGCAGTGGTACGTGGGGCCGGGCCAGCAGGGCGACGTGATGGCCCAGGGCTACGACCAGGCGTACGAGGACCGGTTGTTCGAGCAGATCGCCTGGCCCGCCAACGGCTACCGGTTGTTCGAGATCGGCCACTTCATCGGTGACCGGGACTGGTTGGACGGGCTGTGGGAGAGCAACTGCCTGTTCGTGGAGCGCGAGACGCTCGAGCAGGTGGGCGGGTTCGACGAGAGCTTCGACCTGCCCGGTGCCGGCTACGCCAACCTCGATCTGTACGAGCGGCTGGCCGCCGGCCCCGAGATCACGGTGGCCACGATCCTGGGCGAGGGCTCGTTCCACCAGATGCACGGCGGCGACACCACCAACCAGGTCGACGCCGCCGAACGGCGCACCAAGGTGTTCGACTACAGCCAGCAGTACGCCGGGCTCCGGGGCCGGGCCTTCCACGGCCCGGGCAAGCCGGTCCACTACGTGGGTGCGATCCGCTCGCAACCGGCCCGGCGCTCCCGCCCCCGACGTCTGTCGTCCGAGACGTTCACCGCCGCAGCAGCAACGGGCGGACCCGACGGACCGCCGAGCACCCCGCTGCCGCTCCCCGAGGAGTTGGGCAAGGCCTTCACCGAGGCGGTGTACGCCACCATGCCCTGGGCCTCCACGTCGTGGCTGGGTCGTCCGGTCCGCACCCCCCCCACCGATCTGGTGGCGTACCAGGAGATCGTGGCCGCGGTCCGGCCCGACTGGATCATCGAGACCGGGTCCGCCGATGGTGGCCGCTCGTTGTTCCTGGCCTCGATGTGCGAGCTGGTCGGGCACGGGCAGGTGTTGTCGATCGACCCGAACGAGGCGGACGACCGCCCCCGCCACCCCCGCCTCTCCCATCTCACGGGCCGGCCGCACCATCAAGACGTGGCCGACGAGGTCCACCGACGGGTGGCCGGCGGGCGGGCCCTGGTCGTGCTCGGCTCGCTGGTGGACCGTCACACCACCTCCGAGGAGTTCGAGCGCTACTCGCCGCTGGTCCCGGTGCATTCGTACGTGATCATCACCGACACCGTGGTCAACGGGCACCCGGTCTGGGCCGGCTTCGGCCCCGGTCCGGCTGAGGCCGTCAAGCAGATCCTGGCCCGCAACGGCAACTTCGCGCCCGATCCGACCATGGAGAAGTACTCCCTCTCCTTCAACCCCGGCGGGTACCTCCGTCGGGTGCGCTGAGCCGATGGACCACCCGTCGCCACCGGTGCTCACGGTGGTGGTGGTGGCCTACGGCATGACCCGGGAGCTCCCTCGCACCCTGCACAGCCTCTCGCCGGCCTACCAGCGCGGCATCGATGCCGCCGACTACGAGGTGGTGGTGGTGGACAACGGGTCCCCGGTGCCGCTCGACGACATCGTGGCGGGGGCGCCGTTCGATGCCCGGCTGATCCGCCTCGATCCGGCGCCCGCTTCTCCGGCCCGGGCCGCCAACGTGGGGGTCGACGCGGCGCAGGGTGGGCTGGTGGGCGTGATCATGGACGGGGCCCGACTGGCATCGCCCGGCCTGCTCGCCACCGCCCTCCTCGGCGCGCGCCTCGCGGACCGGGCGGTGGTGACCGCACCCGCCTACCACCTCGGCCCCGCGACCCACATGCGTGCTGCGGAGACCGGTTACGACCAGACCGTCGAGGACCGGCTGCTGGAGGAGACGGACTGGACCGAGGACGGCTACCGCCTGCTCGGGTGCTCCACCTTCGCCGGTTCCTCCCACCGAGGGTGGTTCGGAGCCAAGAGCGAGAGCAGCTCGCTGTTCTTGTCCCGCGAGCTCTGGCGTGAGCTCGGTGGCTACGACGAGGCCTTCGATCTGCCGGGCGGCGGCCTGGTCAACCACGACCTCTACCACCGCGCCTGCGCCCACCCTGGGACCACCCTGGTGCAACTTCTGGCCGAGGGCACCTTCCACCAGATCCATGGGGGAGCAGCCACGTCGCGCCGGTTCTCGTGGGCCGAGATGGACGCGCAGTACGAAGCCCTGCGCGGTCGGCCCTTCCGGGAGTTGGCCACCGAGCCGATCTACGTCGGGCGCGTCCCGGCCGAGGCGTTGGGGGCGCTGGAACGCAGCGTCCGTCTGGCCCTGGATCGCGTCGGCCGAACCTGAACCACGGCCGGCACGTCCGCCACGGCCGGCCCGCCCGGGTGGGGTGGGAGCGTCAGGAGCCGGACAGCGGGATGAGCCGGCGGGGCCGCCCGCCTCGGAACGCGGGGTCGGTGGTGAGGCCGGGAGCGATGGATTCGATGAGACGCTCGAGCTCACCGGTGTCGACCCTGATCCCCTCGACGGTGGCTTCCACGGTGGCCGCCGTGGCCTCCCCGCGGTCGTAGGCACGGAGCGTGTCCGCGAGGATGTTGACCGGATCGATGTTGCAGGTGTGGCACACCAGTTCGCGGGACCGGGTGGCGCGGAGCTTGGGACCGAGCACATCGGCCAGTCCGGCGTCGAACACGGTGCCGTAGGCCGCTTCCTTCTTCCAGTCGGCGCAGCACAGGTAGTACTTGCCGTCGTAGCCGATGAAGAGGAACACGAACGGGGCCATGCAGATGGGGGCATCGACCTGGGCCTGGAGCATCTGGATCGATCGCCGGACGTGGTCCACGTCTTCGGCGTAGTCCATGCGTTCGACCTGGAGCGCCCCGCCGCGGTTCATGATGGGGAAGACCACGAACTCCGACAGCCCGCGGTCCTGCCAGAACTGCTTCATGTGGGCCCGGTGAGCCTCGTCCTCCCGGTGGTCCACCAGCACGATGTTCACCTTGCAGCGACCCTCGGCCAGCTCGGCGAACCGCACGACGTTGTCGAGGGTGCGTTGGAAGGGCAGCCCGTAGATGGCCTCGTACTCCTCGCCCTCCTCGCCGACGTTGAGGTCGATCTCCTGGAGGCCGGCGTCGAGCAGGGCGATGGCCTTCTTCTCGGTGAGCACCGAGCCGTTGCTGGCGATCGCGCAGCGGAACCCGGCGTCTCGCACCATCCGCACGCAGTCGACGGCTCGGGGGTTCAGGAGCGGTTCACCGAGGCCGCAGAGGCTGATCCGCATCTCACGCCCCGCCGCCACGGCGGCCGAGTCACGGAACTCGATGGCCCGTTCGAGCGAGCGGGCGAAGGTCTCGGCGGACATCGTCCCCTGGTGGGGGGTCTGGTCTCGCGGGCAGAAGTAGCAGTCCGCGTTGCACCGGTTGGTGAGCTCGATGTCGAGGTTGATGATGGACGGGATCATGGGCACCTGGCGTTCATCGACGACGACGCGCCGAGGCCTGCGTCCCGGCGGTGAGCGTGCAGTCTAGAGGAGGCGGTGCACCCCTGCTCCCCGTGGCCCCTTCCGGTACCCTGTGCCGCCATGACGATCTCCGCCGGCGGACCCACCGAGGCACCACCCGCAACCGCCGGGTTCGAGGTGACGGCGCAGCAACGCCGGTACTTCGAGACCTTCGGCTTCATCCGGTTCGACGGCCTCTTCGCAGACGACGTGGCCGACATCACGGCGGCGTTCGATCAGGTCGTCAGCGAGTCGGGACCGGCAGAAGACGTCGATGACGCCACCCGACTCGAATCCGACCTGGAGGGGTACGGCGCCGCGTTCGAGGATCGGGCCCGACTCGAGATCCACGACGACGTGCACTTCGGCAAGCGCCGGATCATCGTGCCGTTCGTGCTCGACAAGCACGAGCGCCTGAGCGCCCTGACCTCTGACGAGCGGTTCACCACGGTGGCCCGGGCTCTGGTCGGGCCCGGCTACGAGGTGGTCGGATCAGACGGGAACGTGTTCTTCTGCGACACGTCCTGGCACTTCGACTTCTACGGCGCGCCGATCGACCAGCTGTACGTCAAGTTCTTCTTGTACCTCGACCCGGTGGATGCCGATCACGGTGCCCTGCGGGTGATCCCCGGGACCAACTACTGGAACACGCCCTACGCCGAGGAGCTCCGGGGTTCGCTCGCCGACTGGCGGGCCATCGAGGACACGCTCGGGGTGCCGGGAGACCAGATCCCGTACTGGCCCATCGACAGCCGGCCCGGCGATCTGCTCGTGGCCTACTACCGGACGTTGCACGCCACCTACGGCGGCGACACCGGGCGGCGCCTGATCGCCATCAACCTGCGCGGCGAGACCTGAGGACCGTTCAGTCGCAGAGGGCCACCGCGCCCCACGGGGCGTCGGGGGTCTGATCCAGGAGCACCGGTCGCTCGGCCCTCACGTAGACGGCATCGATGGTCTCGCCTCGATCGGTCGTGACCCCGAGGACCTGCAGTGGTGGCGTCTGCTCGTCGCCCAGGACCTCGACCACGGCGGCCGAGGACCCCCCGAAGCGGACCACATCGCCTTCGTCGAGTCGGAGCGGTACCGGGGGCACGGCCGTGGAACAGGTGCCGACGTCGTCGGGCGGCAGCACCTGGAGCGACAGCCGGAGCGAGGCGGCCTGGCGCATGGCTGGATCGATGGACTCCGGTCGGGGGATGCGTCCCGACTCGATGCCGTCGGCCAACCACCCGGCGGTGACCTCCGGGTTCCAGAACGCCCACGGTTGAACGGAGCGTTTGACGTCCTCGTCGTGGGCGACCGCGGCCAGGGTGAGCGTCGATGTCCGGTCGCCGAGCACGAAGGGGTTGCGGTCTCCGAGCCGGTCGACGTTGGCGGGGAGGCCGATGAGGAGCATGCCGGCCCCGACCGGGAGCAGCTTGGGCCACCGCGAGACGATGGCCTGGGTGCCCACCGCCAACAACGGCAGCAGGAGCGCGGCCGCGATGTGCAGGTATCGACTCGCCGGCTCGGAGCCGAGGGCCGCCCGGCTGTAGGCCGTCAAGCCCGCGAACGCCAGCGCGGACCCGGCCAGCGCCACGGGTGCCGCGAGCCGGCCCAGGCCGGGATGCCCCGTGGTCCGGGTTGCCCGGGCCGTCAGCACCAGACCGGTGCCGGCGACCACGGCGAAGACGACGCCCCCGATCGTGGAGCCGGCGATGCCGTTCCACGCGCCGGTGACGATGGCGAGGGCCTGTCCCACCACGTCGCCCTCACCGGCGGGGACGCCGGTGCTGGGCTCCGCCACGATCCACCAGCACAGGTAGATGACGGCGAGGGGGCCGGCGTGGACCAGGGCCGCACGCCAACCTCGCCGCCCGAGCGCGGTCCCGGACGCGGCCAGCACCATCACGAGGCCGATGCCCGAGGACATGATCGCCAGCAGCCCCGCCCCGAGGCCCAGGAGGTCACGCCGGCCGACGGGGCCGTCGTGGTCTGCGGCCAGCACGTGCAGCAGGCCCAGGAGGAGGCTGGTCCCCAAGGTGAACTGGAACCCCCAGAGGATGTTCTCGTTCCCGGTCCCGAAGAACACCCAGGGGATGATCGCGGCGGTGGCGAGCCAGGGGTCCACCCCGGACCGGCGCGTCACCACGCGCAGCAGGCACGCGCTGGCGAGGTGGGCGGTGATGGCCAGGGCCAGGTACGGCGTGTACGACCGGAGTCCCACCAGCCAGAAGAGGATCCGGTAGATCACGATCGGAGGCGTCGTCCAGTGCTCGTTGTGTGGGCGGAACAGATCCCGCACGTCACGGAGGTCTCGGCCGGCGAGGAAGTCGAACTCGTCGAGGAAGAACCACTGGTGGCGTCCGGCGTGGAAGAGCACCGGGACGGCCACCAGGATCGCCGCCACGAAGGCGCCCAACGCCACGCTGTGGCTGGTGGGCCGGCCGGGATCGGCCGGCCGGGTGGGCGCCGAGACGTCGGGTTCGTGGGTGGTCATGGTCCTCGATGCGGCGATCTGGTTCTGGGGCACTGGTTCCGGTGGATGACTCGCCCGCCCGGACCCGCCGGCCCACGGTAGTGGGAGGGGTTTCCGTGCCGATCCCGTCGTGGGGCGAGGCTGGTCTCCCCTGGCCGGGGTGGTCCTAGAATCGGACCGTGGCCTTCGTGTTGGTACCCGTGCCCGAGGAGCACGTCGAGGAGTTCAACCGGTACATCCTCGGGCTGCAGCTCATGGGCCAGGCCAACGTGCCCCCCGAGGCCCTGGTCGCGGCGAGGGATGCGTTGTCGCCCATCCACCGGCAGTTCTTCGAGGTGGTGTGCCGCACGGCGGCGGTGGGTGACCGCATCGGCTACCCGGCGCTGGCCGACGCCGTGGGCGTCGAGCGGGAGGTGGTGCTCCAGATGATCATGGAGATCAACCAGGTCTTCTCCACCGTCGGCGCGCCGGCGTGCGTGTTGACCGAACCCGAGGTGACCACGCTGCCCGATGGCACGGTGCGGGTCCAACCCGTGGTCCTGATGCTCGGAGCCGTGGCCCGCACGTTGTCCATCCACTAGTCGACGCGTCCACGTGGCCTGGGGCGGCGTCCCCGGCGCGCCACGGACCCCGCCTCCACGGTGGTGTGCTCAGCGAGGGGAGACGGACCGGGCCGCTCGGAGGAAGGCGGCGACCACCCGGTCGACGTCGTCGTCGGCCAGGGTGGTGAAGAAGGGCAGACGAAGCAGCCGGCCGGCCACGTCGTCGGTGACCGGGCACGTCGACTCCCGGGCCTGCACCCGCCGACCACCCGGTGAGCTGTGGAGCGGCACGTAGTGGAAGGTGGCGTGGATCCCTTCGGCTCGCAACCGCGTGAGCACGTGGTCCCGAGCCTGGCGGTCGGGCAGCAGCACGTAGAAGAGGTGGTAGCCCTGCTCCCGGCCGGCGGGCACCGTGGGGAGCTGGAGGCCGAGCTCCTCGGCGTGGGGGGCCAGGAGGGCCTGGTAGCGGTCGAACACGGCTCGTCGTCGACCGAGGACCCAGTCCTTGCGCTCGAGCTGGGCGACCAGGTAGGCCGCCAGCACGTCCGACAGGCCGCACGACGACCCGGTGTCCTGCCAGGAGTACTTGTCGACCTGGCCGAGGAGGAACGCCGACCGGTCGGTGCCCTTGTGGTAGATGACGCGCGCCCGCTCGACGTCTTCCTGGCGGTTGACCACCAGGGCGCCGCCCTCGCCGCAGGTGAAGTTCTTGGTCTCGTGGAAGCTGAGGGTGGCGAACCGACCGAAGCTGCCGAGCGGGCGGTCGTCCAGGCGGCCGAACAAGCCGTGGGCGTTGTCCTCGACCAGCTCGGCGCGGGGCCAGGCCGCCATCACCTTCTGGAGGCCGTCGAGGTCTGCGGCCACTCCGGCGTAGTGGATGGGCACGACCGCCCGCACCGTCGGGTCGAGGACCTCGGCCACGCGCTCTGGGTCGAGGCCCAGGGTGGTGGGTTCGATGTCGCAGAAGTGGATCCGGGCTCCCTGGCGGGCGAAGGCCAGTGCGGTGGTCACGAACCCGAAGGACGGCACCACCACGGTGTCGCCGGGCCCGACGTCGAGCAGCATCGCCGACATCTCCAGCGCCATGGTGCACGAGGTGGTGAGCAGCACCTCGGCTGCGCCGGTCTCGGCTCGGAGCAGTTCGGTCGCGATGGCCGAGTACGGCCCGTCGGCGGAGGTGTGCCCCTGCTCCACGGCCTTGCGGACGTACTCGAGCTCGGTGCCCACGAGGCTGGGGCGGTTGAAGGGGATCGAGGTGGGAGGGGCGGTGGTGGAGGGCACCGGTGGGTGGGTCACGTCTCGCCCTCGGCCACGCGGACCGGCCCGACGAGGCGACCGAGCTCGATGAGGGACTCGTGGACGATGGTGGCGCGGTCCGCGAGGTGATCGGCCACCGTGTCCGGTGCCGGAGGGGTCTGGCCGGCGGCCACGGCCCGGAGGACGAGCGACGCGTACTGCGCGAGGTCGTACCGGTCGGCCATGCCGGCCCATTCTCTCCAGTTGGCCTCCTCACCCCACTGCGGGGTGATGGTTCCGTCCGGTCCGGGCACCGGCAGCGGCGGGGCCAGGTAGTGGGACATCCCGCCGATGTGGACGAGGTGGGTGTCATCCCGGTGCACGAGGAGGTGGCCGTCGCCCTGGAGCAGGATGTTCACGATCTTGGCCGTGTCGTAGACGAGGAACGACCGCCCCATCTCCTCCAGGCGCCGTCGGACCTCGGCCGACTCGTTGCCCGCTGAGGAGAAGCCCACCCCCCAGCGGTCGAGGGTCTGGTCCAGGGCCGCCCGTCGGTACACGGCCAGGTGGGGACTCCCGAAGACGAAGCCGTCCTGGTCGTAGAAGTACTCGCCGTTCACCCCGGGATGCTCGGCTGGGCGGACGTTGTGGTGCGACCACACCTCACGCCCGGAGGTGACCGCTGCCGCGCCGTGGAGCTCGGTGAGCAGGGCGTGGAGGAACGGGGCGCGGGCCAAGATGTCGGGGTCGATGAAGGCGAAGAGGTCGCCGTCGTCGTGGCGTCGGCGCACGTCGTCGAGCGCGTCGCCGTGTCGCACCATGCGGTCGGTGGACACCACCTCGACCCCCACCACCCGGTCTGGGTGTTCGGAGGCGAAGCGCTCCATGTTCCGGATCTGGTCGGGTGGGCAGGCGTTGGCGACGAACCGGAACCGGGCCTGGGTGTGGACCAGGAGGCTGTGCGTGAAGAGCTGCAGGTCGTCGAACACCCGACCGGTCCACACCATGT
>DAIMFV010000004.1:0-11124 GCA_036724365.1 Acidimicrobiales bacterium | reverse complement strand
CGAGCGCCCCTTCGAGGTGTCAAGCCCCGGCACCACGAACAGCACCGCGATGGCACCGAACATGGCGAGCACCCCGCCGAGCTTGGAGTTGATCGGCCCGATGTTGAAGGTGATGGCGCGCTCATCGGGTGGCAGGCGGCTGGCCGCGGGGGGGTGGTGGGTCGGGGGCTCAGCCATGTGAGGGTCCGGAGGCTCGGTGGGCCCGGGGATCATACCGGTCGGGCGCGGTCACAATCGGCTCAGACGGGCGATGTCGCGTGTGGCGCTCAGCACCGTGGTGGCCCAGTTGCCCCGGGCGGGAACGTCGGCCAGGAGGTTGGGGCCGGGCGGGGCGAGGAAGCGCTCGGGATCGGCGATGTAGGTCTCCAGCGCGCCCTCGAGGAGGCGGGCACTCTCGTCCCACGTGAACCGTTGCACGTGCTGGTGGCCGGCGAGGGCGAGCCTGGCTCGCTCGTCGGGCCGGTCGAGGAGGTGGATCACGGCCCGGGCCAGGGCGTCCGCGTCGCCGCGGTCGGTCACCACGGCTGTCCGGTCCGCGAACGCGTAGTCGCGGGAGCCTCCGTTGTCGGTCGAGACCAGGGCGCACCCGCTGGCCATCGCCTCGACTGCGGTGAGCCCGAAGCCCTCGTAGATGCTGGGCTGGAGGAAGATGCTGCACCGGTTGAGCAGCCGGCTCAGCCCCTGGTGGTCCGGGGCGCTGATCTGCTCGACCCACGGCGGTACCGGATGATCGATCTCGTGGGCGCGGAACAGCACCACCTGGACGTCGGGTCTGGCGGCGTGCACCTGCTCCAGGGCGGCCAGCCCGATCCGCGTGCCCTTGGCCGGATGGTTGTGGCCCAGCATCGCCACCGCCGCCGGACGGTCGTGGACCGGTGTCTGGATCCGAAACGTGTCGAGGGGTATCCCCGGCGGCACGATGACGCACTGTTCGGCGGGCGTGCCCAGGTGGCGGGCGGCGTCCACCAACCACGAGGCCACGACCACCTTGAGCCCCGGGTGACGGAACCATTCGGTCTCGATCTCGGGACCGAGCATGTCGAAGCCCTGGATCAGCCCGGCGGGGAGCGCGTCGACCGGCGTTCGATGGGTCACGGCCCCGAACACCACGTCGACGACCACCGCCTCGCCCTCGGTGGCGTCGTCGGTGTCGGTGAAGTGGTGCCGGATGCCGGGGTCGAAGGTGAACCACGGCATGTCGGCCACGCCGGTGACCGGCTGGCCCCAGGGCGAGACGTGACCGATGTGCACGACGTGGCCGCGGCGGGCCAGGCCGTTGGCCAGCTCGTAGAGGACGATCACGCCCCCGACGGGCTCAGGAGAGCTGGGGCAGATGAACCCGAGCTTCATGCGGTGGCGGGCCTTTCGTGGGAGAGCACGGTGCGGCGCGGTCAGGCCTCGTCGAGCCACTTGTGGAACATGTACCGGCACGTGGCGACGCCGTACCCCATGCCCAACACGAACCGCAGGGACGCGATGTTGCGGGCCGCGATCGGTCCACCCATGCTGCTTCCGAGCGGAAAGCCGGCGAAACGGGCATCCACCAGCCCCTCGGCCACCTCGCGGCCGGGGCGGGTGGTGGCGATCAGATCGATGCGGGGCAGTTCGCCCCGGAAGGGGCTGCCGGTGCAGAAGCCCCCGAGCTCACCGTCGGCCTCGGACACCAGGAGGAAGCGGTCCGGATCCGGTCCGGCGGCGCGGGCCGCCCACGCCGCCTGCATGCGGCGGGCCGCTTCGGCCCCGAAGCGGGGATCCACTGCGTAGCGGCTCCAGGGCGCGAGTCGATCGAGTAGGGGGCTGAGCGGTTCCAAGTCGTCCGGCGTGCCGGTGCGCACCACCGCGGTGGTGTCGGGGGTGCGGGCGAGCCGCGAGGTGGGGTGCCGGAGATCGAGTGCGACCTCCACGAGCAGGTAGCCGGCCTGCTGGAGTTGGATCGTGGCGGCCACGTCGGCGGGGTCGACGCTGGCGTACAGGCAGGACACGCCGTCAGCCCGGGCCATGTCGTCGATGGCGGCGAGTGCGGCGGGAGCGGGGTCACCGAGGTCACCGAGGTCACCGAGGTCCACGCGGCCGATGCCTACGCCGAAGAACTCGCTGTCCCAGCTGAGCCGTTCGTAGCTCATGCCCCGATCGCCGGGCGGATCAGCGGTGATCGGTGCAACCGGGTGCTCACTGGGGTGAGCGTAGGCGATGGGACGGTTGCCCGGACCCGGTGGATGTCGTCCGCTCGCTCGGGCTCGGAGATCGGGTCGGCTGTCTGCGGTCGTGGACCGGCGAGACGTACTACGGTCGCCCGCCATGACATCGAAGAGGTCTGGTCTGCGCGGTCGTGTGAACGGGGTGGTGAGTCGGCGCCTGTCACGGGGCCGGCGGTCGCGCCTGGTGCGTCGGTTGGCCGACGCCTACGAGGCGGCGTCCTGGTTCCCTCTCACGCTGTTCATGTTCTACGGCGCGCCGATCGATCCGTCGTACGGCCTGACCTGGCGCCGTCGGTTCGCCCTGGCGCGGCGGATGCGCCGCAACACCACCAAGATCCAGACGGGGTTGAGCTATCGGGGGCACCTGGCCATCGCGGCCAAGGTGTTCGCGGTGCCGCGGTCGGTTGAGGGCGTGATCGTGGAGGCGGGGTGCTGGAAGGGCGGGACGACCACCAACCTGTCGCTCATCGCCGAGGTGACGGGGCGGACGCTCGTGGTCTACGACAGCTTCGAGGGTCTGCCGCCCGCCACCAAGGGCGATCACTGGGCGAGCGAGATGGGCGAGGGGGCGTTCAAGGGTGAGTTGGAGGAGGTGCGCGCCAACGTGACCCGGTACGGCGCGGTGGGGAGCTGTGAGTTCCGCAAGGGGTGGTTCGCCGATTCGTTGGGGTCGCACACGGAGCCGATCGTGGCGGCGTACGTCGACGTCGACTACCAGTCGAGCTTCCACGAGTGCGTGCTGGGGCTGTGGCCGTACCTGGTGGACGACGGCTACTTCTTCATCGACGAGTACACCCGGCTGGACTACTGCGCGCTCTTCTTCTCCGAGCGGTACTGGCGGACCTACTTCGATCGGCCGCCGCCGGGGCTGATGGGTGCCGGTTCGGGCGTGGGTCTGGGGCAGGTGTTCCCCGGGCCGTTGCGCACCATCCGCCCTGGTGAGACGTCGGCGACGTTGGCCTGGACGCGCAAGGACTTCTACGCGGAATGGGACTTCGTGGTCGACGACGCGCCCGAGGTTCCCCTTCCCGGCGGCCCGGGAGCGGCCCACGGCCGAGAGGGCTGGACCCTCACCACCGAGTCGATGCAGGAGCACGAGGAGAAGACCATCGCCCACCTCATCGCCACCGATCCCGAAGCACGCGAGGTCTTCGAGCAGAAGGTCAAGGCGTTCCTCGCCACGCCCGAGGGCAAGGTGAAGCTCGACGAACTCCTGGCCTCGGGCGTCGCGGAGGACCAGCTCACGGCGGCCCTGGAAGCCGGTGAGGGCGGCCCTGGGCTCGCCGACGCCCTGCGATCGGTGGACGACGCCGGTACGCCTGCGGGCGCGGGCGAGGACCACCGGGGCGCAGCGTCGGGAGACTGACCCCGTGACCGGGACACGGGGGACCTGGCTGCCGGCGCTGGCCGGCGCACGGGCGCGAACGCGCGCGGCGAACGTGCTGTGGCTCGGCGACTCGCTCAGCGAGTTGGACCCGGCGTTCGACCCGATGCCGTGGTTCGTGGGCCGGGTCCTGTCCGCCTGGACCGAGCAGGTGCAGTACCGGAACGCCGGGGCCGAGTTCACCCCGTCCATGTCCACCACGGGCACGGCTTCTCCCGACGAGCACGCCGGCTTCGGCGGTCGGTCGGTGGATCTGGAGCCCGGTCAGTCCTCCTCGGTGGCCGGGGCGGGTGAGGGGGTGTCGGTCCTGTGGACCCGCCAGGCGGGCGGCGGGGTGCTCGACGTGGAGTGGGGCGGTGCCCGGCTGGGCACGATCGACACCGACGGCCCACTGAGGTATTCGCAGCGCACGGTGTTCCCTCGTCCGACCGGTGACGGGGCCGATGCGGCTGATGCGTCCGATGCGCTGACGGTCACGGCTCGGGGCGCGGCGGCCCGCCTCGAGGGCGTGTACCTCCACACCCAGAACCTCGATCAGGGCGTCAGGGTCTGGCCGGCGGTCCGATCGGGGAACACCACCCAGGACTTCCTCGACCACCCGGGTTGGGGCCTGGATGCCTTGGACACGCTCGCCCCCGATCTGGTGGTCATCGCCACCGGCACCAACGCCGACACCGGCTACGCGGGCGAGCTCGAGGCGCTGATCGATGCCGTGCGGGCGCGCAGTGGTGCCGACATCGCCGTGTGGCTTCCGTACATCAACAGCTCCTTCACCCTCGAGGAGGCGGCGGAGGGCAGGGCGGTGGCCGAGGCCCGGCAGTGCCGGCTGGTCGATGCCGCAGCCGTGCTCGGTGTGCCCCCGACGGTCGACGGGGCGCACCCCAGCTCGGTGGGCACGGCCCTGGCCGGGGCCCATGCCGCAGCCGTCCTGTCCGGTGATCCGGTGGCCACGGCGGCCCTGATCGCCGGTCAGGCTGCCGCGTCCGTCGGCGGTGGCCAGATCTGGCGACCCGGGGGTGGGTCCATCTCCATCGAGAACCCCGTGGGCTCGTCGGTGCTGTCGGGTCGCGGCGATCCCGACGATCTCGGGCACCAATGGGCGATCCTGCTCACCAGCCTGGCGGCCGGGCTGTTCGGGCTCTCCGGACCCACGTTCTCCTTCGGGCCGGGTGGCGACCGGCCGATCGACACCCACGTGTCCAGGGCGGGGCCGGGTCGGGTGGCCATCAACGGCGGGTCGGGGCAGGTGGACCTGGCCCGGGTCCGCGTGGCGGTGGACGAGCAGTCCGGAGAGGACCAGCAACCGGGAGCAGACCAACCGTCAGGGCAGCCAGGGGCCGTCGAGGGCGCCGCGGTGCTCTACGCGCGCAACCGGCGGGGATCGACCGAGCTGGCCGTGCGCCTGCCCGACGGCAGCGGACACGTGTTGGCCCCCGCACCTCGGGCGGGGTACCGGGCGCCGGTACCGTGCGCGCTGTCTCCCGCCCACCGTCGGGCGCCGCGGGGTCTGGCCCTCCCGCCGGGGCGGGTGTTCTGGGTGCCCTTTCCCGTGCTGGAGCTGGCTGCGGTGGCCACCCACGTGTGGATCGAGGTCGAGGAGCCGTGCGGCCCGGTCACGGCGATGGCTGCCGTCGTCTCCACGGCGGCCGACGGTCGACCGGGCGACGTGGTGGCGAGCACGGGCGCGGCCGCGATCGACCTGTCCATGGCGGGGGTGAGGGGTGCCGCCCTCGAGGCCCCGGCCCTGCTGGCGGCCGGCGAGCCGTGGTGGGTCGCCCTCTCCGTCCCCACGGGAGGCGACGGCTCACCCGTGGTGGGGGCTGCCGAAGGACTGGAGGGGTGGCCGGCCGCCCAGCTCGGATCGGCTCCGGTGATGCCATCGACGGGCCGGGCATCGGGGGCGCTGGTGCTCGATGGCCAGGTGGCGGTGCCGGCGCGCCCGGGTGTGGACCTGGTCCACCTCGTGGGACCGTTGCCGGTGCTGCACGTGTCGCTGGAGGCGCCGTGAGGCGCCAGGCGGTGGACCCGCTCAGCCGGCCTGCACGGGGATGAGCCGCCGGCCGGGAGCGGGGAGGAGCACCTGCTCCTCGACGCCGGCGCGGTTGAGGCACGACCAGACCACCTGGTTGTCGGCGGCGATCCGCTCGACGAGCTCCGCCGACGACCCGGCCGGCGCCAGACCCCGGTCTTCGTCGCGGAGGGACTCGGTGAGGCGGTTGACGGGATCCAGGTTGCACGTGACGCACACCGGCTGGCGGGACACGACGTGGTCGAGCTTGGACCGGACCACGTCGAGGAACGACGCATCGAAGATGCTCCCGAGCGGCGCGCGCTTCTCCCAGTCCGAGCAGCACAGGTAGTACTGCGCGTCGTAGCCCACGAAGATGTAGCCGAACGGCGCGCCGCACAGCGGCGTGCCCATGGAGGCTGCGAGCAGGTCTCGGGCCCGCTGCTGCTCGGGGTACTGCTCGTACTGCATGTGGTCCACGAACAGCGAGCCGCCCCGGTTCATGACGGGATAGCTGATCGCCTCGGTGAGGCCGTGGCCGGCCCAGAAGGCCCGCATCTTGGCGATGTGGTCGGCGTCGTCGCGGTGGTCCACCAGCACCATGGTGATCTCGCACCGTCCGGCGGCCATCTCGTTGAAGCGCACCACGTTCTCCAGCGTGCGCTCGAACGGCAGCTGGTAGATCTCCTCGTAGTCGTCACCCTCCTCACCGACGTTGATGAGGATCTGCTGGAGACCGGCGTCGAGCAGCTGTCCGGCCTTCTCCTCGTCGAGGAGGGACCCGTTGCTCGACATGGCCACCAAGAGGTCTGCGGCGCGGGCCTTGCGCACGAAGTCGAAGACGTGCCGGTTCAGCAGGGGCTCCCCGAGCCCGCACAGGCTGATCATCATCTCGTCGTCGTCGGCGAGCACCGTGTCCCGGTAGAGGATCGCCTGGGCCAGACCCTGGTCGAACACCTCGGGTGGCATCAGCCCCTGGTGGGGCGTGCGATCCCGGGGGCAGAAGTGGCACTTCGCGTTGCAGCGGTTGGTGACCTCCATGTCCACCACGTAGCGCATGGAGTACCTCGCTTCAGTCGATCGATCGGTGGCCACGGGCGCCGTGGCGGGCCGCGCCCCGGGGAAGTGTACTGTCTCGCCGGTGGCGACACCACGGAAGTTGACGGCGCAGCAGGTTCGGTTTTTCGACACGTTCGGGTACCTGCGGATCCCCGGGCTCTTCGCCGAAGACGTCGCGGCCATCGCCGACGCGTTCGAGGCGGTCTTCGCCGAGGCCGGGAATCCCCGCATCGACCTGAGCAGCGTGGCGGTGCACGGTTACCGACCCCGACCCACCATCCCGGGGTTCATCGACCGTCACCCGACCCTGGCCGCGCTCCGCGACGATCCGCGCACGGTGGGGGTGGTCAGCTCCATCCTCGGCGACGACTACGAGTACAGCCAGAGCGACGGCAACCTGTACTCGTGCGACACCGAGTGGCACTGCGACATCTACGGGTCGCCCCTCCACGTCCGCCACATCAAGCTCGCGTTCTACCTGGATTCGCTCGATGGCGACAGCGGCGCGCCCCGGGTGATCCCGGGCACCAACCACTGGCAGGATCCCTTCGCGGTCTCGGTGCGCACCGCCTGCGAGGAGCACATCGGCACGCTGGAGGAGGTCTACGGGGTTCCGGGGCCGGAGCTGCCCGGGGTCACCCTCGACGTGGAACCGGGCGATCTCCTGCTGTGGGAGTACCGGACCGTCCACGCCAGCTACAACGGCCTCGACCGGCGTCGCCTGTTCACCGTGAACTTCCGTGAGGCGGTCTGACCGCTGCGCGGTGCGGCGACGAGCGGTCTGCCACCGCTCGTCGCGTCACGTCCCAGGCGTGGTCTGCGGGTCGTCTGCCCGTGCCGCCAGCTGCTCGGCCACCCGGGCGTGCCGGCGTTCGGTGCGGGCCGCCCGCCGGGCTTCGATCGTGAGCACCTCGCGCCAGTCCTCGGGGGGGAGCTCCACCGTCCCGGCGATCACCTGTTCTCGCAGGGCGCTCTCGAACGCCTTGCCATCGCCCTGGAACCCCGTGTCCTCCCGCATGCCCTCGACGGGAAAGGTCTCGAAGGGCACCACCTGGTAGTCGAGGTCCCGCCAGTAGTACTGGAGCTCGTCGGAGGTCCAGCCGGCGTAGATCTCCTCCCAGGTCAGTCGCTGGAAGTGCGGTTCCAGGGTGATCGGGGTCAGGGCGGCCCCCTCGGGCTGGAACCGGAAGTCGACCGACACCCGCAAGTTGAACTCGGTGGCGTTGTTGAGCGCGGCGTGCACGGTGAGCGATGGGAACACCAGGACATCGCCGATGGCGAAGTCGGTGGTGACCCAGTGGAGCTCCTCGAGCATCTCGGGGTCGAGGACGGCCTGGCGCTTGCCCGCCCCGCGGTGGATCGCCAGCGGTCGGAGTCCGTAGCGGTGTGAGCCGCGGAGGACGGCGAGGGCGCCCAGCTCCCGTGGGCAGTCACCGACCGGGATCCACGCCGCGGTGAGGCCGGTGGACCCCTGGTTGTTGGGGTAGTCCTGGTGCGGCGGGGTGGACACCTCGTACTGGCCGGGGAAGGCGAGGCGGGCGATCTTGAGGGGGTGCGGGAACGCGGTCGGGCCGACCACCTGGCGCATCAGGTCGGTGAGGCGGTCGTCGTGGGCGAAGGTGTGGAACGCCTGCAGGCGCTGCACGTCTCCGTAGACGTCGAGGAACTCCTCCTGGTCCTCGTGGAACGCGGCCCCACCCACCACGGCGTCCATGAGCAGGTCGCCCCCCAGCACCCAGCCGTGGTCGGCCAGCACCGTGAGCATCTCCCTGCGGAGCGCCAGGAGCTTGTCGGGGTCGAGGACCCCCTGGAAGTACAGGTAGCTGTCCTCGTCGAGCCGGGCCCGCAGCGCATCGGGGTCGCCCAGCAGGTCGTTCGAGGAACGCATCGGCAGGAATGCCCAGTCGTTGTTCACCCCCTGATCGTAGGTCCCGGCCCGGACGGGGCGCCGGACGCGGGCGACGGGCGACGCCGGGCCGGGCAGGTGGCCGCTCCCGCCCGACGCCGTCGGTGGCTTCGGCCGTCGGCGATACGATCGTGGCGCCCCAACCGCCGTAGCTTGCGGAGCATCGTGCCCAACCCCACCGTGTCCAGCGAGCACCCGCCGCTCCTTGCGGCCCTGGTCGCCGACGCTCGGGCTGCGGCGCGCTTTCGTGGGGAGGGTCACCGTCTGGGTGGCCGGCTGGTGACGGCGGGGCAGATGGTGCGGCTGGCCCTCGAGAGCGACGCCTACCTGGCCCAGGTGTTCTACCGGCTCGGCGTCTCGGCCCGACGTCACGGCATCCCGGTGCTGCCCCGACTTGCTCGTGCCGGTGCCGCCGTGGTGGCCCAGGTGCACATCGGCCCCGACGTGGTGATCGGCCCGGGCCTCTACCTGGCCCACGGGCAGGTGGCGATGTCCGGTCGGGTCCGCCTCGGGCCCGGGGTGGTCGTGTTCCCGTGGGCCACGATCAGCGGGCTCGACGGTGAGGTGGAGCTCGCGACCGACGTGCGGGTGGGCACCGGTTCGGTGATCGAGGGCCCGGCCCACGTCGGCGACCACGTCCGGATCGGGGCCAACGCTGCGGTCACGGGGATCGTGCCGCGGGGCGCCCGGATCGCGGGGATCCCCGCTCGCCCGGTGGGCGGAACCGCACCGGCACAGACCGATAAGGTGCCCGTTCACGGAGGCAACAGATCATGAACACCACCCCCATCGCACCGCCACCCGCGCCGGCCCATGATCACGCTGAGGCGGTCGAGTCAGCCGAGCGCTACCTGGCCGCCGGCCGGGTGCTCGACGCGGTGGAGGTGCTCGCAGCGGCGTACCGCCAGCGCCCCTCCACCGATCTGGCTCGCCGGATCGTCCGCCTGCGCCACGAGGCGGTGCAGGCCGGCGGCCCCGAGCTGGGCCGGGCCGCGTGGCCGCCGTCGTTCCCGGATCCGTTTCCGCACGTGGCCGGGATCCCCGAGATCACCCCGGCGGACCTGAGCACCGACATCCTGGGCGGGTCGATCCTGCACCATGGCGGCGTGATCGTGCGGGGCTTCGTGGCTCCCGACCACGCGGCCGACCTCCTCGCCCGGGTGGTGGCCGCCCTCACCGATCGGGACGCCTCTGGCGATGCCGCCGACGGGTCCCTCGGGGCCTACGCCCCCTTCGTGGCCGACGCCCCCAGCGTGCTCACCGAGCGGGCCTGGGTGCGGGAGGTGGGCGGCATGCTGCTGGCCGATGCACCCGATCTCATGCTGGAGCTGATGGGCCTGTTCCGCACGAGCGGCGCGGTCGATGCCATCACCGGGTACCTCGGTGAGCGGCCGGCGTTCTCGTACAACAAGTGCGTGCTGCGCCGTCTGCGCGAGTCGTCGCCCACCTGGCACCAAGACGGTGCGTTCATGGGCGCGGGCATCCGATCGGTCGACCTGTGGCTCTCGTTGTCGCACTGCGGCGGCGACGCCCCGGCTCCGGGCCTCGACCTGGTGCCCAAGCGCATCGACGACATCCTCGAGACCGGCACCCGTGGGTCCACGTTCCCAAACTCCATCGGTCAGGGGGTCATCGACGAGGTGGCGGTGGACGCCCCGCCCGAGACCCCGGCGTTCGCCCCTGGCGATGCGATCCTGTTCGACGAGCGCTTCGTGCACCGGTCGTCGGCCGGCCGGACCTTCACCGCAGATCGGTACGCCGTCGAGTCCTGGTTCTTCGCGCCGTCGAGGTTCCCGGAGCGCTACGTGCCGATCCTCGTATGAGGCGCCGACGGCCCACGCCCGTGATGCCGGGGCCCACCAAGGCCCAGCGCCGAGAGCTGATGCGGAAGTTCCGGAGTCGGTTCCCCTCGTTCCGGCGGGCTGTGCGCGAGGACGCCCGGATCTTCTGCCTGTACCGGGGTGAGCGCTTCGAGTTCCGGTCCCGGGTCGACCTGCTCGTGCAGGTGGTGCGCCTGAGTTGGCGTAGCGACGCCTTCCTGGCCTTGCTCTGCTACCGGTTGAAGGCCACGCTCCAGGTCCACGAGGTGCCGATCCTGCCGTCGATCCTCCACCGGTGGGCCATGGTGCTCGGCCAGGTGTGCATCGGCGATCCGGTGGTGGTCGCACCGGGCCTGTACCTCCCGCACGGGGCGGTGGTGATCGACGGCATCGTGGAGATCGGCCCCGGGGTGGAGGTGCGGCCCTGGGTCACCATCGGTCTCAAGGAGGGCAACGTCAACGGTGCGGTCATCGGGCCGCGGGCCCACATCGGCACCGGTGCGAAGGTGATCGGCCCGGTGAGGATCGGTGCCGACGCCCAGGTCGGGGCCAACGCGGTGGTGGTGAAGGACGTCCCCGCCGGGGCGACCGTGGCCGGAGTGCCCGCCCGGGTACTGGTCCGGTAGCGTCGGGCCATGAACGCGACCTCGGAGCTCGCTCCCACCGATGGTGACGTGTCCGAACTGATCGCCGCCGCCCGCTCGGCAGAGGAGCGGGGCGATCTGGTGGAGGCGGTGCGCACCTACACC
>DAIMFV010000003.1:44228-46738 GCA_036724365.1 Acidimicrobiales bacterium | reverse complement strand
GGATATGCGACGGCGACTCGGTGCCGAGGTGTTCGGCACGTTCTGGCTGGTGTTCGGTGGCTGCGGTTCGGCGGTGCTGGCGGCGGGGGTTCCCGACGTGGGCATCGGCTTCCTGGGCGTGTCGCTGGCCTTCGGCCTCACCGTGCTCACGATGGCCTACGCGGTGGGACCCATCTCGGGAGGCCACTTCAACCCGGCCGTCACCATCGGCCTGGTGGTGGCCAAGCGGTTCGACCAGAAGGACGCCCCGGCCTACATCGGCGCCCAGCTCGTGGGGGCCATCGCCGCCGCCGCCGTGCTGTTGGTGATCGCGTCGGGCGTCGACTCGTTCAGCGCGTCGGACGGCTTCGCCTCCAACGGCTTCGGCGACCAGAGCCCTGGCGGGTACTCGTTGCTGGCGTGCCTGGTGGCCGAGGTGGTGCTCACCTGCTTCTTCCTGCTGGTGATCCTCGGCGCCACCGCCAAGAAGGCCGCCGCCGGGTTCGCGCCGATCGCCATCGGCCTGGCCCTCACCCTGATCCACCTGATCTCGATCCCGGTCACCAACACCAGCGTGAACCCGGCCCGGTCCACCGGTCCGGCCCTGTTCGCCGGCGGCGACTACCTGCCCCAGCTCTGGCTGTTCTGGGTGGCCCCGATCGCCGGTGCGGTGCTGGGTGCCCTGATCTGGAAGCTGGTGCTGGCCGACCCCGCCGACGAGACGGCCTGACAGCGACGCCCCGGCCGTAGCCTGGGCCGGTGACCATCGCCGACGCCCGGTACATCTCCTTCACCACGTTCCGACGGTCGGGCGAGGCCGTGGCCACCCCGGTCTGGGTGGCGCCGTTCGCCGACGGCCGGGTGGGCTTCACCACCAAGGTGCCGTCCGGCAAGGTGAAGCGCCTGGCCCACACGGCGCGGGTCGTGCTCCAGCCCAGCGATGCCCGCGGGCGGGTGGCCGACGGCGCCCCGTCGTACGAGGGCACCGCCGTGGTGGTGCACGAGGGTCCCGACTACGAGGCCGGGGTGGCGGCGCTGCAGCGCAAGTACGGCATCTCGTTCCGGGCCGTGCACCTCGGATCCATGATCCGCCGCCGGGTGGGCCAGGGAGACAACGCCGTGGTCGTCGTCACCCTCTCCTGACGGTGGACACCGGGCCCGTGCCCACCGGCCTGCCGGTGGAGGCGGTGGTGGCCGACGTGGTGGCCGCCCTGACCGGGTCCGGTACCGCGGTGCTGGTGGCCCCGCCCGGAGCGGGCAAGACCACCGTGGTCCCGTTGCGCCTGATGGCGGACCCGGTGCTCGGCTCCGGCCGGATCGTGGTGCTCGAACCGAGGCGGCTGGCGGCGCGGGCGGCGGCCCGTCGCGTGGCCGACCTCCTTGGCGAACCGGTGGGTCGGCGGGTCGGCTACCGCACGCGAGACGAGCGGGTGGGCGGGCGAGACGTGCGGATCGAGGTGCTCACCGAGGGGATCCTGGTCCGGCGCATCCAGGCCGACCCCACCTTGGCCGGCACCTCGGTGGTGGTGCTCGACGAGGTCCACGAGCGCAACCTGGTGACCGACCTGTCGCTGGCGCTGCTGGTCGACGTGCGGCGCTCGCTGCGGCCCGACCTGGCCGTCCTGGCCATGTCGGCCACGGTGGACGCCGCCCGGGTGGCGGCCGTCCTCGGCGGCGTCGATGGTTTGCATGGTGACCCTCTTGGCCAGAACGGCGAGAGGGGTGGGGGCGCGGCCCCGGTGATTGCCAGCGACGGTCGCCAGCACGCCGTGGACGTGGGGTGGTGGCCGCCGGGGCCCCGAGACCGCAGCGACGCCCACGTGGCCCGCTCGGTGCTGCGGGTGCTCGCCGAGGAGCGCGAGGGCGACGTGTTGGTCTTCCTGCCCGGCGCGGGCGAGATCGGCCGGGTCGCCCGGCTCCTGGCCGGCTCGGTCCCGGCCGGCGTGGCCGTGCACCCGTTGCACGGTTCCCTGCCGGTCGCCGACCAGGACCGCGCCCTGGCCCCCTCGCCGCCGGGCGGTCGCCGGGTGGTGTTGGCCACCGACATCGCCGAATCGAGCCTCACCGTCGACGGGGTGCGCGTGGTGGTCGACGCCGGCCTGGCCCGATCCCCGCGCTACGACCCCGCCACCGGCCTCACCAGGCTGGTGACCCGCCCGGCATCGCAGGCCGCCGCCGACCAGCGGGCGGGCCGGGCCGGACGGCTGGGCCCCGGGGTGGCCTGCCGGCTCTGGTCCGAGGCGGAGCACCGGTTGCGGCCCCGCTTCGCCGACCCCGAGATCTCGGTGGTGGACCTGGCCGGGCTGGCGCTGGAACTGGCCGTGTGGGGCAGCGAGGCGGCGGCGATGGCGTTCCCCGACCAGCCACCGACAGCGGCGTGGTCCGAGGCCGGCGCCCTGCTGGGCGCGCTCGGGGCGCTCGGCGCCAACGGGCGCCCCACCACGGTGGGGCGGGCGATGGCCGACCTGCCGCTGCACCCCCGGCTGGCCCGGATGGTGGTGGAGGGGCATCGGCGGGGGCAGGGGTGGCCG
>DAIMFV010000003.1:39901-44206 GCA_036724365.1 Acidimicrobiales bacterium | reverse complement strand
TCGACGAACGCGACGTCCTCGGGGGCCGGCGGTCGGACCGCAGCGCCGACCTCCCCGAACGGGTGGCGCTGGTGGCGGCGCCGGGCCGGGGCTCCGGATCGGGCTCGCCGGCGGTGGCGGTCGCCCGCCGTCGAGCCCGCGACATCGCCCGTCGCGTGGGGGCCGAGCAGTCCGCCGTGGACCCGGCCACCCTCGGCCCCTTGGTGGCGCTGGCCCACCCCGATCGCATCGCCCAGGCCCGGGGCGGGGGTCGGTTCCGCCTCCGAGACGGCGGTGGGGGCTGGCTCCCCGAGATCGACCCGCTGGCCTCCGCGCCGTTCCTGGCCGTGGCCGACGTGGATGCCGCCGACGGGGCGGCGCCGCGCCGGGGCGCCGAACAGCGCGGTGGGGCCGACGGCCGGATCCGGCTGGCCGCCCCGTTGGACTGCGCCGACGTGGACGCGCTGGTGGGCGAGGGATCGACCCACACCACCGTGGTGACCTGGGACCGCGAACGGGACGACCTGCGCAGCCGCACCGAGGTCCGCGCCGGTGCGCTGGTGCTGAGTAGCCGAGACGGCCGGGCCGAGCCCGGGCCCGAGGTGACCCGGGCGCTGCTCGAGCAGGTGCGGGTCACCCGGGGTGGCGTGCTCCGTTGGACCGACGCCGCCCAGGCCTTCCGGCACCGGGTGGCCCTGTTGCGCCGCCACGACCCCGGGTGGCCCGACCTGGGTGACGACGTCTTGTTCACCGACGAGGCACTGGGCGACTGGCTGGCGCCCCACCTGGTGGGCGCCACCGGACGGCGGGACCTCGAAGCCCTCGACCTCCTCACCGTGTTGCGCAGCGGGCTGGGCCACGAGCGGCTCCGGGTGTTGGATCGGCTGGCGCCGCGCACCGTCACCGTGGCCTCGGGCCGGGCCGTGACCGTGGACTACGGCGGCGACGCGCCGGTCATCGCCACCCGGGTGCAGGACCTGTACGGCACCACCGTGCACCCGACCGTGCTGGACGGCCGGGTGCCCCTGGTGGTGCACCTGCTGTCGCCCGCCGGGCGCCCGGTGCAGGTCACCGCCGACCTGCCGGCGTTCTGGGCCGGGTCCTGGCGCGAGGTCCGCAAGGAGCTGGCCGGCCGCTACCCGAAGCACCAGTGGCCGCTCGACCCGAGCACCGCCGAGCCCGGCCGTCCCGGAGGCCGCCGGGGCCGCTGAGGAGCGCCGCGCCTTAGGCCGCACCGATCTCAGATCCGACCGATTCGCACTGATCCGAACCGACGAGGGCTCCGAACCCCTGGCGACGAGCGGGACCGCCGGTCCCGCCACCCACCCAAGGAGCCCCCCGATGAGCAACTCCCGCACCTTCCGCCGTCGACTCGGTGTCACCGGCGTCGCCGCCGCCCTGGTGTTCGGCGGTGTCGCCTGCGGCAACGGGGACGACGCCACCAGCGCCGCCCCGCAGACCACCGCGGCCATGGCCGAGCCCGACGCCTCGACCTCCGAGACCAGCGGCTCCGACGCCATGGCGGCCTCGGACACCGTCCTCACCAGCAGCCCGGCCGCCGAGCTCCGGGCGACGCTCACCGCCGGCCTCCAGGAGCACGTCTACCTGGCCGGGATCGCCGTCTACGCGGCAGTGAACACGCCCGAGGCCTTCGACCCGGCGGTGGCCGCGCTGGACGAGAACAGCGTGGCGCTCTCCGAGGCGGTCGGCGGCATCTACGGCGCCGACGCCGGTGAGGCGTTCCTGGGCCTGTGGCGGACCCACATCGACATGTTCGTGGCCTACACCCAGGGCCGGGCCGCCGGCGACCAGGCTGCGGTGGACGCCGCCCTGGCCGACCTCGACGCCTACGCCGGTGACTTCGGTGCCTTCCTGGAGGGCGCCAACCCGAACTTCGATGCCGACGCCATCGCCGAGAACCTCGGCATGCACGTGGGGACCCTGACCGCGGCCATCGACGCCGTGGTGGCCGGCGAGGCCGACGGGTTCACCAAGCTCCGTGCTGCGGCCGGGCACATGTCGATGACCGCCCAGTACCTCGCCGACGGCATCGCCCGCCAGCACCCCGACGACTTCGGGGCCTGAGCGGCCACCCGTCCACATCGGGGGAGGAACGGGCGGGGACCCGATGCCGGGTTCCCGCCCACCCCCGTCCCCCCCGTCCACCCCCCCGTCCACCCCCCGACACCGAGGAGCACACCGTGCCCACCACACCACGACGCCGAACACCACGACCGATCCAGCCGACCCGGGCCCGGGCCGGCACCGCCGCCTTGGCGCTGGCCCTGGCCGTCCTCACCGGCTGCGGCAGCGGCGACGGCGACGACCGGGGGGCTGGTGATCCCGCGGTCACCGCCACCACCTCCTCGGCCCCGACCCCGGCGGCCGGCGCCTCTGACGCCGTCCCGGCCGAGATCAGCGGGTTCCGGTTCGAACCCGAGGAGATCCGGGTCGCCGCCGGCGGCGAGGTCCGCTGGACCAACGCCGACGAGGTGCGCCACACCGTGACGGCCGACGACGGAACCTTCGACCTGGGTCTCGACGGCGAGGGGAGTGGTGGCTCGCACCGCTTCACCGAGCCCGGCACCCACGCCTACCACTGCAGCGTCCATCCCAGCATGACGGGCACGGTCCTGGTCGACTGAGGAGGCCCGGGAGCTGGCCACGTGGCCGGTCCCGTTCGGTGCGGGCCCACCCCCGCACGTAGCGTCTCGCCCCATGTCCGCCCCGTCGTCTCCCGCCCGCCGTCCGACGGCCACCCGGGTCGTGGCCGTCGCCTCCGCGGTCGCGGTGGCCGGCGTCGCCGTGGTCCGCAACCGACAGGCCCGCCGGGAGACGGCGGCCGACGCCGCGGCAGCGCTGGTCGGTCCGCTCGGGGCCACCGGCCGCAGCCACCGTTCGCTGGTGACGGCCCGCGCCGCCACCCGGGCCGGACGGGGCTGGGCCATGCATCGGGCCCGCCGAACGTTCGCCGATGCCGGGCGCCGCGAGGAGCTGGACCTCGAGCACCAGATCCGCACCGCCACCGAGGTGGCCGAGACGCTGGGCAACCTCAAGGGCGCCATGATGAAGCTCGGCCAGATGGCGAGCTTCCTGCACCAGGGCATGCCCGAGCCGGTGCGCGACGCCCTGGCCCAGCTCCAACAGGATGCCCCGCCCATGGCCCCCGAGCTGGCGGCCGGGGTCATCGCGGCCGAGCTCGGCCAGGCCCCCGAGGAGCTGTTCGCCGAATGGGACCCGATCCCGATCGCGTCGGCATCCATCGGTCAGGTGCACCGCGCCGTCACCCGCGACGGTCGGGCCGTGGCCGTGAAGGTGCAGTACCCGGGCGTCGACGAGGCGATCCGCGGCGACCTGGACAACGCCGGCCTGCTGTTCGGCGCCATGAAGGCCATGTTCCCCGGGCTCGATCCCAAGCCGTTGGTGGCCGAGCTGCGGGAGCGGATCGTGGAGGAGCTGGACTACCGCATCGAGGCCGACAACCAGCGCCTGTTCGCCGACTACTACCGCGGCCACCCCTTCATCCACGTGCCGGAGGTGGTCGGTGAACTGTCCACCGGCCGGGTGCTCACCACCGAGCTGGCCACGGGCGCCCGGTTCGCCGAGGTCAAGACGTGGTCGCAGGAGCAGCGCAACCTGGCGGCCGAGACCATCTACCGGTTCGTCTTCGGCAGCCTGTACCGACTGGGTGCCTTCAACGGCGACCCGCACCCGGGCAACTACCTCTTCGGACCCGACGGGCGGGTCACCTTCTTGGACTTCGGCCTGGTCAAGCGGTTCAGCGCCGAGGACCTGGAGCCCTTCGAGCGCATGCTGCGGGCCATGGTGATGGACCGCGACGTGGCCGCCTACCGGCTGATCGTGGAGGAGGTGGGGCTCCTGCGCCCGGACCCGGCCTTCACCGACGAGCAGATCGGCGAGTACTTCGGCCACTTCTACGAGTTCGTGCTGGAGTACGGCGAGGTCGAGATCACCCAGGAGTACGCGTCGGCGACCGTGGGCCGGTTCTTCGACACCAGCGGTGACCACGGCGAGATCATGAAGGCCGCCAACGTGCCTCCCAGCTTCGTGATCATCCAGCGCATCAACCTGGGCATCTACGCCCTGCTCGGCGAACTGGGTGCGGTGGCGGACTGGCGGCGCATCGCCGACGAGCTGTGGCCGTGGGTCGATGCCGCGCCGTCCACGCCACTCGGCGAGCTGGAAGCGCACTGGCGGGCGATCCACCACCCCTGACGGCGGTCGCGGCGGTCGTCAGACCCGGCGTGGACGGGGTGGTCGGGGCGGGCGGGGCTGGCGAAAGGGGATGTCGAGCAGGGGCAGGCT
>DAIMFV010000003.1:0-39891 GCA_036724365.1 Acidimicrobiales bacterium | reverse complement strand
GGGGCGGTCGCAGGCGGTTCCGCCGCCAGCCCCTGGCCCCGCCGTCGACCGCGGCCGCGACTGCGGCCAGGGCCGTGCCCCCCACCACCACGCCCGCCGCCGGCTTGGCCCGATCGGCGGAGCGCTCCTGGCAGGGCTCGGCGTTGTTGGCCTCGGCCTCGGACGGGGTGACCCCGGCGGGCGGGTCGGCGGGGTCCACGAACACGTCGATCCGACCCTCGAGCAGGAACGAGAACGCGGTACCGCAGTCCTGGGTGGGCGTGGCCAACGGCCGGGTGCCCCACACCAGCCCGACCAGGGCGATGAGCACCCCGACGGTGGCCACCACCACGGTGACCGCGTGCAGGCGGCGGGCCCTCGGACCCACCGGTGGGGCCGGGGCGGGGGCGACCCGGGGGTCGATGGGTTCCGGGGATGGGTCGTCGGGCAACGGGTTGCGTCCGGAGCAGGGGGCGGGGCCCCGGCAGCGTACGCACCCGGCACCCACGACCGGACGCGCGGGCGCGGCGGAACCGGGTGGGGTGGGGGGGAGCGAAGGCCACGGCACAGGGCACCGCACCCTGGACCGGTGCGGTGGCGATGTGGTGTGGAGGGAGGAGTGTGACCCCCGCCCCGACCCCGGCGTGACCAGCGGGGGCGAACGCCGCCGGTCACCCCTTCGTCATCGGCACCGCCGGGGCGGTCTTGAGCGTTCGGCCCACCTCGGTAGCCTGGGCCACCGTGTCGGTGCTCGGACTGGTGCTCGCAGAAGAGTCGTTCACCCCGTTCCTGGGCGACGACCTCATCGTGTGGTTGGTGCTCGCCATGGGCGGGGCCCTCCTGGCCGGGAACGTGGCCGCGGTGGTCAGACCTCCCGAACGGGCCAACCGCAAGGAGGGCGACCTCGAACACGCCCCGGTGACCCGGTCGCTGGTGATGGCGGGCATCGGGATGGTGGCCACCATCTGGGCCCTGGTTTCGTTGCTGGCCTGAGCGTCGGCTGGCCTGATCGGCCCCACCGCTGGACGGGGGACCGGACCGGTCACCAGCCGGGGTGCTCCCACTGGTCGGGGCGCCAGCCGGGCGGGGCCAGCTCGAAGCCCTCGAAGTCGAAGGCGGGGGTGACCGTGCACCCCATGAGCGACCAGTCTCCGGTGGTCCGGGCCGCCTGCCAGGCCCGAGGCTCTACCACGGCCTGGGGGACCTCGCCGCCGGGCACGTCGGCGCCCAGGACGGTGACGGTGTGGTGGGCGCCGTGGGCGATGGCCAGCTCCAGCGGAGCCCCGGCGTAGTGGTGCCACACCTCGGCGGCGTCGACCCGGTGCCAGTGCGAGCGCTCACCGGCCGCCAGCAGGAAGTAGATGGCGGTGCCGGCACCGCGGCCGCCGTCGGCGGCGACGTCGCGCCAGTTCTCCCGGTACCAGCCCCCTTCGGGGTGGGGGGCGAGACCGAGCAGTTCGATGAGCGCCTGCGGGGTGGGGTGCGCAGGCGAGGGAGCCGATGGCATCGAACCAGTCTGCAGCCCGCTCGGACGGGTACCGGGGACCCCGGTCGGACCCCGGGTCAGCCCGATGGGTGGGGATCGTGGTCGGGGGCGTGGTCGGGCCCGTGCTCGAGGGCGCCGTCCCGGCCGGTCTCGGCCGCGGCCAGCCAGGCGGCCCGCCCGGCCCGAGCCCCCGCCGAGCCTCGGACCACCACCACCGCGATGCCGATGACCGACACCACGATCACCCCGAGGAGCGTGAGCTGGGCCCACCCGCCCCGATCACCGGGATCCTGGGGCTCACGGCCCTCGTTGGGCCGGGGGATGATGTGCGGCTTGGCGCCGCCCTGCTCGGTGAGCTGCCCCTGGGTGTCCTGTCGCGGGCCGTCGTCGACCAGGGCGGCCACCAACGCGGTGCCGCCCACGATGGCCACCGCCAGGATGACGGCGCTGAGGATCACGGTGCGCCGGTCGAGCGTGCCGTTGCGACCCGTGGGGGGTCGTCGGGGGCCGGCTCGGCCCGCCGAGGCGCTCGACGGGGGGGCGGGGGTGGGGGTGGACACGAAGGGATCCTCGGTGGGTCGCCTCAGCGGGGCAGGTGCTTGGCGGCCTTGAGCATGGCGGTGAACCGCTTGGCGAAGGCGGGAGCGTCGTCGCCCGGGCTCATCAGCTTGTCGGCCAGGGCCGAGCGCACGGCGATGGTCTGGGACTCGGTGTACTTGAGCAGGCCCTCCCGGCCGTGGCGGCGCCCGACGCCCGAGGTCTTCATGCCACCCATGGGGGCGTCGACGGCCGCCCAGCCCGACGAGTAGCCGTCGTTCACGTTCACCGTGCCCGAGAGCAGGCGGGCGGCGATGGCCTTGCCCTTCTTCACGTCGCCGCACAGCACGCTGGAGTTCAACCCGTAGTCGGTGTCGTTGGCCTGCTCGACGGCCTCGTCGACGGACTGCACCGGGTAGACGGCCACGACCGGCCCGAAGGTCTCCTCCCGGTGGAGGTCCATGTCGGGGGTGACGTCGGTGAGCACCGTGGGCTCGTGGAAGAACGGCCCGATGTCGGGCCGGGCGTTGCCGCCCGCCACCACCAGAGCGCCCTTGCCCACCGCGTCGGCGATGTGCTGGGTGACCTTGTCGAGCTGGGCCTTGGAGGCCAGGGCCCCCACCTCGGGGCCGTACGCCTGCTCGGCGCCCAGCGTGAGGGCGTTGACCCGGGCGGCGAAGCGGTTGGTGAAGGCCGAGGCGATGGCCTGTTCCACGTAGATCCGCTCGATCGAGATGCAGAGCTGGCCGGTGTTGGCGAAGCAGCCGTTGGTGGCGGTCTCCACGGCTCGGTCGAGGTCGACGTCGGCGGTGATGATCATGGGGTTCTTGCCGCCGAGCTCGGCGGAGAAGCCCACGAGCCGACCGGCCGCCTGCTCGGCGATGGCCCGGCCGGTCTCGGTGGAGCCGGTGAACATCACGTAGTCGGTGGTGTCGATGATGGCCGAGCCCACCTGGGTACCGGGCCCGGTGATCACCTGCACCAGTCCCTCGGGCAGGCCGGCCTCCTGGAGCAGTTCGAAGGCCCGGAGGGCGGTGAACGGGGTCTGCGAGTCGGGCTTGATCACGATGCCGTTGCCGGCCACCAGGGCGGCGAGGGCATCGGAGGTGGCCAGCACCAGCGGGTAGTTCCACGGCGAGATCACCCCGACGACCCCCTTGGGGAGGTGGTGCTCCTTGGCGGTGATCAGCCCGGGGGCGGCGGTGAGGCGAGACGTGGGACGCAGCACCCGGGGAGCCAGGCGGGCGTAGTACCGGGCCGTGACGGCCTGGTCCATGATCTCCTCGAACGCCCACACCCGCGCCTTGCCGTTCTCGGCCTGGATGAGGTCGAGCAGCTCCTCCTGGTGATCGAGCACCAGGTCGTGGTAGCGGAGCAGCACGGCGGCGCGCTGCTTCACCGGCGTCTGGGCCCAGCGGCGCTGCACCCGTCGGCACTCGGCCACCGCGACCTCGACGTCTTCACGGGTGCCGAGGGGCACCTCGCCGATGACCTCGCCGGTGAGCGGCGAGGTGATCGACTTGCGCTCGCGACCCTCGGCCACGGCGATGCGGGTGGCCAGGCGGTCGGTCTCCATGCGGCCCGGGCGCAGTGCCGCGGCGGGAGTGCCCGGGCCGGCCGGCGTGGTGAGCGTGGCCGTGGGGTCGACCTCGGTGGTGTGGGTGGTGCTCATGCGTGCTCCGATCGGAGGGTTCGACCCACGGCGTGGGCCACCCGGGTCGCGGTGACGACTGGCCACGCTACCGGTGGTCCGGCCGGGTTGGCATGGGGAGAGCCCGCTCCGGTCGCCGCTGGTCGGTGAAGGATCCGTCGGACCACTAGCGTGCTGCGGTCCGGGGGCAGGTCGCAGGACCGGTGACAGAAAGGCGAAGCATGTTTCCGTTCTGGGAGAAGGTCGTGGCCCCGGTCCTGGAGGCCGCCGACGTGAAGCTGCTGGTGGAGATCGGCGCGCTGCGCGGCGAGAACACCCGCCAGATCCTCGACACGGTGGGCCCGGCGGCTCAGTTGCACGTGATCGACCCGGTACCCGACTTCGACCCCGACGAGCACGCGGTGCAGTTCGGCGGTCAGTACATCTTCCATCGTGACCTCAGCGTCAACGTGCTGGGAGACCTGCCGGTGATGGATGCGGCGCTGATCGACGGCGACCACAACTGGTTCACCGTGTACCACGAGTGCCGGCTGCTCGCCGAGGTGAGTGCCTCCGCTGGTGCGCTGCTGCCGGTCATGGTCTTCCACGACGTGTGCTGGCCCTACGGTCGCCGCGACCTCTACTACAACCCCGATGACATTCCCGCGGAGTACCGGCAGGAGTGGGCGCACCGGGGGATGTTGCCTGGTGTGGCGGAACTGGTGCCCCAGAACGGCCTCAACCCCACCATGGCGAACGCGGTCCTGGAGGGCGGCCCCCGCAACGGGGTGATGACCGCCATCGACGACTTCGTGGCCGAGCACCCCAAGCCGCTCCGTGTCCTGGTGCTCCCCATCTACTTCGGCCTGGCCATCGTGGTCGAGGAGGAGCGGCTGGCCCGCCAACCGGAGCTGGCCGCCTTCCTCGACTGGCTGGAGGGCCTCGAAGGCAAGTCGATGCTGCTGGAGCTCGCGGAGACCATGCGGATCCAGGCCATGCTCTTCCAGCACAGCATCTACTTCCAGAAGGAAGCCGACCTCGAGCACCTGGCCCGGCGCTACCTCGACAGCCTGAAGCGCGAGCTCGTCTCGGAGCTGGGCCAGCCCGTCCGGGCCGATCTCGACGCGTTCGACGAGGCCCTGGAGACCATGCGCCACGGTCACGTGCTCGGCCACGTGGTGGCCACCGGGGTGGGGGGCGGTTCGGTACCTGCGGTGGCACGCGCCTACTTCGACGCCCACAAGCAGCACGGCCGCGACGTGTGGGTGGCGGACCGGTTCCGGTCCGTCGACATCGCCCAGGTTCGGCGGAACCTGGAGCATGCGGGGCTGCTCGACGGTCGGGTCCACCTCCTGGAGGGAGACCCCGCCGCCACCCTGCCCGAGGCTCCCGTGGACCGCGTGGCGGTGCTGCACGTGGGTGCCGGCACGGGTCCCGACGTGGCCGCCGTGCTCGAAGCGGTGTACCCGCGCCTCGCCCCGGGCGGCGTGGTGGTGGTGGAGCGCGCCTCGGATCGCGCGGTCCGGGCTTCGATCGACGCCTTCCGTGCCGCCCATGGCATCACCGAAGCGGAGACCACGGTGGCCTCGACCGCCACCACCTGGCGTCGCCGGTGAGGCACCAACAGCTCGGCGGCGTCAGGCGTGCGGTGGCGGGGTGAGCCCGTCGGGGATGCGGATGCCGGCGAGCTGGGTGGCCTGGCCCACCAGGTGGCCGGCGCGGTCCCAGATCTCGCAGACCTCGTCGATGCGCCCGTCGTGCACCGACTGCACCACCTGGCGGACCCGGAGCGGTCCGGGCGCGGGCCAGGCCCGCACGTAGGCGGTGAGCGACAGGGTCGGCACCCAACCGGTGCGGGCCAGCTCGAAGGTGGCCGGGGGCAGGGCGTCGAGGAAGAACAGCAGGGCCAGGGGGTCGGCCGGGCGACCGTCGGCGAAGGAGATCCAGCCCCGCAGCTCGCCCCGACCCGACGGCGAGCCGGTGGTGAAGCCCAGGACGGACGGATCCAGCCGGAGGTCGGCGCGGTCCATGATCGACACGGTGAACTCGGCGCCGGGAGGCGCGCCCGGGATGCGGCGGCACTGGTCGACGGGGGCCACGTCGAAGGGTTCGGGGCCCGTCCACCAGGGGGCGGGCGCGTCGGCCGCGGCTGCGAGGCGGCCCAGGGTGAACACGGCGTCGACGCAGGGCTGGTCGCCCTGCCACAGGGTGGCCCTGGCCTGGCTGGCGCTTCGGCCCACGCGCAGCACGTCCACCTCGACCCGGGCCGGCCCGGGGTCGGGGGCGCGCAGGAAGTGGGCCGTAGCGGCCAGGGCGTGCGGGTGGTCGGCCCCGCCCGCGACCACGGCATGGGCTGCGGCGCGGGCGAGGGCGGCCAGCAGGTAGCCCCCGTTGGGCTTGGGTCCCACGGCCCACCCGGGGTCGACGGTGAGGTCGTAGGAGCCGGTGGCGTGTCGAGGCTCGACCCGGGTGGCGGCGTCGAACTCGGAGGCTCCGATGGTGGCGGCGTGGTCGGACATGCCGGGCAGGGTACGGGCCGCCGGCGGCGTCGCCCCACCCCGGTCCGGCGGGCTCGGGTACGTTGCCCGCCATGGCCGAACCCGATGCGATCCGCACCACCGTCGAGCAGTACCTCGCCCGCTTCGCCGACGACCGGGAGGGCTGGCTGGCCCTGTGGGCGCCCGACGCCACCATGGAGGACCCGGTGGGGAGCCCGGTGCGTCACGGCATCGACGCCATCGCCGAGTTCTACGACCAGAGCCAGGCCTCGGCCGACCGGGTGGAGCTGCGCCCCGACGGACCGGTCATCGTGCTCGGCCACGAGGCGTCGTTCCGCTTCTTCGCCCGGCCCACGCTCGGCGGCACGCCGTTCAGCCTGCCGGCCATCGACGTGATGACCTTCGACGACGACGCCCGCATCACCAGCCAGCGGGCCTTCGTCGACTTCGCCATGCTCGCGCCCGCCGAGGACTGAAGGGCGGCTCGAGCCGGCGCTGGGCCGCCTGGCCCGCGCCCCGACTCGGAACCCGCTGCCAGCCGGCCGTGCCGCGGGCGTAGCGTGCAGGCTGCGCCGTCCGCACGGGGCGGCTCGGGATCCAGCGGGTCCCGGTCTGGCGGAGGTGCACGTGACCACCGGTCTTCGGATGTTCATGGTCTTGTTCGTGGGGGTCACGTTGGTGGCCCTGGTCGGCTCGCTGGCGGTCCCCCGCCTGCGGGCCGTGGCGGGGGTGCTGTGCCTGGGACTGTGCACGGCGGCCCTTGGCGCGTGGGCGTGGGCGTCGGCGATCGGCCGCGACGTGGGCGGGTTCGACGTCTGGTCCTCCTTCTTCCTGATCGGGGGGCTGGGGATCGGTGAGCTGGTCTGGGCCCAACGGACGGCCCGGACGGCGCCGGCTCGTTCCACCACCTGACGCGTCGGGTCCGAGGGGTCCGACGGGTCCGGGCAGTGGGCCGCCGGCCACCTGACCCGCGGGTCAAGATCGCGGGTACGGTGCGGGAGGACTCGTGCACACCACAGGGGGTGTCCCGCCATGACCGCCACGGAACCGTCGACCACCAGCGCTGAGGCCCTGGTGCAGGACCGCATCGAGCAGTTGCTGGCGGCCGGTGACGCCGCCACCGCCGACCCGGTGGCCTTCCGCGGCCGGCAGTACGACCTGGGCTTGGCCTGGGTGCACTTCCCGGAGGGCTGGGGCGGGCTCGACCTGCCGCCCAACCACCAGAAGGCCGTGGACGCCGCCCTGCGCAAGGCCGGCGCCCCGTCGCCCGACGCCCGGCACTTCTTCGGGCTCACCATGGCCGGCCCCACCGTGGTGACCCACGGCGACGAGGCGCTCAAGACCCGCCTCCTGCGCCGCATGTTCACCGGCGAGGACGCCTGGTGCCAGCTCTTCAGCGAGCCCGGTGCCGGCTCCGACCTCGCCGGCCTGGCGTGCAAGGCGGTGCGCGACGGCGACGAATGGGTGATCACCGGCCAGAAGGTGTGGAACACGCTGGCCCACCTGGCCAACCGGGGGATGCTGGTGGCGCGCACCGATCCCGACGCCCCCAAGCACAAGGGCATGACCTACTTCGCCCTCGACATGCACGCGCCGGGCGTGGAGGTGCGACCGCTGCGCCAGATCACCGGTGAAGCGGAGTTCAACGAGGTGTACCTCACCGAGGTGCGCGTGCCCGATGCCGACCGCATCGGCGACGTCGGCGAAGGCTGGCGGGTGTCGATGACCACCCTGTCGAACGAACGCACCACCATCGGTGGCGGCGGTGGGGTGCCGGCCCGCGGGTCGGGTGCCATCGCCGAGGCGGTGCGGATCTGGCGGGAGGAGCCCCACGTGCAGCACACCGCGGTGGCCCGAGACCACCTGGTGGACGTGTGGATCCGGGCCGAGGTGCTGCGGCTCACCAACATCCGCGCCTCCCAGAACCGCAAGGCCGGCAACCCCGGCCCGGAGGGGTCGATCGCCAAGCTCATGTTCGCCGAGGTGAACAAGGACATCTACGAGCTGTGCGTCGACCTGCTCGGCCCGGCCGCCACCATCGGCGCCGACTACGAGATGCGCCGGTCCGAGAACCTGGGCCTGGTGGGGCCGCCCGGCTCCAGCCGCAAGATGTTCCTGCGGGCCCGGGCCAACTCCATCGAGGGTGGCACCAGCGAGATCCAGCGCAACATCATCGGCGAGCGGGTGCTGGGCCTCCCCGGCGAACCCCGAACCGACAAGGACCGGCCCTGGAAGGACGTGCCCCGGAGCTGAGCGGGGCGGCGGCCGGGCCCGGTCAGCCCGACCCGAGGGCGCGGCCGCTGGAGCCCAGCCCCCGCTGGCCCAGCCCGGCCCGGTCGGCGGCCGACCTCCCGCTGCGCCACCCGGCTCCGGACGACGCCGTGGTGCGGGCGCTGCGGGTGCGGGGGTAGGCGTCGCGCAGGGCCTGGTCCACCTCGGCGTCTCGTCGGGCCAACACCACGGCCACCTCCGAGCCGTGCTCCCGCCCGGCCCGGGCGTCGGCCCGGGCCGCCTCGCCGGCCTCTCGGAGCCGTTGGCCCACCCGGGCGGCGTAGGCGAGCAGGAAGGCGTGGCGGAACCGGCGGGGCGTGTCGTCGGGCGGCACCGGGGCCGTCACCATGGCGCGGACGGCCTGGAGCGACAGGCTGGCGAACAAGGTCTCCACGTTGGCCAGGTCTGACGGGTGGCCGAACACCTGGCACGGTTGGCCGGCGTCGGCGCCGCCGCCGAGGTAGATGGTGCGGCACCCGTTGGCGGCGGCGACCGCGCCGAGCAGCGTGCGCTTGGCCCCGGCGTAGGGCGCATCGACCACCACCCGCAGCGAGGTGACCGACTCGCCGGACCCGCCGTCGCGGGCCCGGGCCGCCTGGACCATGGCCTCGGAGATGGCGTGGCGGGCCATGAGGTCCTGGGCCTTGGCCAGCAGGGCCTCGGCCTCCTCGGGGAAGTCGGTGCGCTCGGCCTTGGCGAGGAGGGCCTGGACCCGGCCGAGCCAGGCGCCACCGGTGGCCGGGTCGGTGGCGGAGGTGGGCGATGAGGGTGGCGAGGGAGACATGGGAGGGTTCCCTTTCGGGGGCGGGCGGGGTGGCCCGACGGCACGACCGGGGAGGCGGGACCATCATCCCAGGCGGCAGTGACGACGAAGGCCCCTGGGCGGCGAGGTCGGGACGAAGCGGTTCTGGGTGCAGCACGCGTGGGGGCGATCTAGCCTGCGACCACCTCGGGGGAAGGGGTGCAGATGGACCAGCCCACGCAGTCGCCCCAGGGCGACGGAGCGGACCCGGGCGCAGGCGCGGACCAACCCCGCGCCGGTCCCCCCGGGGCACCGACGTCGCTGCCCGACGAGGTGGTGCTGGCCGGCGCCGCGTTCCGGGCCCTGTTCGACTACCTCGACGAGGCGGTGATCTGCCTGGACGCCGAGGGCGTGATGCGCTTCGTCAGCGGCAGCATCCGCGACCTGCTCGGCTACGACCCCGACAGCCTGGTGGGTCGTTCGGTCCTCGACTTCGTCCACCCCGACGATCTGCACGTGGTGGCCGAGGGGCTGGACCGGTGGGGCGGGCGGACGGGGTCACCCCTGGGTCACGACCTCCGGGCGCGGTCGGCCGACGGCGCGTGGCGGCCGCTGCGCTACGACGCCACGGTGGGTGTGGACCTCGGGCCGCTGGGTTCGCTCGTGCTCACGCTCTACGACCCCGCCGGGCGCAGCGACGAGGTCCGGCGGCTCCGCCACCGCCTCCTGGTGGAGGATCGCCTCACCCGCCTGGCCGCCATCGTCCTCCACGCCCCGATCCACCGGTTCGACGAGGCCCTGGCCGAGGCCATGTACGAGCTCGGCAGCCTCGACTGGGTGGGTCGGGTGTCGGTCTGGACGGTCGACGCCGAAGACGCCGGTCGGGTGGTGAAGCGGGCCGAGTGGACCGCACCCACCGCCGGACCCCGGCTGGGGCTCTCCCGCTCGGTGGGCCTCGACGTCTCGCCGGCGTTGCTGCGGCTGCGAGACGGCGCGGAGCTCCACCTCGACATCACCAGCGTGGAGACCACGGGTCTGCGGGCCCACGAGCGCCGCGTGTTCCGCGCCCTCGGCCTCCACTCGGTGCTCGGGGTGCCGCTGCTGGCCGACGATGCCTTCCTCGGGTTCCTGCTGCTGGAGTCCGCCACCGGCGACGTGGCCCACGACTCGGTCACCACCGCCACGGCCCGGGCGGCCGCCACCTTCCTGGCCGGCGCCTTCCAGCGCCACGAGGCCGAGCGCCGGCTGGCCGAACAGGCCCGCACCGACCGCGTGACCGGGCTGGGCAACCGGTGGGCCTTCGACGAGGCGTTGCACGAGTCGCTCGGCGCCGTGGCGTCCGGACGCAGCGCAGGCTTCGGGCTGGCGCTGGTCGACCTCGACCGCTTCAAGTTGGTGAACGACGCGCTGGGCCACGCCGCCGGTGACCGACTGCTCCAGAAGGTGGCGGCCCGTCTGTCCGGTGCGGTCGACGGCGAGACCGTGCTGGGGCGGCTCGGCGGCGACGAGCTGCTGGTGCTGTTCGCCGGATCGTCGTCCATGGCCGAGAGCCGTCGCCGCCTCGACGGCCTGATCCGGGCCCTGCAGGCGCCCTTCGAGGTGGCCGGCCACGCCATGCAGGTCACGGCGAGCGTGGGCCTGGTCCACGCACCCGATGCCGCCGTGGGGCCGGGCGAGCTGCTGCGCCGGGCCGACGTGGCCATGCACCGCGCCAAGGCGCTCGGCGGGCACACCGTCGAGGTCGACGACCCGGGGGCGCGGGCCGACGACGGGGCCAACCTGCGTCGGGAGGGCGAGTTGCGAGAAGCGTTGCGCCTCCGCCGCCTCGAGGTGCACTACCAGGGGGAGTGGGACCTCGAGACCGGGCGGCTGCTCGGGGCCGAGGCCCTGGTGCGCTGGCCCCACCCCACCGATGGCCTGCTCACCGCCGCCGAGTTCGTGCCCCTCGCCGAGGAGCGCGGCCTCATCGCGGAGCTGGGGTGGGTGGTGCTCCGCGAGGCGTGCCGCACGGCCGCGCAGTGGACGGTGGCCGCCGGGCCGGACCGGTTCGTGCTGCGGGTGAACGTGGCCGCCGACCAGCTCCGCAGCCAGGACTTCGCCGAGCGGGTGGTGGCCACGCTCTTCGAGGCCGGCTTCCCACCCTCGGCCCTGTGCCTGGAGCTCACCGAGAGCACGCTGCTGGCCGACCCCCACGGATCGGCCGAGCTGTTCGCCCAGCTGCGCCACAGCGGCATCGGTCTGGCCATCGACGACTTCGGCACCGGCTACTCGTCCATGCTCCAGCTCAAGCAGCTCCCGCTCACCGCGTTGAAGATCGACCGGAGCTTCGTGATGGGACTGCCGGCCACCTCGATCGACCGGGCCGTGGTCCGCACCGCGGTCCAGCTGGCCGAGGCGCTGGGCGCGTCGGTGACCGCCGAGGGGGTGGAGACCCATGAGCAGGTGGCGGCGCTGGTGGACCTGGGCTGCACCCGGGCCCAGGGGTTCCTGCTGGCCCGACCCGAGCCGGCGGCCGACTTCGGTCGCCGGGTGGTCGACCTGATCGCCTGAACGACCCGGAAGACCTGGTCGACCCGATCAGCCCCGCACGGTGAGCGACGACGTGGTGCCCTCGGCCACGTCGGCCTCGCGGAACTCGACCGGGCGCCACTCCTTGGCGCTGAACGCCTCGGTGGCCTCGGTGAACCGCGGGTCGGTGGGGTCCTCGGTGTCGCCGTACACCAGGAACGCCTGGGCCTCGGGCCCGTCGTCGGTGAACTGCAGGGCCAGCAGGAACGACGTGCCGAACACGACCGGGGTGCCGGTCTCACCGTCGACCCGGTAGAGGGCCGAGTTGGCCACCAGGCGCTCCTGCTTGCGGTCCACCAGGGCGGGGTCGAGCACCGTGGGCGGCAGACCCGTGGCCCCGACCACGTTGGTGGTGCCGTCGATGCCGCTGCCGCCGTGGATCGGGATGCGCACGCCGTTGCGCACCACGAACTGCACCTCGCCCAGGGTGGCACCGGGCTCGAAGCCGGCCACCTCGAGGGCCTGCACGGCCCGGGCCAGGTTCACCAGCACGGGGTCGGGGGCCCCGGCCGGGGCCGGGGCCAGGCCGGAGGGGGTCGTGATCGGGTGGGCGGGGTCGAACGGCTCGGCCCACAGGGTGCCGGTACCCAGGTCGAAGCGGTCGCTGGGTGGGAACTTGAACAGGAACTCCCTCCACAGGGGTGCGCCGGCACTGTCCAGGTCGTACACGCCGTCCCACGCCGCCAGCACCGTGCAGGCGGCGGTGAGGTCGACGGTGGCCGCCGGCAGGCCCGGCGCGGTCTCGGTGCCCGCCATCTCGGGCACGGCCACCGGTCCGCCGGCGGCGAGGCACCGCCCCACCACCGGCTCCAGCAGGACGCGGGCGGCATATCCCCGGTTGGCCAGGGCGGCGGTGGCGAGCTCGTCCAGGTCGAACTTGCCGTCGGCCCCCGACGGGCCCGACGGCGTGGTGTCGTCGAGCACCGTGGCGTTCTCCCGGGTGCGGGTGGAGCGCACGGTCTCCTGGCGGCCGTGCAACGGCGAGTAGTCGCCGGCGAGGAACGCGGTGGCGTGGGGCACCCAGAACGAGTCGTTGGCGTTGAAGACGTAGTCGGACCGCTCCACGCTGGGCTGACGGGCCGCCGGCACCAGGCCCGGATCGCGGGCGCCGGGTTCGTCCATCCACTCGAACAACGGGTCGGAGCCGTCGAGCAGGACGGCTCCGCTGTCGGCCGCCACCTTCACGATCGGATCGGTGTCGAGGCTGGCTTCGTAGGCGGACAGCGCGGCGGGAGACAGGTTCGGCGTGGCCGAGGTGTCGGCGTACCACGCCCGGCCGTCGGCGGAGGCCGCCACCGTGTTGAACAGGGGGATGCCGTTGGCGGTGGACTGCACGTCGACGAACTCGTCGAACGAGTCGGCTTGGAGCATGCCGAAGTACTGCTGGATGAACTCGTCGTTGTCGATGTTGGCGTCGCGGTAGGTGATGGTGGCCGCGTCGGTCCAGCCGAAGCCGGGGAAGTCGATCACCGGGCCGTAGTGGGTGGACCAGGTGGTGCGTTCCACCTCGGCCACGGCGCCGTCGGCACCCAGCACCTCGATCGTGTGGGTGGCGGGGGTCATCTCCCGCCACTCCTCGCCGTAGCGGTAGGTGGTGGGCGAGCCGGGCTGGAGGTCGAGGCGGTAGGCCGTGAACCGGTTGCCGGCGGACACGGTGTGGGTCCAGGCGAACTCCTCGGTGAACCCGATGCCGATGCCCGGGAGTCCGGCGAGCTGCACCCCGTAGATGTCGGTCTCGCCGGGCACGGTGAGGTGCACCTCCCAGAACCGCAGCTCGCCCTCCCACGGGAAGTGCGGGTTGGCCACGAGCATGCCGCCACCCGAGGCGGACCGGTCGGCGCCGATGGCCCACCCGTTGGAGCCGATGTCGCCGGGCGCGGCGAGCGCCACCGACTCGGCGAAGGCCCCCAGGTCGACGGCACCGTCGGATCCGGGGCCCGACCTCGCCGAGGTGGTGGCGGTGGTGGTGTCCGACCCCGGGCTGGTGGTGGCCGTCGCCGGGGCTTCGGGAGGTGTCGCGCCGGCGATGTACCCGGTGAGCTGCCCGCTGCTGGCCAGCAGGATCACCGCCCTGGCGTAGGCGTAGGCGTCGACCGGCTCCACCGGTTGCACCCAGGGCAGGCCCTGGCACCAGCCGTCTATCTGGTCGGCCCCGGTGTGCTCCAGGTGGAGGTTCCAGCCGGCGGTGAAGGCTTCGAAGAGGGCCTTGTCGTCGGCCTCGAGCTCGGCCCAGTCGGCGGTGGCCCGTTGGTGGATGCCGATGGTGCGCCACGCCACGTCGGAGCTCAGGTGCACGTCGTCGGCACCGGCACCGTTCCACCGGGCCCGTTCACCCTTGATCTTCACGATCTGGTCGGCCAGGTCACAGGTGTGGTCCTCGCCGCTGGCGTAGCCCTGACCGAACGCAGCATCGGTGATGGTGGCGCCGGTGACGTGGGGGACCCCGCCGGTGCCCCGCCTGATGGTGGCCTCGTAGCGATCGCCGGACCCCACCACCTCGTCGGCGGTGGTGGTGCCGGTGGGTCGGCTGGTGGCCGTGGGCTCGTCGTCGTCGTCCGAGCAGGCCGCCACCCCGGCGAGGAGCAGCACGGTGGCCACGCCGAGCGCCGCGGCCCGCGTCCGTCGGCCACGGGTCGGGGGTCGTCGGTCCTCACCTGTGGCCACGGTCGTGCTCCCCTGTCGTCGTCCCCGGTCCCCCGCGGGGTCGACCCTATTCCGGATCCCGGCAGAGCCCGGGCCGGTGGAGTTGGGTCCGCCCACCTGGGGCGGTAGACCGTTGCCGAGCGCGGCCAGGCCCCGGCCGGCGCCCGATCCCCCCGCGAGGAACCATGCACGAGTCATCCGGCCCCGACGCCCAGCACCCGGGCGGGCAAGCGGCCCACCCCGGATCCGCGCTCCGCCGCCTCGGTCGCTGGTGCTACCGCCGCCATCGCCGGGTGCTGCTCGCCTGGGTGGCCCTCATCGTGGTGCTGGGCGGGGTCACCGCCTCGGTGGGCACCGGCTACTCGTCGAGCTTCGGCGACTTCGAGAGCGAGGCCACCCGCGGGTTCGACCTGATCGAGCGGGGCTTCGGCGGCCAGTCGGCCGGCGAACGGGCCACCATCGTGTTCGTGGCCGACGGCGGCCTGGACGACCCGGCCGCCCGGGCGGCCATCACCGAGCTGGTCGACCAGGTGGGCACCATCGAGGGCCTCACCGTCTCCAGCCCGTTCGACAACCCGACCCAGGTGGCGTCCCAGGGTCCGCTCGCCGGCAAGCTCGGCTTCGCCGACGTCCAGCTCGACGCGTCGGTCCAGAGCTTCGAGCAGATGCAGGACATCGGTGGCCAGGTCCGTGACCTGGTGCCGGCGGCCGAGGCGGCCGGTCTCCAGGTGGAGCTGGGCGGTCAGGCCTTCGCCGAGTTCGAGCCGCCCGAGTCCGAGGTGCTCGGCCTGGGCTTCGCCATCGTGATCCTGATCCTGGCCTTCGGCTCCGTGCTGGCCATGGGCCTGCCCATCGGCATGGCTCTGGCGGGTATCGCCACCGGCGTGATGGTGGTGGGGCTGGCCTCCAACGCCATGGCCATGCCCGACTTCACCTCCACCATCGCCGTCATGCTCGGCCTGGGGGTGGGCATCGACTACGCGCTGTTCATCGTCACCCGCTTCCGCGAAGACCTCCACCGGGGCCTGCCCGGTGAGGAGGCCGCCGGCCATGCGCTCGACACGGCTGGTCGGGCCGTGATCTTCGCCGGCATCACGGTCATCATCTCCGTGCTCGGCATGATCGTGATGGGGCTCGGGTTCATCCGGGGCCTGGGGGTGGGCGCGGCCATCGCCGTGGCCTTCACCCTGTTGGCCTCGGTCACCCTCCTACCCGCGCTGCTCGGCTTCGCCGGCGACAAGCTCGAGGTCACGCGCCGCCGCGGTGTCGTGGCGGCCGGACTGGTGGCGGTGGCGCTGGTGGGTATCGGCCTGGGCTTCCCGGCCGCGGCGTTCGCCATCGGTCTGGCCGTGCTGGTCCTGGTGGTGGGCACCTTCCTGCCGGTGCTGCACAAGCCGCTGGAGCACAAGCCTCCGAAGGCCCCGCGGGACACCTTCTGGTACCGCTTCGCCGGGGTGGTGCAACGGAGGCCGTGGCCGATCGCCCTCGGTGGCCTGGTCCTGCTCGCCGTCCTCGCCATCCCGGTGCTGAGCCTGCGCCTCGGGTTCTCCGACGAGGGCAACTTCCCCGAGGACACCACCACCCGTCGGGCCTACGACCTGTTGGCCGAGGGGTTCGGTCCGGGCTTCAACGGCCCCCTGCTGTTGGTGACCGAGGTGCCGGACGGCACCGACCCCGCGACCCTCGAACGGGTCACCACCGCGGTGGCGGGCACCGACGGGGTGGCCTTCGTGTCGCCCGCGGTGGTGTCCGACGACGGCACCGTGGCCCGTTGGTTCGCCATCCCCGAGACCTCTCCCCAGGACGCCGCCACCTACTCCCTGGTGCGCGAGCTGCGCGGCCCCGTCCTCGAGGGCGCCACCGAGGGCACCGACCTGGACGTCCTGGTGTCGTCGGGTACGGCCATCGGGGTCGACTTCTCGGAGTACCTGGCGGCCCGGTACCCGCTCTTCTTCGGGGTGATCCTCGGGTTGTCGTTCCTGCTGTTGATGGCTGTGTTCCGGTCCGTGCTGGTTCCGCTCAAGGCCGTCTTCGTGAACCTGCTGTCGATCGGCGCCGCCTACGGCGTGGCGGTGGCCGTGTTCAGCTGGGGTTGGGGCGGCTCGCTCATCGGGGTGAGCGGCGGCGGTCCGATCGAGCCGTTCATCCCCATGATGCTGTTCGCCATCGTCTTCGGCCTGTCCATGGACTACGAGGTGTTCCTCCTGTCTCGGATCAAGGAGGAGTACGACCGGACGGGCGACAACGCGTCGGCGGTGGGCGACGGCCTCGCCCTCACCGCCCGGGTGATCACCGCCGCCGCCCTGATCATGGTGGTGGTGTTCGGGTCGTTCCTGCTCGAGTCCGACCGGGTGGTGAAGCTGATGGGCCTGGGCCTGGCAGTGGCGGTGCTGCTCGACGCCACCATCGTGCGCATGCTGCTCGTGCCGGCCACCATGGAACTGCTCGGCGACCGGAACTGGTGGCTGCCCGGCTGGCTCGACCGCATCCTGCCGGTGATCCATGTGGAGGCTCCCCGCGACAGCGAAGACGACGAGGTCGATCCCACCGGGCCGGGCCCCGGGGGTGCGGTGAGCGGGGAGGGCGTCGACCTCCCGGTCGAGCTCACGCCCGCCGCCACGGTGAACGCCAGGACCGCCACGCCCGGCGCGTGACCCGGGTGGTGGCCTAGCGTCGCCCCCATGAGGGGAACGTTGCTGCACTCGTCGATGACCCGCGCCCACCGCCGCACCGGAGCGACCGCACTGATCGCCACCGTGGTCGCGCTGGTCTGCAGTTCGTGCCTGCTCATGGGTCCGACCGATCCCGGGCCCCTCCGGTACCGCGACGAGATCTTCCCGACCGTCACCAAGACGGCCGACGTGGTCTACGGATCGGCCGTGAAGCAGGACGGCACCACGATCAGCCTGTTCGCCGACATCTACCGACCCGCCGGCGACACGGCGACGGCGCGGCCGATGGTGATCTGGGTCCACGGCGGCAGCTTCAAGAGCGGATCGCGCACCTCGGGGGAACTGGTGGATCTCGCCAACACCTTCGCCCGCAAGGGCTACGTGGGCGCCTCGATCAGCTACCGGCTGTCGGCGCAGGGCTGCACCGTGATCGACGCGGCATGCGTGGAGTCGATCGTCGACGCCACCGAGGACGCCCAGTCCGCGGTCCGCTACTTCCGGGCCAACGCCGCCACCTACGGCATCGACCCGGATCGGATCGCCATCTGGGGCACCTCGGCGGGCGCCATCACGGCCATGAACGTGGGGTTCCGGGCCGTGGTGCCCGGTAACGGCGCAAACCCAGGCGTGTCGTCCGACGTCGAGGCGGCCGTCTCGTTCTCGGGTGGCCGACTGCTGGGCTCGTGTGACGAAGGCGACGCCACCACCTTGCTGTTCCACGGCACCGCGGACCCGCTGACCCCGTACCAGTGGGCCACCAACACGGTGACCTGTGCCCAAGATGCCGGGGTGTGGGTGCACCTGACCTCCTGGGAGGGCCAGGGTCACGTGCCCTACGCGGCCAACCGATCGCAGATCGTGCAGGAGACCACCAGCTTCCTGTGGAACGCGCTGTCGCTCCGGCTCATCGTGTAGCCACCGCCACGGTCACGTCCGCCGAGGCCTCCCCGGGAGCCTCCCAGGCGGCGATCGAGGGGATCGACGCGTTGCTCAGCCACTGCCGGACGGCACGGGTGGCCCGCACGTCGTCTTCGTTGTACTGGAGCAGCCGCACGCGGTTGCGGGCCTTCACCTCCGGGTCGGGGTGGGTCACGGCGTCGCGGTGCCACGTCATGGACTGCAGCCCTCCGGCGTCGGGGTCCCGCCATTGGAAGCCGGCCAGGGGGGCGATGCGCTTGAGCCCCAGACCATGGCCCACCACCAGCGACCCCCGCACCACCTCGTAGAGGTCGATCCACGAGCCCGAGGACACCAGGGCGTCGACCTCCTGCCGGCTGGCGACGGCGGTGCCCGGCGGCGCCTCGTCGAGGATCTGCACCATCTTGCGGTGCTCGGCCGCGGTGTAGCAGTACGCCGCGAACGAGAGTCCGGCGGTCTCGCACCGATCCCGGAGCTCGGTCAGCCAGGTCCAGAACCGGTTGAACACCTCGGTCTGGCTCGTGGGCGTGATGGGGTCCAACGAATAGAAGGGCTGGTAGCCCTCACTGGTGGCGGCGGCCGCCAGCGCCTCTGGCGTGCCGGAGACGAGCGTGCCCCAGAGGTAGACGCCCTCCTCCACGTTCTCCATGTCGATGTCGACCTCCACGTCGGCCCGGGTGACGACCGCGCGGTCGAGCCCCCGGGCCAGGAACGGTCGGCCGCTCACGGTGGCCCGGGCTTCGTCGATGACGGTGGGGAGGTGGCCGCACCGTGACCCGCTGTAGGACGCGGTGAAGGGATCGAGTGCGACCAGGTCGGCCACGGTGGTGAGGTGCAGGGCCCGGAGCCGGTTGCGGAGCACGGCGGTGCCCGGGTGGCCGCCGACCGGGTCGCCGTCGACGCGACCCGGTGCGTCGAGGGGATCGATCGGGTCGAGCGGCGGGGCCAGGGCCTCACCCTCTCGGTCGGCGCCGGGCCCGTCGCCGGCGTCGAGGTCGTCGTCGGGGAGGGGCAACCGGAGCTGGACCGGCCCGTCGTCGGCCGGGCCTTCCGGAGGTACCTCGGGACCGAGCACCCGCTCCAGCGGCGTGTCGGGGGCGAGGGTCCGGGTCCGGGTCAAGAGGTCGTCGACGTCGACCGACGGCGCCCGCGGGTCGTCGCCGAACATCAGCCAGGCGGTGGGCCGGTGCAGTCGAGCCACCTGGGCCCGGGTGAGCACACCGCGGTCGCGATGGGCCAGGAAGTGGTCGTAGGTGGAGCGCGGGATCAGCGACACGTGGTCCACGGCCTCCATCTCGGCCCGGCACACCGCGTCCCACGGGCACGTGGCGCACTGGCCCACGTGGACGGGCACCACCCCGCGGGCCACGTCGGGGTCCCGCGTGCGGGCCAGGCGGTTGGCGATCACCTCCAGGCGGAACCCGAAGCCGTGGTCGTAGTGCGCCAGGGTGGTGACCAGGGTGGGCGACCACCGGGCCGGCCACCGCTCCTCCTCCAGGTCCACCCACCACAGGTTCCGGTCCCGGTCGATCACGCCGCCCAGGGCCCGCTGGCCGGGGGCCACCGCTCCCACCGCCTCCAGCAACCGCCACGCGTGGGCCAGGGCGATGCCGTTCTCGTTGTGGCGGTTGGCGCTAGCGGCGACGCCCGGTACCTCCTCGGCGTGGTCGGGGTGGGGGGAGGTCGGGGGGGACCGGCGCAGCCGCCCGCCGGTGGCCGGCCGGGTGAAGGCGTGGCGCCGGACCTCGACCGGGACCCAGCCCGAGGACGGTCCGGTCTCGGTGCCGGGGCGCACGAGCAGGATCGAGCGGCCCCGGCGGCGGCCGGCGTGATCGTCGGGCAGCTGGGCCCCCACGATGATCCGGGCGGGCCCGGCCAGGGCCTCGAGGGTGCGGGCTTCCCGCTCCGAACGCGAGGGCTGGTCGATCACCACCACCGCCACCGTCGGTCCGTGCGGGGCCGCGGCACCGAGCCGGGCCACCTCGGCCCACACGTCGGCCACGTGGTCGGCGGTCTGCTGGGCCCGCAGCACCTCCGACGGGTCGCGAGGCGTCCTGGCGTCGGCCAGCTCGGGCGCGTGGTCGAGGTCGGCGCGCACGGGGCACCGGGTGGCCACCACCGCGCGCTGGAGGGGTACGTCCTGCAACGTCACGCCGGGGTGGGGCGTGGGGGTGCCGTACTCCATGGACCGACGGTACCGCCGGGGGGTGACAGGCCGCCGCGCCTTCGGCGCCCGGCGACCTACGCTCGATCGATGGAACCGACCAGCGCGAGAACCCGGCCGGAGCTCGGCGGGGACCACTCGTGAGCCGGCCGATCCGTTTCGGCGTGGCTGCCCATGCAGTGCTCGACGCCGACGAGTGGCGGCGGCTGGCCCAGAGGGTCGAGCACCTGGGGTATGCCACGTTGCTCCTGCCCGACCACACCAATCCCCAGCTGGCACCGATCCCGGCCCTCGTCGCCGCGGCGGCGGCCACCACCACGCTGCGGGTGGGGACCCAGGTGCTCTGCAACGACCTGCGGAACCCCGTCATCGCCGCGAAGGAGGTGGCGACGCTCGATCTGCTCTCCGGCGGGCGGGCCGACTGGGGCATGGGCGCGGGCTGGTTGCCGGCCGACTACGACGGGAGCGGCATCCCGTTCGACCCACCGGGGGTGCGGGTCCGTCGGCTGCGTGAAGCGGTCGAGTTGATGCGTGCCCTGTTCGACGGGCACCCCGTGGAGCACCGGGGCGAGTTCTACCGGTCGACCGGTGTGAGCGGTACGCCTCGGCCGGTGCAGCGACCCCACCCGCCGCTGCTGATCGGCGGCGCGCAGGAACGCCTGTTGCGTTGGGCGGGGTCGGTGGCCGACATCGTGTCGATCGGCCCGTCGTGGCAGTCCCGCCAGATCGGCCCGTACCCACCATCGGTGGGCATCGAGGAGGGCATGGACCAACAGGTGCGCTGGGTGGCCGAGGGAGCCGCGTCCGCCGGTCGAGCGCTGAGCGACCTGGAGCTGAGCGTCACGGTGATGCCGGTGGTGTTCACCGATGACCCCGGTGAGGGCTTCGCCCGGGCCGGTGCGCCCCACGGGATCTCGGCCGCCGACGCCGAGCGGGCCCCGTACATCCTGGTGGGATCGGTGGAGGAGATGGCGGAGGCGATCCGAGCCCGCCACGAGCGCTGGGGCGTGGCCAACTGGGTGGTGCCCGCAGAAGTCGCGGACGCCTTCGCCCCGGTCGTGCAGCGCGTGCTCGCCGGCGGCTGACCGTTGGGCCCCGTTCAGTCCGCCGGCGGCGGGGCCAGGGGGGAGCGGGTGAGGGCGGCCAGCGCGTGGGGCGCGTCGGCTGCGGTGAGGTCGACGGCGGCGGTCACCGGACCGTCGGCCCCGAGGGCCTGGCGGAGGGCCTGGTGGCCGGGGGTGGACCTCGCCGGCAGGTCGGTGGTGAGGAGCACCACGGGGAGGTCGGTGGCGACCTGCAGGACGGCGGCCTGACCCAGGGCCCGCCACAGCGTGTCGGCGCGCCGCAGCCCGGTGCGCGTGGCGGTGAACCCGCCCGAGATCAAGAAGGCCCACCGCCGACCGGTGGCGTCGGTGCCCACCAGATCGACCTCGACGCCGGTGCCCCGCGGCTTCACCTTGGTGGCGAGGTCGGTGAAGCCGGCCTGGCGCACCAGGACCATGGCCACGTCGCGGGCCTGGAGGCCCTGGCGGACGGCCCGTTCGATGCCCTCCGGCTCGGGGGCCGGATCCTCGCGGGGGCCAGGGGCGGGGACGGCCGTGGACCCGACCGGGTCGATGGCGACCCGTCGGGCGGTGTCGGGACCCGCGTCGTCGGCCAGCCGGGCCGTGGCGAGCGCCACGTAGGCGGGGTCGGTGTCGAAGCCGATGTAGTGGCGACCGGTGCGCACCGCCGCCACCGCCGTGCTGCCCGATCCCATGAAGGGGTCGAGCACCACGTCGCCGGCGTAGGTGTAGAGGTCGATCACCCGCTGGGGCAGCTCGACGGGGAACGGTGCGGGGTGGCCCACCCGGGTGGCGCTCTCGGTGGGCAGCTCCCACAGGTCGGTGGTGGCCTCCATGAACTCGTCGCGGGAGATGGTGACGGTGGCCGGCAGCCCTTGGGCTTGGCGCTGCCTGGGCTCCAGCGCCCGGTCGAAGCGGCCCTTGCTGGCGATGACGATGCGTTCGGTGACGTCTCGCAGCACCGGGTTGGCGGGGCGCTGGAACGTGCCCCAGGCGCACGACCCGCCGGCGGCCCGACCCTTCCACCAGATCACCTCGCCCCGGAGCAGCAGCCCGAGGTCCTGGAGGATCTGGGTGACGTCGCCCGACAGCGAGCGGTACGGGCGCCGGCCCAGGTTGGCCACGTTCACCGCGATGCGTCCGCCGGGCTCGAGCACCCGCTTGCACTCGGCGAACACGTCGCGCAGCAGATCGAGGTACTCGAAGTAGGTGGCCGGCACGCCGTTCTCGCCCAGGCTCTGCTCGTACTGCTTGCCGGCGAAGTACGGCGGCGAGGTGACCACCAGCGCCACCGAGCTCGACGGCACCATGGACATGTCTCGCGCGTCGTGCTGGTGGATGACGTCGACCTGGCCCGGCGGGTGCACCGTGTCGTCGGTGGTGATCTCCGGACCCACGAAGCGGTCGTAGAACGCCCGGGCGTCGTGGCTCTCCCGGCGGCCGGACCCGAAGTCTGCGGTGGCGGTGGCGCGGCGGGCCCGGTTGCCGCCGCGGTCGGCGGGGGCACCGGCGGACCGGGCGGCAGAGATGGGGGTGATGCTCACGGGCGGGTGGCCTGCGGCTCGGTGGTGCCGATGGACTCGGCCAGGCTGGGCAGCCGGTCGAGGTACTCCTCCACGGCCCGGGTGACGAGCAGGTTGGCCGAGACCGCCCGCTCGCCGGCCACCTGGTGCAGACGGCGGTGGAGCCCTTCGGGCAGGCGGACCGCGGTGGGGATCCGGGGCTCGGGGTACGTGCGCGGGCGGGCCATGGAGCGACCCTACCGGTGGGGGGTGACAACGACGGGGATTCGCGCGCGCAACATCGCGCGACTCCGCGCGTTCGGCCCGGACCCCCGATTTCGACACGATCCGGATGGTTACCGGCACGTAGAGAGACACGGGTGGGGCTTATCGGCGGATGGTGCGCCCAACTGGAGCATTTTCCTTGACAATGGTCGTCCGGCCACGCACGGTGACCCGAGGTGCCGCCTGTCACAGGCCGGGCACCGGGGACCAGGCCCGTTCCGGGCCGTGAAGAAGCGCCGGGCCGCGTCGTCGGTCCGGCCACCAAGGGAGATCCGTGTCACCTCGTCGTCTGTTCGCCGCCCTCGCCTTCCTCGCCACGTCGCTGGTGCTGGTGGCTCCGAGCTCACCGGCGCAGGCCGCCACCAAGGACCCGGTGATCGTGGTCCCGGGGTTCACCACCGGACCGATCGTGTCGGTGGGCTACCTGCCCCTCGTGGAACGGCTCCGCAACGCCGGCTACGACGTCACCCTCCTCGTCTACCCCGACTACGGCCTGGGTGACATCAACGCCAACGCCCAGCGCCTGGCCAACACCGTGGCCTCGGTGCGGGCGCGCACCGGTGCCGCCAAGGTGGACCTGGTGGCCCACTCCATGGGTGGCCTCGTGAGCCGCACCTTCGTGAAGAACCTGGGCGGGTCCACCAAGGTCGACTCCCTCATCACCATGGGCACGCCGCACTACGGCACCGACCTGGCCGTGATCGCCAAGTTCCTCACCTTCGGGAGCTGCGTGGGCATCACCGCCTGCAACCAGATGGCCCGGGGCTCGTCGTTCCTGGCCAGCCTCAACGCCGGCGACGACACCATCGGCAGCGTGCGCTACACCGCCATCGCCACCAAGGTCGACGAGATCGTGTTCCCGTACTCCACGGCGTTCCTGGCCAACGACGGCAACATCCGCAACGTGGCCGTGCAGGACCAGTGCTGGGCCCGGTTGCCCGGTCACCTCGGCCTGATCCTCGACGGCACCACCTTCGACGGCGTGAACGACGCCCTCAAGGGCAACACCGTGTCCATGAACTGCTGGGCCATCTAGACCCAGCGGTGGCAGCCGGCCCTGCGGGGTTCGGTTCCCCCCTGCTGCTGAGCAGAGGATGACGGAGGCCCGGTCCCCAGGGACCGGGCCTCCGTGCTGTTCGACCTACCGGCTGTCTGACCGGTCGGGGCCTACCAGTACTCCTCGAAGTGGATGTTGCCGCGCTGGTTGCGGTGGTCGAGGGTGAAGCCCCGGGCGGCGAGCAGTTCCACCACGCCGGTGGTCTCGGGGTAGGTGACCGCACCGTCGACCTCCTCGGGCAGACCGATCATGGCCGGGTTGCCGCAGAGGAACACGTGGGTGGTGGCCGGGTCGAGCGCGATCCCGTGCTCGGTGCCGAAGACGTCGTCGGTGATGAGGTCCTGGATGTAGCGCTTGGGCACGTCGGGCTCGCGGGTGGGCAGCGGCACGTAGTGGTAGTTGGGGTAGCGGCGCTCCAGCTCGCGGTGCAGGTCGAGGTAGCCCAGGTCGGCCCACTGGCGCACCGTCACGGCCGACACGATCGGCCCGTGGTGGCCCTTGCGCAACAGCTCGGTGACCATGGCGTTGTGGGGGGCCTCACCGGTGCCGGTGGAGAGCAGCACCACGGTGCCGGCCGGGTCGGTGACCGGGGCCAGCGTGTAGCGGCCGGCCACCTTGGGCCCGAGGTAGATCCGGTCACCCGGCTTCTTGAGGGCGAGGCGGGGCGTGAGCCCGGGCACGTTGTCGGGGGTGGGCGGCACCAACACGATGTAGAACTCGAGCTCGTCGGCCCGGCTGTCGTCGGCCAGGTAGCCGTGCTCGTCGAACATCCGGCACGAGATGGAGTACGAGCGGCGGATCAACTTGTCGAAGCGGGCGTCGAGGTCGGGGTCGACGGCGTCGTCGACCCGCTCCTCCCAGTAGCCCAGCCCAAGCGACGCGTACTGGCCCGGGAGGTGCGAGACCGAGCCGTGGTCGGGCTTCACCCGCAGCACCCACAGGTCGGAGTGGGTGGGCTCGAAGTGGGTGATGGTGGCGTTGTAGTGCTCGGCCCGCAGCTCGTCGATCACCTCGGGGAAGCCGCGCCGGCGCTCGGGGCGGGCGGGCTCGGGCACGGTGACCTCGGGGAAGGCGGCGGCCAGCAGCTCCCGGCCCACCCGCCAGCCGGGAGCGGTGGGGATGGTGTCGGCGGTCTCGTCGGGCTCGCCCAGGAACCACACCCGCCCGGTGGCCAGCGCGGCGTCGGTGAGGCCCACCTCGGCGGTGGTGTGGGGCCGCCGACCGGAGGCGAACACCACGTAGTCGAACTGGAGGTCTGGCGTGCGGCGGTCGTCGAAGTCGGCCATGGGGTAGCCGTCGACCGAGCGGATGGCCGTGGGGAGCGACCGGTACAGCAGGGTGGCCTGGCGCTCGCGCTCGAGGCGGTTCAGCAGCGTGACGGCCACCGGCGACAGGCGGGACGGGTCCATGCCGCCCGCGGCCAGGACCACGCCGCTGCCCTTGTCGACCAGGGTGACGGCCAGTTCCACGGCGTGGTCGGTGTGGCCCACCACGAGCACGTCGGCGTCGGAGGGGTGGTCGGGCAGGCGGTCGACCAGGACGCGGTCGCTGTCCGCCGTGGGCACGGTGGGTGACCAGTCGGTGCGGGCGGTGCGCTCGGCCACCAGCACGGCCCGGGTGCGGTACGACCGTCGACCGGTGGTGACGACCAGCACGTCGCCCTCGACGTCGATGCCCGTGACCCGCTCGCCGTAGCCCACGTCGAGGCCGTGGGGACCCACCACGTCGGGGAACCCGAGTGCGGTGCCGGGCTCGAGGATGGTGACCCGCTGCACCCCGCACTGGCGGGCGAACACCGCCGCCGACAGGCCGCCGGCGTTGCCGCCCACGACCACCAGGTCGTGGTCGGCGCTCACCGCGACACCGCCGGGATGCGGGACGGGCCAGACGGGTGCAGGGGGGAGGACATGGCCCGAAAACCTACTGGGGGCACCGGCGGCCGCACCGCCTCGGGCATCTGACGAGGTTTCACGAACACGCGTGTTCGTGGATGGCTAGGGTGGCGCGGTGACCACCCCGCTGCACCCGACCCCGACCTCCCGCCTCCGGTGGTGGCGCCGATGGGGGCCCGTGGTCGCCGCGGGGCTGGCCCTGGCCCCGCTCGCCGCCTGCTCCCAGGGTGAACCGGCGGCATCGAGCGGCGCGACCACCGCCACGACCACGGCGCAGGAGGCCGGGCCCGGATCGGGTGAGCCGCCCGAGCAGTACTCGGGCCCCGACGACGCCTTCTACGAGGTACCCGACCCGCTGCCGCCCGGCGACGCGGGCCAGCTCATCCGGGTGCAGGACCTGGGCGAGTCGGACGGGTACGCGCACCTCCGGGTGATGTACCACTCGCGCGACGCCCGGGACCAGGACCGCGCCGTGACGGGCATCATCAGCCACCCCATGGCCCCGGCGCCCGAGGGCGGGTGGCCGGTCATCGCCCTGGCCCACGGCACCACCGGCCTGGGCTCGCAGTGCGCCCCGAGCCGCTTCCAGACCACCGCCCCCGGCTTCGGCCTGGAGGGGGTGCGGGTGGCCACCGACTACGTGGGCCTGGGCCCGGTGGGCGAGGTGCACCCGTACCTGTCGGGGTTGAGCGAGGCCCAGCCGGTGATCGACTCCATCCGCGCCGCCCGGCTGTTGCCGGAGGCCCACGCCGGCGAACGGTGGGTGGCCGTGGGCCACTCCCAGGGCGGACACGCCGCCCTGTTCACCCACGAGATCGCGGAGTCGTACGCCCCCGAGCTTGAGCACCTCGGCACGGTGGTGAGCGCCCCGGCCGCGGTGCTGGACCGCCGCTTCGGGCCCGACGACGAGGTGGTCCCGCGCATGGTCGCCCTGATGGCCCTCTACGGCATCGCCCAGGACCACCCCGAGCTGGATCCCGACGACTACGCCGGCGAGCAGCTCCAGGCGACGTCGGAGATCGTGACCACCGGGTGCACCCAGGACGTGATCGACAACTTCGTGACCATCCCGCCCGACGAGCTCTACGACCTCGACCCCATGGACGACCCCGAGGCCCGTGCGGTGGTGATGGCCAACGACCCCGGCCAGGTGGCCACCGACGTCCCGATGCTGCTGCTGTACGGCGACCTCGACTGGTGGGTGGTGCCCGACCGGGTGCGGTTCCTGTTCGACCGGCTCTGCGACGTGGGCCAGCAGACCGAGCTGGTGGACGTCCCCACCGGTGATCACGGCAACCTGCTGGACGAGGCCGGTGCCACCATCACCGGCTGGTTGCAGGACCGCGTGGCCGGCGCGCCCGCCACCGACTCCTGTGCGGAGGCCTGACGTGGCCCGGCTCTCCCTCGACACCATCCGGGGCCCGGCCCCCTCGCTGGCCGGGCGGCGGGTGGTCATCACCGGCGCGGCCCGCGGCATCGGTGCGGCCCTCGCGGTGCGGCTGCACGAGCGGGGCGCCCGGGTGGCGCTGGTGGGGCTCGAGCCCGACCTGCTGGCCCAGGTGGCGGGCCGGTGCGGCGACGCGCCGTGGGCGGTGTGCGACGTGGGCGACCGGCTCCAGGTCGACGACGCCATCGAGCAGGTGGTCGCTGCGCTCGGCGGTCTCGACGTGGTGGTGGCCAACGCCGGCATCGCCGCCCAGCTGCCCATCGTGGGCGGAGATCCGGCGATCATGGAGGCCACCGTGCGGGTGAACCTGCTCGGCGCCTACTACACGGTCCGGGCCGCCGGACCCCACATCAGCCACCCCGGCGGGTACGCGCTGGTGGTGTCGTCGCTGGCGTCGGCGGTGAACCTGCCCCTGCTCGCCGCCTACAGCGCGTCGAAGGCCGGGGTGGAGGCGCTGGGCAACACGCTGCGGATCGAACTGGCCCCGTCCGGCGCCACCGCCGGTGTGGCCTACTTCGCCGAACTGGAGACCGACATGACCAGCCGGGGCTTCGGCACCGAGGCCGCCACCGCCCTCACCGGCGGCGGCTCGCTCTCCCGCACCACCCCGCTGGAGGTGGGCATCGACGCCCTGGAGCGCGGCATCGCCCGGCGGCGCCGCCGCATCGTGGCCCCGGCCTGGGTGGCTGCGGTCCTCCCGGTGCGGGCGCTCACCGCTCGGTTCGTGGAGGTGTACGCCCGGCGGAACCTGTCCGAGGCGTTGCGCCTCGCCCGCACGGAGCAGGTGGAGCTCACCACCCCCCAGCCTGCCGTGCAGCCGTCCACCCAGCCGGTCGGTGAACCGTGACCGCGGAGGGGCCCCGCATCCACCCGGGCACCCGGGCCGACGTGGGCCGGATCACCTGGGCCATCGCCCGCATCTCCGGCCGGGTCACCGGCACCGGCCCGACCAACCTGTTCCTCACCCTCGGCCGCAACCGCAAGCTGTTCCACGGGTGGCTGCGGTTCGCCGGACGCCTCAGGCCCGGCGGCACGCTGCCCCGCCGGGAGACCGAGCTGGTCATCCTGCGGGTGGCCCACCTCCGGGGCTGCGCCTACGAGTTCGAGCACCACGTGACCCTCGGCCGCCGGGCCGGGGTCACCCAGGCCGACGTGGCCAAGGTGATCGAGGGGCCGCGGGCGGGCGGGTGGTCGGCGCGCGAGCGGGTCCTGCTCACCGCGGTCGACCAGCTCCACCACCACCGCGATCTCGACGACCCCATCTGGGCGGCCGTGCGGCGCGAGCTCTCCGAACCGCAGGCCATCGAACTGGTGCTGCTGGTGGGCCACTACGAGATGCTGGCCACCGTCATCGGCACCCTGCGGATCCAGCCCGACCCCCCGCGGCGGTGACCGTGTCATCCGAGACACCTCACGCCGAGGCCGTGCCGCCGCGCCTGCCGAGGGGCCGCCACGGCCTGAGCCGGCACGAGGTGGCGGCCAGCCAGCGGGACCGCATCTTGTGGGCCCTGGCCGAGACCATGGCCCACAAGGGCTACGTGGCCACCACCGTGGCCGACGTGCTCAAGGCCGCCGGTGTGTCCCGCGAGACCTTCTACCAGCAGTTCTCCTCCAAGCAGGACGCCTTCATGGCCGCCTTCGACGCCGCCGCGGCCCGGGTGCTCGACCAGACCCTGGTGCGGTCGGGTCCCGCCGACGGCGTCGACCGTGCCGACGCCGGGCCACTGGAGCGCTTCGACCGCGTCCTCGGTGCCTACCTCGACGGGTTGGCCGCCGAGCCGGCCTTCGCCCGCACCTTCCTGGTCGAGGTCTACGCCGCGGGTCCCGAGGCCCTCGCGCGCCGGGCCCGGCTCCAAGGGCGCGTCGTCGACCTCCTGGTCGATGAGCTGGGCTTCGGCGACGAGCGCCGGGTCGCCTGCGACCTGGTGGTGGCCGGTACCGCGGCGCTGGTCACGCCGCTGCTGGTGCAGGGCGACCTGGACGGCGTGCGGGCCCTGCGCGGGCCGCTGGTCGAGGTGGTGTCCCGCCTGCTGGCGTGAGTAGCGCGGTACTCATGACCCGACGGGATCCGATCCGTACCGTCCTCGGGTATGCCGCACATCGCCCTGTCCCGCCGCATCCGCACGCTGCTGGGTGCGGCCGCCCTGGTGGCGACGGTCCTGCCCTTCGCCCTCGCTGCCCCCGCCGCCGCAGTGGTCGGCGGTGACCCCATCGCCGCGACCGAACTGAACCCCGGGGGCGGGTACCAGTGGCTGGTCGGGGTGGAGCTGACCGGTGGCGGTACCTGCTCGGGCACCCTCGTGGCTCCCCGGTACGTGCTGACCGCGGCGCACTGCGAGAACCCCTCGGTGGTCACCATCGGGTCGGGGGCCACGCCGGTGGCCATCACCGATGCGGTCGTCCACCCCTCCTACACCGGCGGCCTGGAGGCCGACGTGCAGGTGCTGCGCCTGGCCGCCGACCAGGCGGCGCAGCCGCTCGCCATGGCCACCGATCCCGACGGCCTCACCGTGGGGGCCAACGTGACCGTGGCCGGCTTCGGGACCACCGACGGCGGCGACTCGCCCCCGGCCGAGGGCACCATGACCTTGTCCAGCCTGCTCACCGAGCAGTTCGAGGCCACGCCGGGTCCGGCCAACTCGTGCGCCGGCGACAGCGGTGGCCCCGTCATCGCAGCGGGCCCCGGCGGCCCGGTCCTGGTGGGGGTCACGTCCTACGGCGACGGGGCCTGCACGTCGTACGCGGGCAGCATGCGGGTGGGGGCCTTCCGCAGCTTCATCGACCCATTGCTGGTGCCGGGCAACCAGCCGCCGGTGGTGGCGTCGGGCGGTCTGGCGACCGCGGTCGACACCCCGGTGGACATCCCCATCGACTTCTCCGACCCCGACGGGCTCGAGCTCACCCTCGACGACGTGGTGGACCAGGTGGCCACCAACGGCACGGTGGCGGCCTGCGCCGGCACGGCCCCCCCGACCACGTGCACCTTCACGCCCGCGTCGGGCTTCGAGGGCATCGCCACCTACCAGTACACGGTGAGCGACGGCGAGGACGAGGCCACCGGCACCTGGGAGATCCTCGTCGGTGAGCCTGCGGCGAACCAGGCCCCGGTGGTGAGCGGAGGCGTCCTGACCACCGCGGTCGACACCCCGGTCGAGGTGTCGATCGACTTCAGTGATCCCGACGGGCCGGCCCTCGGGTGGGACGACCTCACCGGCATCGAGCTGGCCCACGGCGCCCTCACGGCCTGTGCCTCGTCGGAGGTCGTGCCCACCACCTGCACCTTCCAGCCCGACCCTGGGTTCTCCGGCATCGCCCTGGTGGGCCTCGCGGTCACCGACGGTGAGCTGGTGGGCCGGGGCGACTGGCTGATCCACGTCGGCACCCCGGTGCCGCCCGACGGCGGGGCCGCACCCGTGGTGGCCGGTGGCGCCCTGGAGACCCCGCCCGGGACCCCGGTCACGGTCCCGATCTCGATCGACGATCCCGAGTCAGGCCTGCTGGGCCTCGGGTCGGTGCTGCAGATCGAGGTGACCGGCAACGGCACCTTCGACGGGTGCGCGGTGGCCAGCCCGCCGAGCGGCTGCACCTTCACCCCCGACCCCGGCTTCGTCGGGACCACGTTCCTGCGCATCACCGCCACCGACGGCACCAGCGTGGGCCGGGGGGAGTGGCGCATCCGGGTCCGTGAGCCCGTCGGTGGCCAGCCGCCCGTGGCGTTGTCGGGCGAGCTGTCGATCGTCGCCGGTGCGACCTTCGAGATCCCCTACGAGTTCAGTGATCCCGACGGCACGGTGCTCGGGTTCGACGACATCGTCGCCTTCGACGAGCAGAGCCCGATCACGTGGGTGGACTGCGCATCTTTCGAGGTGCCCACCACGTGCACGTACCGCTGGGACCGCGCGTTCGGCGGGGTGGCTTCGCTCAGCTACACCGTGGCCGACGGCGACGGGGAGACCGAGGCCGTATGGCTCATCACCGCGGCGGACAACCAGGCCCCGGAGGCGCTCGGTGGGGTGCTGGCCACCCCGGTCGACACGCCCGTGGCGATCCCGATCGAGTTCTCCGACCCCGACAGCTCGCCCCTCGGCCCGCTCACCGAGCTCTCCCGACGCACCGACGAGACGGTGGTGGGCGGCACCCTCACCGGCTGCGCCGCCGCCACCGCCCCCACCACCTGCACCTTCACCCCCGACGTCGGCTTCTCCGGCACCGCCTGGTACTCGTACACGGTGAGCGACGGCGTGCAGGGCGTCCTCGTGGACTGGCTGATCCACGTCGGCGGGGCGGTGCCGGCCGACGGTGGCGAGCCGCCCCAACTCGTCGGTGAGAACGTGCAGGGACCGGCCGGCGCGGTGGTCGACGTGCCGTTCTCGCTGGTGGACCCCGAGGCCGGTCCGTTGGATCACACGGCGATCCTCGACGTGTGGGTCGACGGGTCCAGCACCCTCGAGGGCTGCGGCACCGGCCCGGACCTCGTCTGCCAGGTCCGCCTGTCCGACGAGGCGGCCTCCGACCAGCTGGTGGTGGTCTTCACCGACGGAACCCACGTGTCACGGGCCGGGCTCATGGTCGAATCGATCGTGGCGACGTCGTCGGTCTCGGGCACCGTCACCATCGACGGTGCCGAGCCCGGCCTCACCGGTGTGGTGGTGCTGGCCTACGCGGAGGGCGACGGGCTCTACCCCACGGATGCGGTGTCCACGTCCACCGGCGGCGACTTCCACTTCTCGGGCCTGCCCGACGGCACCTACCGGTTCGCCTTCGTGGCCACCGGTAGCCCGGGGACCGGCATCGAGTGGCACCAGGAGTCGCCCACCCGGGAAGGCGCGATGGTCCACGTCGTCACCACCGCGACCACCCTCACCGGCATCGACGGCACGCTGCAGCAGGCCACGGCGATCACCGGCACGGTCACCGACCAGCTCGGGGACCCAGTGTCGGGGGTGCTGGTGGCGGCCTACGGCGAGACGGACGGACTGTGGCCCGGTGCGTTCACCACGACCGACGCCGACGGCCGGTACGCGCTACGCGATCTGCCCCCGGGGCCGCAGCGCCTGGTGGTCGTCCCTCCTGGCTACTACCTGCTCGGGATGGCCTGGTACGGAGGATCGGATCGGGCCTCGGCCGCACCGCTCCAACCCGCCCCGGGTACGGTCAACGCCGGCATCGACGTGGTGCTGTCGACGGTTCCCGGCGTGTCGGGAACCATCACCGGGCCGGATGGGCAGCCGCTGTTCGGGGCCACGGTGTGGGCCTACGACGCCGACGACGGCTACGTGGGCTCGGCCGCCGCCACCACCTTCGGCGACGGCACCTACGTCCTCGCCCTGCCCGACGAGGTGCCGTACCGCCTGCTGGTGGTGCCTCCGGCGGGCTCGGGGCTGGCCCGACGCTGGTACGGCCCGAGCACGACCCGGGCCGGGGCGACACCGGTGACCCCGGTGGAGGGGGACCTGATCACCGGCATCGACGTCGCCCTGGTCTGATCAGAGGGCGTAGCCCTGCTGGTGGGCGGCGATGTGGGCTGCGGCCGCGGCGGCCGTGGTGGGGCCGTAGGTGGGGGTGGGGCCGAACGACATGCGGATCTGGCTCAGCTCCTGGTTGTCCACCGTGCAGGCGCCCGGCCTGGGCTCGATGCCGTAGAGCTTGGCCGAGGTGAGGCCGAAGATCTTGGCCTTCAGCTCGGGGGTGAGGGCCGGGTAGCCGAACCGCTCCTGGAACTCCGGTGAGATCTCGAAGGTGCGCAGGGCCTGGATCTGGTCCTGGGGCGTGCCGAACCAGATGGAGTCGGTGCCCCACACCACGCGGTCCTCGCCCACGTGCTTGAGCAGCTTGCCCAGCACGTGGGCGGCGTTGGTGGGGTTGCCCATCAGGAACCACCAGGTGCCGCCGAGTTCGGCGTACACGTTCGAGTTGGGGCCCAGACCGGCCGTCTCCAGGGACCGGATGAGCCGGTCCACACCGCGGGGTGCCGGGTCGGCGGGGTCGTAGGGCCCGACGCCATCGCCGGGCTCGAAGCCCGAGTGGTACACCACGAAGGAGACATCGGGGTTGCGGGCGGCGGCCGGGCCGATGTCGCTGGGGTCGCTCAGCTCCGGGGTGGCGCCCACGATCCCCGAGAGGCCCTTGTGGGTGCAGATGATGGGCGGGCCGATCTCGCGGACGTGATCGATGAACCGCTGGCCGATCTGGGGCCGGGCGGGATCGTGGTCGTCGAAGAAGAAGTGCGAGTCGGTCGGGGTCATCGTGTAGATCTTCCAGGCCGCGATGTCGTAGCCCTCTCGCACCTCGGTCATGCCCGACAGCGCCACCTCGATGGGCCCGCGGTGGGGGTAGGCGCCGCCGTGCATGAGCACCCGCCCGTCGCACCCGATGCGGGTGGCCAGCTCCACCGCCCGGGCCATCTCCGAGGCGGGAAGGGCTCCCTCCACGGCGCTGGGCAGGGCCGAGAGGATGGCCATGGAGGTGTCGGACCGCACGAACATCTCCAGGAAGTACGCCGACACGGTGAAGCAGGCGTTGGGGTCGCCGTCCTCGGCACCCTCGGGGCACTCCGCCTGGGGGAAGGCGCCGGTCCAGCTCCCGCCGAGCGGGTCGATCTCGGCGTTCACGTAGTGCGACTGGACGTCGAAGATGAACTCGTCGCCGCCCAGTTCCTCGGCGGCCCGCTCCTCGTCGATGGTGGACTCGGGGGTCACCTCGAACGAGCCGCCCGCGGTGGTGCCGGTGGTGGCGGCCTCCTCCTTGGAGCAGGCCGAAAGGGTGAACAGGGTGGCGGCGGCCCCGCTGGCGCCCAGCAGGAACCGGCGCCGGCTGATGCCCAGGCGACGGGCGTGCTCGTCGGCCAGGGCGTGGGTGCGCCGAATCGACTCCCGCAGCAGCGGCGAGTGGGGCACGGGGAGGAATTCGCCGTTGGACACCGGGCCGAACTTGATCGGCAGCCATTGCTCGTCGGTCACGAGACCCCCTGCGGTCGTGCTTTCCCCTGGTCAGACCCGGTGCGGATGACCATCGGACGGCGATCGGACGGCTGCGGCCCCGGGCCGGGTCGCGGCCCATCTTGGTCCGATGGGGTGCGGGCCACCCGCCATCCGCGAAGATTTCTTTTCGATGGTGTCAACCGAACGACCCCGTCGGACGTCTCCACGTCGGATGTCAGCAGCCACCCACCTCCCGGCGGGCTTCGACGAGGCCTTCGATCCGCTCTTCGGACGGGCGTTCCGGGTGGCGCGCCGCATCCTCGGCGACGACGCAGCCGCCGAGGACGTGGCGGCCGAGGCCATGGCGCGGGCGTACGCGCACTGGGGCAAGATCGCCCTGCAGCCATGGCGCGAGGGCTGGGTTGTTCGGGTTTCGAGCAACCTGGCCCTCGATGCGGTCCGCAAGCGGTCACGCGTGAGCAGTGGCGTGGTCGAGGCTTCGGTCGAGGACGACGACGTGGTCGTCCGCCTCGCCCTGGCCGAAGCGCTGGCCCTCCTTCCGAGGCGCCAGCGTGAGGTGGTGGTGCTCCGGCACCTGGGTGGGTTGTCCGAGGCCGAGTGCGCCGAGGCGCTCCGGGTGTCCACGGGCGCGGTGAAGACCCACCTCCACCGCGGGCTGGCGGCGTTGAGGAACCGGCTGGGGCCGGTCATGAACCTGGAGGGGAACGCCTCCCATGCATGACGATTCGTGGCCCGTGGCCACCCCCCGAGATGAGGTCCTGGCCCGGGTGGCGGCCCGCGGCACCCGCATCCGTGCCGTGCGGGGGGCGCTGAACGCCCTGGCCGTGCTCACGGTCGTGGGCGTGTCCACCCTGGGCGTGGGCGCCGCCGTCCGGGCCGTCACCGACGGCTCGCCGGCCACCGAGGTCGACAACGTGGCCATCGGGCCCGAACCGCCCAACGTGTCCGTACCGCTGGTCACCGGCGGCACGGCCGACGACTCCACGTCCACCACCGGTGGATCGGGTTCCACCACCACGGACGATCCCGCCGACGGGCGGCCGTCCACCACGAGCGGGGGCGGTACCGGGCCCGGCACCACGGCAACGACGCCGTCGTCGGGCTCCGGTTCCACCCCCGGCTCGTCGCCCGCCACGACCACCCCCACCACGAACGCACCGTCCAGCACCGCCGTGCCGGGCTCCACCACCACGTCGTCCCCGTCCACCACGGTGCCGGCCCCTGAGGTGGGCAACCTGCGCATGAAGGCCGACGGCGTGACGCTCGGCCTGGCCGTGTGCGAGGACGAACCCGATTCGGTCGTGGCCGTGGAGATCGAGGGCGCCGACACCGCCACCATGAGCTGGAACCGGGCCGGGGAGACCCGCCGGGTGCCGATGAACAGCACCAGCACCGACTGGCAGGCGCCCCTCGGCGAGCTCGACGACCAGGCCAGCGACGTGCCCGTCCTCGTCACCATCGAAGCCACCGGTCCCGGTGGCACCACTCGCACATCGGTCGCCGTCGAGGTGGCCGATTGCTCACCCCTACCGTCTGCTCCATCAGAACCTGGCTCCTGACCGGGAGCCGGCGAGGTCGATTTTTCCCTAGGGTCGACCACGCCGGTTGCCGCCAGACGCCACGGCACCGGAACCACCTGCGGGTGCGGCGGGCCCTGATGGACAGGCGGTCGGGGCTGTTTTCGGGCGTGCGGATCGCCGCCGAGCGGGCGTAGGGTGCTCAGCTGATTTCTCCGTCAACCATCGCGCCCGCTGGGTCGGGCGTGGTGGGGTCGGCGGGGGCTCCCGAGCGAAGCGAACCAGCCGTGACCACACCCCCGTCCACCCCCACCTCGCCTGCGGACACCCACGGGATCGATCCCCACGTGTTCCACCGACGGTGGGCGATCCTGGCGGTGCTGTGCACCAGCCTGATGATCGTCATCATCGGCAACACCAGCCTGAACGTGGCGATCCCCACGCTGGCCCGGGACCTGGGTGCCTCCACCAGCCAGTTGGCCTGGATGGTCGACGCCTACTCCCTGGTGTTCGCCGGCCTGTTGTTCACGGCCGGCACCCTGGGCGACCGGTACGGGCGCAAGGGTGCCCTGCTCTCGGGCCTGGTGGTGTTCCTGGCAGGGGCGGCGGTGGCCACCACCGCCCACAGCGCCGGCCAGGTCATCGCGGCCCGGGCCGTGATGGGTGTGGCCGCCGCGTTCGTGATGCCGTCCACCCTGTCGATCCTCACCAACGTGTTCCCGGCCCACGAGCGGCCCAAGGCCATCGCCATCTGGGCCGGCATCTCCGGCGGTGGCGCCGCCATCGGACCGATCGCGTCGGGCTACCTGCTCGAGCACTTCTGGTGGGGGTCGGTGTTCCTGGTGAACCTGCCGATCATCCTGGTGGCGCTGGTGGCCGTGGGCCTGTTGGTGCCCACCTCCCGTGATCCCGAGGAGCAGCCCCTCGACGTGCCCGGCGCGGTCCTGTCGATCGTGGCGTTGGGTTCACTCGTGTACGGGATCATCGAGGGACCTCACCACGGGTGGCTGTCACCTGCGTCGTTCGCCATCTTCGGGGTGGCGGTGGCCGCCATGGCCGCGTTCTTGACGGTGGAGTCCCGGGTGGCGCACCCGATGCTGGACCTGAAGCTCTTCCGGGATCGGCGCTTCAGCGTGGCCTCCGGTGGGATCACCCTCACCTTCTTCGCCATGTTCGGCACGTTCTTCCTGGTGGCCCAGTACTTCCAGCTCGTGCTCGGCTACTCGCCGCTGAAGTCGGGCCTGCTCCAGCTCCCCATGGCCATCGTGATGATGAGCCTGGCGCCGCAGGTGCCCCGGTTGGTGGCCCGTTTCGGCGCCCACCGCGTGGTGCCGGCGGGCCTCAGCTCCACCGCGCTCGGGCTGTTCGTGTTCTCGCAGATGACGGTCAGCTCACCGCTGTGGTCGATCTACCTCTCGGTGATCCCGCTGGCCACGGGAATGGCCCTCACCATGACCCCGCTGACCACGCTGATCATGGCCTCGGTGCCGCTCAACCGGGCCGGCGTCGGCTCGGCCATGAACGACACCACCCGGGAGCTGGGCGGCGCGCTCGGCGTGGCCGTGCTGGGGTCGGTGGTCTCGTCGGTGTACATCGACCGCCTGTCGAGCGTGACCGCCGGGCTCCCCGAGCAGGTGCGCCAGGCGGCCGAGTCCGGCCTGGGCGGGGCACTGGGGGCGGCCGAGCGGCTCGGCCCCGATGGTGCCGCGCTGGCCGATGCGGCCCGTCAGGCGTTCGTCGACGGCATGGGCACCGCCGCCATCGCTGGTGGCGTGGCGGTGCTGGTGGCCGCGGTGGCGGCGGCGCGGCTGTTGCCCCGGGGAGGTGTGGTGCCGCCCGGCGCCCACCCCGGCTACGCGGGTTCGCCGGAGGAAGGTGCGGCGGGCGACGTCGTCGACGAGGAGGTCGTCACGCCCTCGCCGATCCTGGATTGAGGGCGGGACCGGCCGGGCTGCGGGTGTGACCGTCCGGTCAGCGGATGCCGATGGCACCCGCCGGGATCACACCGAGGCGGCCGGCCTCGTAGTCCTCGAAGGCCTGCACGAGCTCGGCCCGGGTGTTCATCACGAACGGGCCGTGCTGGGCCACCGGCTCTCCGATGCGCTGACCACCGAGCAGCAGCACGTCGAAGGCATCGGTTCGGGCGTCGGGGCTGGCCGAGCCGCCGAGGGTGAGCACGGTGCCGGGACCGGTGACGGCGAGCTGGCCGGCGGCGAGCGGCCGGTGGTCGGGCCCGACGGTGCCGGCACCGCTGAGCCCGTAGACGAGCCCGTTCCAGTCCGCGTGCCACGGCAGTTGCACCTGCGCGCCGGGGGAGATGGTGAGGTGCTGCATGGTGATCGGGGTATGGGTGCTGCCCGGGCCGGTGTGTCCGTCGACGTCGCCGGCGATGACCCGGATCAGCGCCCCGCCGTCGGGTGAGGAGAGCAGCGTCACGTCGCCCGGCTCCAGGTTCTGGTACGCCGGCGAGATCATCTTCTCCCGGCTCGGCAGGTTCACCCAGAGCTGGATGCCGTGGAACAGGCCCCCGGCCTGCACCAGCCACTCCGGCGGGGTCTCGATGTGGAGGATGCCCCGGCCCGCGGTCATCCACTGGGTGGCGCCGTCGGCGATGGTGCCACCGCCGCCGTGGGAGTCCTGGTGCAGGAAGGTGCCGTCGATGATGTAGGTGACGGTCTCGAAGCCGCGGTGGGGGTGCCACGACGTGCCCTTGGGCTCCCCGGGCGCGTACTCGACCTCGCCCATCTGGTCCATGTGGACGAAGGGGTCGAGGTCGGCGAGCGAGACGCCGGCGAAGGCCCGGTGGACCGGGAACCCCTCGCCCTCGTAGCCCTTGGGGGCGGTGGTGATGCTGCGCACCGGGCGATAGACCGCCACGGCGGGATCGGGTTCGGCCACGCGGGGCAGGGCGAGGATGTTGTCGGTGGTGACGGCGGGCATGACGTCCTCCTTCGGTGGGCGACCTCCATGGTCGTCCCGTCTTGTTGACATGTCAACTACATCGGCGGCGCGGATGTTCCCGCCGGCCCGGGCGGGTTGGCGGGCACGGTGGTCGTGGGCGGGTGGTGTTGGCGGGTGGTCGTCGGCCCGGTCAGGCCGGCTCGAGCCAGACCACCGACAGCGGCGGGAGGGTGAGGGCGGCCGATGCGGGCTGGCCGTGGCGGGGCGGGCCCGACGCCTCCACCTGGCCCAGGTTGCCCACCCCCGAGCCCCCGTAGTGGCCCGAGTCGGTGTTGAGCACCTCCCGCCAGGCTCCCGCTGTCGGCAGGCCCAGCTGGTGGTGGTCGCGGGGCACGGGCGACAGGTTCGCCACGCACACCAGCGGCCCCCCGTGACCATGGTTGGGCCACCGCACGAAGGCGGCCACGTTCTGGTCGGCGTCGTTGCCCACCAGCCACGCGAACCCGCCCGGCTCGGCGTCGGCGCTCCACAGGGTGGCGCGTTCGCGGTAGAGGTGGTTGAGGTCCCGCACCAGCTGCTGCACGCCCCGGTGGCCGGCGTCGGCGAGCAGGTGCCAGTCGAGCGACCGGTCGTGGTCCCACTCCGCCTCCTGGGCCAGCTCCCCGCCCATGAACAGGAGCTGCTTGCCCGGGTGGGCCCACATCCAGCCGTAGAGGGCACGAAGGTTGGCGAGCTGCTGCCACCGGTCGCCGGGCATCTTGGTGAGGAGCGACCCCTTGAGGTGGACCACCTCGTCGTGGGACAGGGGGAGCACGAACCGTTCGCTGAAGGCGTAGTGCAGCGAGAACGTGAGGTCGTGGTGGTGGTGGCGTCGGTGGACGGGCTCGCGCTCGAAGTAGGCGAGCGTGTCGTGCATCCAGCCCATGTTCCACTTGGCCCCGAACCCCAGGCCGTCCCACTCGGGCGGTGTGGTCACGCGGGGCCAGGCCGTGGACTCCTCGGCCACCGTCACCACCCCTTCGTGGCGTTCGTGCACCAGGTCGTGCAGCTCGCGGAACAGCGACACGGCCTCCAGGTTCTCGCGGCCGCCGAACTGGTTGGGGAGCCAGTGGCCGGGCTGGCGGGAGTAGTCGAGGTAGAGCATCGAGGCCACGGCGTCGACACGCAGGCCGTCGAT
>DAIMFV010000002.1:48090-49264 GCA_036724365.1 Acidimicrobiales bacterium | reverse complement strand
CCACGGTCTCGGGCGATCCCGACCGGATGTGGCGGGCGGCGTGCTCCTCGTCGGTGGTGGCGCCGCCGGCGATCAACAGCACCGGCGTGGGGGCGGCGGCGGCCACCGCGTCGCGGAGCGTGATCGGTTGGTCGGCCGCGGTGAGCAGGTCGGTCAGCTCGTAGGTGAGCCATTCGATCCCCTCCTGGGCCGCTCCCCGCCAGCCGTAGCGCTCCGACAACCACGACTTGTCCTGCGCCGTGCGGCTGGTGGCCCCCTCGGCGACCACCGCGGCGATGCGCGGGTCGGCGGCGGCCGCCCCCACCGCCTCCTCCCCACCCATCGACATGCCGACCACGGCGATGCGGTCCTGGTCCACCTCCGGTCGCGCCACCAGGTGGTCCACCGCGGCCATCACGTCGAGGTCGCCGTACCAACCGAAGTCCATGGCCCGACCACCGCTGGTGCCGTGGCCGCGGGCGTCGAGGGCGAGCACGCCGTGCCCCTCGCCCACCAGCACAGCGGCCTGGTCGAGCACGCTCGACCGGGTGGACCCGGCGCCGTGCAACAGCACCACGGCCGACGCCTCGTCGCCAGGGATCCACCACGCCGACAGCACCACGCCGTCGGCCGTGACCACCTCCACGTCGGTGGCCGCCAGGCCCACGTCGGCCGGCGTGGCACCCAGCCGGGTGGGGGGCACGTTGGTGGCGGCCACGGCGGGGCCGACCACCGAGAGGCTGACCGCGAACACCGCCACCAGGGCGGGCCCGGTCAGCAGCCTCCACCACCGCGGCGTGAGCCGCACGAGCGACCACGCCCCGAACCCCAGGAGCAGCACGCTCCCCGCCAGCAGCACGGAGCCGGCCGCGGCGACCAGGGCGGAGCCCCCCTTGGCCAGGTGGGGCAGCGCGATGCCCACCGCGGCACCGAAGGCCACGCACCCCGCGGCGAAGGCCGCCGTGGCTCGGGTCCGCTCCCCGCCGGCGCGGATCAGCCACCCGACCGCCCCGACCAGCAGGGCGAAGCCCACGACCCGTCCGACCTGCCAGCCCGGCGAGCCGTCCCGACCGAGGAGGTAGGCCCCGGCGACGACCAGCGCCCCCGCCCCGACCACGGCTGCCCGCGAACGACGAGCGGGGCGGCGGGGCGGCGCCGGATCGGCGGGCCGGTCATCGGGTTCGACGGTGGTGGC
>DAIMFV010000002.1:35545-48080 GCA_036724365.1 Acidimicrobiales bacterium | reverse complement strand
CGGGGCGCGCTCCTGGACCGCTCGGGGGGCTCGGGTTCGTTGCTCCCGCCACGATGCCCGGCCGGGCCTCGGTCGCCAAGGGCCAGAGGTCCCCGGGCGCCAAGATGGGGACCCGTCCACCCGAGGTGAGCCCCGATGACCACGCCCCTACCCGAGCTCGGCTGCTACCTGCTCGCCGGCCAGCCCGACAGCTCCCGGGACCTCGTCGCCGAGGTGCGCGACGCCGAAGCGCTCGGGCTGGGCGCGGCGTTCATCTCCGAGCGGTACAACAAGAAGGAGGCGGGGGCCCTCTGCGGTGCGGCCGGGGCCGCCAGCGAGCGGATCCGCATCATCACCGCCGCCACCAACCACAACACCCGGCATCCCATGGTCACCGCCGGGCCCGCCCGCCCCATGCAGAGCCTCACCGGCGGGCGGTTCCCCCTGGGCCTGGGCCGGGGCATCCCCGCCCTGCAGGACGCGTTCGGCATCCCCCGCATCACCACCGCCGAACTGGAGGACTTCGCGGGGATCATGCGCCGCCTGTTCCGGGGCGAGGCCATCTTCGGCCACGACGGTCCGGCGGGATCGTGGCCGGTCCTCCACCTCGACTCCTCCCTCGACGAGCACCTGCCCCTGGCGTTGGTGGCCTTCGGCGACCGGACCCTGGAGCTGGCCGGCCGGTGCTTCGACGACGTGGTGCTGCACACCTACTTCCCCGACGAGGTCACGGCCCGGTGCGTCGAGCTGGTCAAGAACGCGGCCGCCAACGCCGGTCGGGACCCCGCCGACGTGCGGGTGTGGTCGTGCTTCGCCACCGTGGGCGACCACCTCGCCCCCGAGGTGCGGCTCAAGAAGACGGTGGGCCGGCTCGGCACCTACCTGCAGGGCTACGGGGAGCTGCTGGTCCGCACCAACGGGTGGGACCACGAGGTGCTGCGCCGGTTCCTGGCCGACCCGGTGATCGCCTCGGTGGCCGGGCTCGACATCGTGGGCACCACCGACCAGCTCGAGCACGCTGCCACGCTGTTGCCCGACGAGTGGTTCGAGGCCAGCGCCACCGGCACACCCGAACGGTGCGCCGACGCGATCCGTGGCCAGCTCGCGCTCGGCTGCGACGCCGTGATCCTCCACGGCTCGACCCCCGCCGAGCTGGCCCCGATCGTGAGCGCCTACCGGGACCCGTCGGCTGCGGGCTGAACGGCGGGCTGACCGTCGGGCTGCACGTCGCCCGAGCGGTGGTGGCGGCCCTCGGCCCGCACCTTGATGCCCAGCAGCATCTTGCGGGTCATGGCGAAGCTGACCAACCCGATCGGCGCCATCACCAGCCGCGTCACCGCACTCCCGAACGCGACCCGTTCCCGGACCAGGAGGCGCGTGGTGCCGCCCGGACCCTCGCGCAGCGCGAACGTCCACTGGAACTGCCAGCGGGCGCCTTCGTCCCGGCGGGCCGGCCGACCGACCGACGGGTCACCCACCTGCATCGCCAGGACCTCGCCGGGCCGCACCTCGACCACGTACCCCCCCCCGCTGCCCCTCGCCTCGGCGAAGACCAGATCGCCCACCTGGCGCTCCTGCCACTCCGGCACGATCCGGTCGGCACTGTGGATGCCCAGCCCGAACAGGTTCTCGAGCCAGTCGTAGCTGTAGAAGCCCCCGCGGTCGGCACCGATCTGCACCACCCAGGGCCAGACCTCGTCCGGCGGTGCGTCGATGGTGATCGCCCGGGTGATCTGGTCGGCCGGCTCCTCGATCAGATCGTCGCCGGGCAGCACGGCCGCCACCTCCTCGTCGGTGGCCCCCCAACGCTCGTGCCACGGGCGCACCACCTCGCGGTGCACGAGCACCGTCGCCCCCGCCGCCAGCCCGGCGGCGACCCCGCGCCGGCGACACGACCACGATCCACAGCGTGCGCAAGCCATGGGGTCACCTTCCCCCACCCGGCCTCCGGCCACCAGGGTCGAAGGTCTCCCTCCCCCGGCCAGGGCCACGCTCAGGCCGCGCGGCCGACAGGTCCGATGCGTCGAGTCCGGGTGGCGAACCAGACCAGGGAGCCCACCACCAGCAGGCCCAGGCCACCCGTCACCGAGACGAGCGGTAGCGAGGCCGCCACCACCAGGCAGAGCACCAGGCCCAGCCCGGCCAGCCACCTGGGCCACCGTCGCTCCTCGGGGGCGAGGCGCAGGGCCGATGCGTTGGCCAGGGCGTAGTAGGTGAGCACGGCGAAGGAGCTGAAGCCGATCGCGTCGCGCAGATCCGCCACCGACACGATCCCGGCCACCACCACGGCGGTGACCACCTCGGCCCGGTGCGGCGTGCGGAACCGCGGGTGCACGGCATCGAGCCACCCGGGCAGCTCCCGGCGGCGTGCCATCGACAGTGCGGTCCGACTCACCCCGGCGAGCAACGACAAGAGCACGCCCGCCGCCGCGACCGCGGCACCGGCTCGCACCACCGACTCCAGACCGGGCCATCGCCCCGCGCCCACCGCGTCGGCCAGCGGGGCCGCCGACGTGGCCAGGGCCTCCGGGCCCACCGCGAGCAGCGCCGCCCCGAGGACGAGGCCGTACACCACCACGACCACGCCCAGCGCCAGGGGGATCGCCCGGGGGATGGTGACCTCGGGCTCGACCACCTCCTCGCCCAGGGTGGCCAACCGGGCGTAGCCGGCGAAGGCGAAGAACAGCAGGCCGGCGGATCGGACCACGTCCCAGGGGCCCACGGACCCGTTCCACGGCTGGTGCCCGGCGGTCGCGTCGCTGCCGAACACGAGGGCGCCGACGGTCACGGCCAGCACGCCGAGCACGAGCGCCACGATCACCCGGGAGACCCGTGCCGTCTTCTCCACCCCGAGGTAGTTCACGGCGGTCGCGGCCGCCACCGCGCCCAGCCCGATCGGCCGGGCCAGCTCCGCCGACACGTAGGAGCCGAACGTGAGGGCCATGGCCGACAGGCTGGCGATCTTGCCGACCACGAAGCTCCACCCGGCCAGGAAGCCCCAGTACCCGCCCAGCCGCATCCGGGCGTACACGTAGGTGCCCCCCGCTTCGGGGTGGCGGGCGGCCAGCTGCGCCGACGACGTGGCGTTGGCGAAGGCCACCACCGCCGCCAGGACCAGGCCGGCGAGCAGCCACGGCCCGGCGGCCTCGGCCGCGGGACCGGGCGCCGCGAACACCCCGGCGCCGAGCATGGCCGCCAGTCCCACGACCACGGCATCGCCCAGGCCCAGTCGCCGGGCCAACCGGTCCGGCGGTTCATCGGGGTTGGTCCGGTCGGCCATCGACGAGATGGCTACCGGGTCCGGAGGGGCCGTGTCGATCAGGCGTCGACCAGCACGTCGGCCAGATCGGTGTGGAGATCGCCGGGGAGGTCGGCGTCCAGGGCGTCCTCAGCCTCCAGGTCGCTCGGCCGGGGGCCGCGGATCACCAGGAAGGCGAAGGTGGCGGCGGCCAGCCCGACACCGAACCACATGGCCACCTGCCACCCGTCGACCAGGGCGAGCTTGGCGGCGTCCAGGACCGCGGGGGCGTCGGCACCCAGGTCGGGGGCGGCGGCGAAGGCGGCGCCGATGCCCTCCTGGACCCGGTGGGCCAGGTCGGGGCTGAGCCCGGTGGTGGCGTCGGCCACGCTGGACCGGTAGCCGGCGCTCACGAACGAGCCCAACAGGGCGATGCCGATGGCGCCACCCAGTTCACGGACCGTGTCGTTGAGGGCCGACGCCACCCCCTGCTTGGCGACCGGGAGCGACTCGGTGATCACGGTGGTGGACGGGCTCATGCAGAGACCGATGCCGAACGAGAGCACCAACAGGCCGGGGAGCACGCTCCAGTACCCGCCCTCGGCCGACACCATGAGGGCCAGCAGCACCAGTCCGGAGGCGAACAGGGCCATGCCGGTGGCCAGGGTGTTGCGGGTGCCGACGCGCTTGGCGATGAGGGGCGCCATGGCCGACAGCGGCATCATCACGACCACCATGGGCAGCAGCGAGGCCGCCGACTTGAGGGCCGAGTACCCGAGCACCGCCTGGGTGAACTGCGGCAGCACCAGGAACACGCCGAACATCACCGCGAACACCACCAGCAGGGTGACCGAGCCGGCGGCGAGGCCCCGGTGCGAGAACACCCGGATGTCGAGCAGCGGGTGGTCCTGGCGCAGCTCCCACACCACGAAGGCGGCCAGCGCACCGAACCCGATCACCAGGCCGCCCAGGGCGAGGACATCGGTCCAGCCCCGCTCGGGCCCCTCGTGGATGCCGAGCACGATGGCCCCGATGGCCAGGGCCGACAGCACCGACCCGACGGTGTCGAAGCGACCGGCCTGGACCTCGCGGGAGTTGCCCACGGCCCTCAGGGTCATCACCACCGAGAACAGCGCGATCACGATGGGCATGGCGAACAGCCACGGCCAGGTGAAGTAGTCGATGAGGAACGACGCCACGAACAGGCCGAGGATGCCACCGGCGCCGGCGAAGCCCGACCAGATGCCCACGGCGCGGGCCCGCTGCTCGGGCGGGAAGCTGGAGGTGATCACCGACAGGGTGACCGGCATGATCATGGCGGCGGCCACGCCGGCCAGGATCCGGGCGCCCATCAGCATCCCGGTGGTGGTGGACAGGCCGCCCAGCACGTTGGCGGCGATGAACAGCACCAGGCCGGTCAGCAGGATCGGCTTGCGCCCCAACCGGTCACCCAGGGCGCCGATCGGCAGCAGGAGCGCGGCGAGCGCCATGGTGTAGCCGTTGATGATCCAGAGGAGCTGACTCTGCGACGCCCCCAGGTCGAGGGCCAGGTCCTGCTGGGCCACGTTGAGGCCCGACACCGAGGCGACCACGGCGATCAGGGCGCCGCACATGGCGATGAGGATCTGGCGCTGCCGCTTGGGATCGGTGACCAGCTCGCCCCGGTGGTCGGCCAGCGCCACCACCGGGAGCGGGGTGCCTGCGGTGGGTGGGGCGGAGGGTGCGTTGGGTGACATGGGGCGTTCCCGTCGTGACTAACAGTACGAAACGGTATCGTACTGTTCATGTCCACCCGATCCACCGCCCGGCCGGTGAGACAGTCGTCACGCCCCTCGCTGACGGCCGACGCCCGGCTACCGTCGGCTCCCGACATGACCGTGGACGCCCGGGTGGCCCGAACCCATGCCGCGGTGCTGCGCACCGCCACCGACCTGTTGGTGGAGGGCGGCCCCTCCGCGGTCACCGTCGACGCCATCGTGGCCCGCTCCGGCGTGGCCAAGTCCACCATCTACCGCCACTGGGACAGCCGCGACGACATCCTGGTGGCCGTGATCGAGAGCTGCGCGCCGAACCTGGCCGAGCCCGACGCGGCCCTGAGGTTCGAGCCCGCGCTGCGCAGCCTGGCCGCCGACATCTGCCGCACCCTCGCCGATCCCGAGTGGGCTCGGGTCTTCCCCGCGCTCCTCACGCTGCGGAACCACAAGGACGGCGTGGCCGACCTGGAGCAGCGGCTGGAGGCCCGCCAGGACCACGCCATCGACGTGGTGCTCCGACGGGGCATCGACGAAGGGCGGCTGCCGGCCGACCTCGACCTGGACCGAGCAGGTTCGCTGCTGGTGGGCCCCCTGCTGCTGGCCCAGCTGATGGACAAGCCCGCGCTCGACGACGCGTTCAGCACCTACGTGGTCGACGCCTTCCTCCGAGCCCACGCCCTGTAGGCGCCCGAGGCCTGACCATCGGTCAACCGGCCGTCAACCAGCCGTCAACCAGCCGTCAACCGGCCACCGATCAGGCCGGACGCTCGCAGTCGGTGCAGTGCACGTCGTCGCCTTCCTCACCGGCGACGAAGGCGGTGAGCCACTCGATGAGCGAGCTGCCGTCGACCTCCTGGGTGTAGAGCTGCTCGTCGCCCAGCACCGTGTGGTCGGTGCCCGGGGCCACCCAGTGGCGGACGTCGACGCCCTGGTCGGTGATCCACCGGTTGTTGGCGTCGATCAGCTCCACCAGGTTGGAGCCGTCCTGGCCGATCAGCGCCGAGAACTGGGCCTGCACCCGGTCGAAGGCGTTGTTGTAGGTGGCGAAGCGGATCTCGGGGTGGTGGAGCGAGGCGGTCACGAACAGGCCCGGCAGCGACCACGCTTCGGGGGGCAGGTCGGCGGTCTCGGGCCACAACGGGATCGACCCGGTGATGCCCCACAGGCTGCCGATGGCCAGCGTGATCGCCGGGGTGCCCGGGTAAGCCGCCGAGGCGTCGGCGATCACGGCGATGTCGGCGTCGGGGAACACGTCGTGGGCGGCTCCCCCGTAGGCGGCCGCGCCGGCCGAGCCGGCGCTGGAGCCGGCCACCACCACCTCGGTGGCCTCGGGGAACAGGGCGGCGGTGGCGGCCAGGGCCGTGGAGGCGTTGGCGTAGCCGTTGTGGTGGACCTCCACCCCGCCGCCGTAGTCGTGCAGGGTGGTGCCGAGGTGCAGGTCGCCGGTGCAGTAGGGCACGACCACCATCGAGTGGTCGGCCAACGGGTTGGCCTCGTTGTCCAGGTCGAAGATGCCGCCGTCTCCGGGGCCGCCGTCCCCTTCGAGGTTCACGGTGTAGGTGGCGCTCTCCGCCGCGCACGTCTCGGCGCTGAAGCAGGCTCCGCCCCCGGCCAGGAAGAACAGCACCTTGCCGGGGTCACCGGGCCGAACCCAGTAGTGGTACGGCGTGCCGTCGCTGCACCGGCACGACGCCGGGGCCAGCACCTTGGTCCAGCCCTCTGCGGTGGGGCCCATGCCCGTGGCACCGCCTGCGCCAGCACCGTCCGCCCCCGGCGCGGCGGCGTCCGGGGTGGAGGTGGTGCTCGCGTCCGCGCTCGACGCCGACCCGTCGTCGCTGCTGCACGACACCAGCGCCAGCATCGTGATCAACAGCGCGGCCACCCGCCGGGCGGAGAGGTTGCGATCCATGAGTTGTCCCCTTTCGAGCGGCCACTCTTGCACGCCCACCGCGGCCGCTCCGCCCCATCCCGCAGCGGGCGGGTCGGGTCGGCTCGCCTCCTCACCGTGAGTAGGTGGTGATCTCGGTGGCCTTGACGCTGGCCCACACCGGGTCGCCCTCGCGGAGACCCAGGTCGGCCAGGGCGGCGGGGGTGATCTCGGCCACCAGGGGCAGGGGGTCGCCCAGCGCCACGCGCACCCGGTCACCGAGCAGGTCGAGGTGGGCCACCGTGGTGGCCCACCGGTTGCGCGGGCTGCCCTCAGGCTCGCGGCGGTGGAGGGCCACGGCCGCCGGGGCGACGGTGGCCGACACGGGCCCGTCGCCACCCTCGGCCACGATCAGCACCGCGCCGGAGTCGGTGGTGACCGTGCCGGTCGTGGCCGTGCCGTGGACCAGGTTGGTGCCGATGAGGTCGGCCACGTACCGGGTGCGGGGGCGGGAGGTCACCTCGGCGATGGTTCCGCTCTGGGTGGCTCGACCGGCCTCCAGCACCACCACGTGGTCGGCCAGGGCCAGGGCGTCGACCGGGTCGTGGGTGACCAGCACCGTGGGCCCGGCGAAGGTGGCGAGGTGGCGGCGGAGGTCGCGGCGCACCTCCACGCGGGTGGCCACGTCGAGGGCGGCCAGCGGCTCGTCCAACAGGAGGGCGCGGGGCTCGGTGGCCAGGGCCCGGGCCAGGGCCACCCGCTGGGCCTGTCCGCCCGAGAGGGCCCGGGGTCGGGCCTGGGCGTGGTCGGCCACGCCCAGACGCTCGAGCAGGTCCAGGGCCAGCCGCCGGGCCTCGGCCGCCGGACGGCCCTGGGCGCGAGGTCCGAAGGCGACGTTCTCCAGCGCGGTGAGGTGCGGGAACAGGAGGTGGTCCTGGTGCACGATCCCGAGTCGACGCTGCTCGCGGGGCACGAACCGGTCGGGGGGTCGGTCCAGCACCACCCCGCCGAGGGTGATCTCGCCGGCGTCCACGGCCACCGCGCCCGCCACCGCGCGCAACAAGGTGGTCTTGCCGGCGCCGTTGGGGCCCAGCACCGCCGTGACCTCGCCGGCGGGCGCGACCAGGTCCACCCGCAGGTCCAGATCGCCGAGGCGCAACGAGACGTTCGCCGAGAGGGTCATGGCCGGGTGATCCATCGGTCGCGCAGCGAGACGATCACGACGAGCGACACCACGAGCAGCACCAGCGAGAGGGCGATCGCCGCGTCGCGGTCGCTCTGGAGCTCGAGGTACACCGAGAGCGGCAGGGTGCGGGTGCGGCCGGCCACGTTGCCGGCGAAGGTGATCGTGGCCCCGAACTCCCCCAGGGCCCGGGCCCACGCCAGCACGGCACCAGCCACCACCGACGGGGCCACCAGGGGCAATGTGACCCGGCGCGCCACGGTCCACCTCGAGCCGCCGAGGCTCGCCGCCGCCTCCTCGTAGCGACCGTCCAGGCCCCGCAGCGCGGCCTCCACGGTGAGCACGTAGAACGGCATGGCCACGAACGTCTGGGCCAGCACGGCACCAGCCGTGGAGAACGTGAGCTGCAGGCCGAAGGTGTCGTGCAGCCAGCCGCCCACCGGGCTTCGGGTGCTGAAGGCCGCCAGCAGGGCCACGCCACCCACCACCGGCGGGAGGACCATCGGCAACAGGACCAGGGCCCGGAGGACCGACCGACCGGGGACCGCGGTTCGGGCCAGCACCCAGGCCAGCGGGGTACCGAAGGCCACCGACAAGAGCGCGGCGCTCAGGGAGCACACCACCGACAGACGGATGGCGTCGCGGGCCTCGGACGTGGTGAGGTCGGCCCACAGCGAGCCCCAGTCGGCGCGTTGGAGCAGGCCCGCGAGCGGCACCACGAAGAAGGCGACGGCCACCGCAGCCGCCACCAACACGGCGGGCGCCGGGCGCCGGTGGGCCCGGTTCACCGGAACGGAGCGACGCCGGCGGCCGGGAGGCCACTGCCGGAACGCCTCACCGGCTCGATCGCCATGGGGCCCAGCACACCACCTCGGTGTGGAGGTTGTCGAGCCTGGTGGCACGCGCGAGCCTGCGACCCGATCGACCGTGCGCCCCGGGTGCACCACGGAGGACCACGTGACCGCCCAGCCGCACCAGCGCCCCTCGACCTCCGGGGTCGGGCCCAAGACCGGGATCGACGTGGCCGAGACCGTGCACGACCTCACCCCGGGGTGGGTGTCCGCCGCCCTGTCCGGCCCGGACGGCGAGGTCGGGGTGCGGGCGGTGGCCACCGAGCGGGTGGGGACCGGCCAGATGGGCACCGCCTACCGGCTCACGATCGCCTACGACGAGGGATCGCAGGGTCCGGCCACCCTGGTGGCCAAGCTGGCCGCCGAGGACCCGGCCGCCCGGATGACGGTGGCCCCCAGCTACCGCAAGGAGGTGGGGTTCTACGCCCACATCGCCGCCACCGTGGCGGTGCGGGCCCCCCGGTGCTGGGCCGCCGGCATCTCCGAGGACGGCTCCGCCTTCTCGCTCCTGTTGGAGGACCTGGCCCCCGCCGCACCGGGGGTGCAGGCCGACGGCTGCTCCGTCGAGCAGGCCACCGAGGCGGCGCGCAACGCCGCGGGCCTGCACGCCCCGCGCTGGAACGACAGCTCGCTGACCGACCACGACTTCCTCGAGGTGCTCGACGCGGACGGCGCCGCCTTCCTCGGTTCGTTGCACGTCGATGCCACCGAACAGTTCGTGGACCGGTACGCGTCCACCCTGAGCGGAGACGACGTGGCCGTCCTGCGGGCCGCGGCGTCGGCCACCGGAACCTGGATGGCCGAGGCCGGTCCGATCGTGCTCACCCACGGCGACTACCGCCTCGACAACCTGATGTTCCACCCCGACCGTCCCGAGGTGGTGGCCGTCGACTGGCAGACCCTCAGCCTGGCGCCACCCGGGCGTGACCTCGCCTACCTGCTGGGCACCAGCCTCGACGTCGCCGACCGCCGGGACCACGAGGACGAGGTGGTGGCCGCCTACCACGCCGCGCTCGTCGGTCACGGTGTCACCGACTACGACCTCGCCACCTGCCACCTCGACTACCGGCGGGGCCAGCTCCAGGGCCCGTTCATCACGGTGCTGGGCGCGATCTACGCCACCGCGGAACGCAGCGACCCGGCCGACCGCATGTTCCTGGCCATGGCCACCCGGTCCTGCACGGCGATCCGCGACCTCGGGTCGCTCGACCTGGTGCGCTGAGCCCGGCGCAGACCTCGGACGGCAGGCCGGTCAGGCGCGGCGGGCGCGTGAGGTGCTGCGGGCCGCGATGAGCGTGGGGTCCCACACGGGCGAGAACGGCGGGGCGTAGCCGAGGTCGAGCTGGCTGAACTCGTCGACGGTCATCTCGCTCCACACGGCCACCGCGAGCGCATCGATGCGCTTGGCCGCCTCGGGACCACCCACGATCTGGGCGCCGAGCATCCGCCCCGAGGACCGCTCCGCCACCACCTTCACGGCCAGGGGGGCACCGTCGGGGTAGTAGTGCGCCCGGCTGGTCCCCTCCACGATCTCCCCTGCCGCGTCCAATCCCGCAGCGGCGGCTTCCCGCTCGGTGAGACCGGTCCGACCGATCTCGACCGGACCGACCTTGGTGACCGCGGTGCCGATCACGCCGGGGAACTCGGCCGGCGTGCCCGTGACGTTGAGCCCCACCACCCGACCCTGCTTGTTGGCGTGGGTACCCAGCGCGATCCACGCCGGCGCCCCCGTGACGCGGTGGCGGCTCTCGGCGCAGTCGCCGGCAGCCCAGACCCCGGGGGCCGAGGCGGCCATGCGGGCGTCGGTGGCGATGGCTCCGCTCGGCCCGATGGTGATGCCGGCCTCGGCGGCCAGCGTCACGTTGGGTCGCACACCCAGCCCCATCACCACGAGGTCGGCGGGGATCTCCCCGACTTCGGTGGCCACGGCCCTCACCCACCCCTCACCGTCGGTCTCGAAGCCCTGGACCCCGGTGCCCAGGCGGAGGTCCACGCCCTGGGCGACCAGCCCTTCTGCCACCCGGGCGCCCATGTCGGCGTCGAGCGTGGCCATCGGCTGGTCGAGCTTCTCCACGAGCGTGACCTCGAGGCCCCGAAGTTGGAGCGCCTCCACCATCTCCAGGCCGATGTAGCCGCCGCCGACCACCACCGCCCGGCGGGGCGACCGGTCCCGGATCTGATCGTCGAGGGCCACCGCGTCGGGGATGACGTGGATCCCGCGCACACCCTTGGCGTCGATGTTGGGGAACGGTGGCCGGATGGGCGAGGCGCCGGTGGCGATCAGGAGGTGGTCGTAGGGCTCGCGGCTCACGGCCCCGGTCTCGACCACGCGCACCTCCACCACCTGCTCGGCCGGGTGGATGGCCACGACCTCGTGCCCGGTGCGCACGTCGACGCCCCGGCGCCGGTGCTCCTCGGGCGAGCGGGCCACGAGGCGATCGGCGTCCCCCACCAGACCACCGACGAAGTACGGGAGCCCGCACGCCGCGTACGACGTGAACTGCCCCCGCTCGAACACCACCAGCTCCACGGCTTCGACGCCGCGGGTGGCCTGGGCCGCCGCCGACATGCCGGCGGCGTCGCCGCCGATCACCACGAACCTCGTCATGGAACCTCCTGCTCTCCGAGGCGAACCTACCGCCACGTTCCGCGGATGAGCAGGGTCATCAGTCCTCGATCGCGGACCTGATCGGTGCCGTCACGCCACGGCGACGCCCAGGGAGGCCAGGAGGGCCTCGACCCGGTCTTTGATGTCGTCGCGGATGACGCGCACGGCGTCGAGACCCTGGCCAGCGGGGTCGTCGAGCTCCCAGTCCTCGTAGCGCGTGCCGGGATAGAGGGGGCAGGCGTCCCCGCACCCCATGGTGATGACCACGTCGGCCGCCCGCACGATCTCGTCGGTCCACGGCTTGGGGAACTCCGGCGTGATGTCGATGCCCACCTCGGCCATGGCTTCCACCGCCGCGGGGTTGATCTCCGATTCCGGCTCGGAACCGCCCGACCACACCACGGCGCGGTCTCCGGCGAGGTGGCGCAGCCAGCCCGCCGCCATCTGCGAGCGGCCGGCGTTGTGCACGCACATGAACAGCACGGCGGGCACGGCGGAGGGCACGCTGGCCTCCAGCCGGGCCAGGGCTCCGAGGCGCTGCCGGGCGAACTTCTCGGCGAGCACCGGCAGGTAGGTGGCGATCTTGGCCGTGGGGAGCAGCAGGTCGAGGGAGTCACGGACGAAGCGTTCGACCGTCTCGGGCCCGAACGTGCCGGTGAACTGCGATTCGAGCCGGGCGGCGACGGTGCGGACCAGGTGCTGCTGGTCGAGGGAGAGGTCCTGCTTGTCATCGGTCATGGCGGGCTCCTTCAGTCCTGGGTGGCGGTGGGGGTCAGCAGGTCGTCGACCAGCGCCCTGATACGGCGGTCGATCTCGTCGCGGATGGGGCGGACGGCGTCGACGCCCTGCCCGGCGGGGTCCTGGAGCACCCAGTCCTCGTAGCGCTTGCCCGGGTAGAACGGGCAGGCGTCCCCGCACCCCATGGTGATGACCACGTCGGAGGCCTGCACGGTGGCGTCCTCCAACTTCTTGGGGTGGGCGCCGGCGGCACGGAGGTCGATGCCCAGCTCGGCCATGGCCTCGACCACCGCCGGATTGATGTCGTCGGCGGGCGC
>DAIMFV010000002.1:661-35518 GCA_036724365.1 Acidimicrobiales bacterium | reverse complement strand
GGACCGACCGGCGTTGTGCACGCAGACGAACAGCACCTCGGGACGGGGGTCGGTCATGCGGGGGTCTCCGAGTGGTCGTGCGGATAGAAGAGGCGGACCAGCGCGAAGGCGATCACCGCGCCCACGAGCTGCATCACGATGAACATGGGGGCCGAAGCCGGGGCGATGCCGGCGAAGGAGTCCGACAAGGTGCGGGCCAGGGTGACCGCCGGGTTGGCGAAGCTGGTGGACGACGTGAACCAGTAGGCCCCACCGATCCAGGCCCCGACCGCGAACGGCACCACGCTCGCCCGACCGGTGCGCACGCACCCCTGGATCACCAGCAACAGGGTGACGGTGGCGACCACCTCGGAGACCCACAATGCGGCCGACGAGCGGTCGGTGGTGGACAGCTCCACCACCGGGAGCTCGAACATCACGTTGGCGAGCATGGTGCCGAGGCAGCCCCCGACCACCTGGGCCAACACGTACAGCACGGTGTCGCGGGTGGTGGTGGTACCCAGCATCCGGTCGAGGAGGGTCACGACCGGGTTGAAGTGGGCGCCCGACACCGCACCGAACATGAGGATCAGCCCGATCAGTGCGCAGGCGGTGGCCGCCGCGTTCTCGAGGAGCTGCAGCCCCACGTCGCCGGTGGACAGGCGACTGGCGGCGATGCCCGATCCGACCACGGCCACGATCAGGATCGCGGTGCCGAGCGCCTCGGCGGCGAGCCGTCGGGTGAGGTCGAGGCGGAGCTGCCCGGTACCCGTCTCCACCGCGACCGCGAGTGCGGCGTCGGTGGGGTGCAGGTCGTCGTGGGCCGCTGGGGCTCCCCCATGGGTTCTGGCGGAGGTCACGATGCCCCGATCACGGCCTGGATGCGGTCGGTGAGCTCGGCGACCGTGGCGTCGAACGCGGCGCTGGTGCCCACCGGCACGGGATCCGGAACCGACCAGTGCAACCAGTCATCGCCGGGAGCGACCTCTTCGTGGGCCTGGTCACAGACGGTCACCACCAACGCGGGCGCCGGGTCCACATCGTCCAGCGCCTGCGGTACCGCGACGCTCAGATCGAGACCGGCGCGCTCGGCGGCGGCGATCGCACCGGGATGCACTTGGGTCGAGGGGTGGGTCCCGGCGGACGCGGCGGGGTGGCCGGTGAGTCGACGCCAGAGCGCGGCGGCGAGCTGCGAGCGGGCCGAGTTGGCGCTGCACACGAAGAGGGCAGGGGCTGGGGCGACGAGGCGAACGGGGCCGAGGTCATCGAGCGCACCAGGACGGAGGTGCACGTAGCGGCGACGGCCATCGCCACTGGACCGGGACCGCTCGATCAGCCCGACGCCCTCCAGCACATCCAGGTGGTGGGCCAACAGGTTCGACGGCAGCCCGAACCGGCGACGCAGCTCGATCGGCGCTCGATCCGACGACGCCAGTTCGTCGACGATCCCGAGGCGCACCGGATCACCCAGCGCCGCGTGCCGCGCGGCGCGGGCTTCGAGGGAGGAAGGGACCGGGCTCGCCACGGGCGCGACCGTACCTCTCACATACTATTGAGTCAATTCTTCCTGAGTCTCAGGCCGCGACCGGGTCAGGACGCAGCGTCCAGTGCCTGGGCGCCAACGGCCGAGAGCACCCAACCGTCCTCGCCGCGCTCGATCCACCCGAGGTACTCGAGCTTCCAGGTGAGCCGGGCGACCAGCCCGGGCAGCCGGCCGCCCCACCGGTCACCATCGCCGTCGACGCTGATCCAGCACGCCGCGATGCCCTCGTCGGTGCGCGGTCCGCAATCGCGCAGCACCTGCAGGATGCGGCGACGGGACCCGGACAGGTGCACGGCCAGGGCCTCGGGGGTCGGCAACGTCGGCGCGGGACGCTCAGGAACCACCGGTCCTCCTCAGGTCATGCCGGCCGGGCGGCAGGCTCACACATTTACGGTGATCAATACAACCGCGCCGGACGACCCGGCATTCCGTCCGGCCGGTCACCCGCCGCGATGAGGGACCTGCCCCAGGTGGACCGCACCATCGACAGCCCCGCCGGGCAGGTCTTGGAGATAGGTGTCGCCTCCCTGCCAGATGCGGTGGCAGTGCTGGCATTCGACGGTGATCCAGCCGGTCTCGCCCACGACCCCGGTGCGGCCGTTGAGGCAGGCCGGACCGGCGGTGCCGCTGAGGGCGCCGTGGACGGCGCGGGCGCCGGTCCAGTCGGCCTCCCACCCTCGTCCCGTGCCCGTGGACCGGAGCGTGCCGAGCGGGTGACCGCAGCCTTGGCAGCGAACCGAGACCGGACCGCCAGAGGTCGTGGCTGGGAGGGGACCCGTCGGGTCCGTGGCGGGTTGGGATTCGGGCTCGGGCTCGCCCCTGGGCGCGGTCATGGTCGGCTCCTCACAGGGAGGTCTGGCTGACGAGTACGAGCGCCGCGTCGTGGATGAGCGCCTTGACCTCGCCGAGGAACGCCGTGATGTCGTCCTGGGTCTCGGAGGTGACCTCGAAGGTCATGTACGAGGGGGCTTTGCGGCGGGCGCCTTTGACGGTGGGGACCTCGAGGCGCAGGTTGACCACGTCGTAGGGCTTGTCCTCGATGAGATCCTCCAGGCGGGCGAGGAAGCGCTTGTCGCCGAACTCGCCCGCGATCTCGATGCGGGCCCGGGTGGTGACGTGGCTCAGCTGTTCCTGGGCATCGGCGCGGGACTTGAGGGCGTCGGCCCGTTGGTGCTTGCGGGCGGCCTCCTTCTTGACGGTGCGGAAGATCTGCCGTTCCCGTTCGATCCTCCAGACGGCGTCCATGGGCGGGAACGTGATGGCGCCGGTGGGGCAGACGTTGCCGCAGGTGGTGCAACCGACGGCGCAGTGCATCGGGTCTACCTCGACGGCGACCCCGTCCTGCATCTCGTACACGTTCCGCCCGCAGGTCACGTAGCAGAGCTGGCAACCGATGCAGGCCTCGGGATCGACGGTCGGTCGCCACGGGATCTCGTCGCGGGGGATGCCGTGCCACAGCTCGGGCTTGGTGTCTGACATCGGTCAGCGCTCCGTTCGGGGTGGCCGCCAGCCCTCAAGGAGGCGGGTGTAGTTGACGCGTTCGAAGGCATGGGGGTCGGCGACGTTGTCGAGCGCCATCGCACCGCAGGCGTCGGCCACGCCTCGATACCCCATCTCGTCGAGCCACGCCGTCAGGTCGAGGCGCATCTGCGACAGGTGCCCGGGCCCTCCCACGAGCAACGCGGAGACGCACTGGACGCCGCTGGCACCGCACAGGATCGCTTTGGCGGCGTCACGTCCGCTGTGGACGCCACCGGTCACGGCAAGGGAGAGCCCGACCCGGCCGTGGAGCAGGGCGAGCGCGTGGAGCCGGAGAGGGAGCTCGGCCGGGGTGGAGAGGTGCAGGTGGCGGTCGAGGTCGAGGGTGTCGGGGTCGACGTCGGGTTGGTAGAAGCGGTTGAACACCGCCACCCCCGCCGCCCCGGCGTGTTCGAGTCGTCGCACGAAGTTGGGCAGCGCCGTGTAGAAGGGCGACAGCTTGACGGTGACGGGGACGTCGATGGCGGCGACCACCGAGGCGGCGACCTGCAACTGGCGATCTTCGATGTCGACGCCGGTCTCGTCGAGGTCGGTGGCCAGGTCGTAGAGGTTGAGCTCGATGGCATCGGCACCGCCGTCGGCGAGTTGGCGGGCGATGTCGGTCCACCCTCCGGGACTGACCCCGTTGAGCGACGCCACGACGGGGACGTCGACCGCGGCCCGCACCCGGCGCAGGTGGGCGACGGTCGACTCGGCGCCGACGGGGAAGGTGCCCGAGTCGGGAAGGAACGATGAGGCCTCGGCGTCGTGGTCCATGCGGTTGTCGAAGAAGTGGTGCACGGCGAGCTGGTCGGCGACGACCTGCTCCTCGAACACCGACCGCAGCACCACCGCGCCGGCACCGGCGGCGACCAGGGCTTGCAGCCCGTCGAGGTCGTCGGCGAGCGGGGACGCTCCGACGATGAACGGGCTCGACAGTTGGAGGCCGAGCCAGTCGGTGGTGAGGTCAGCCATCAGAGGGCTCCTGGTCGGGGTCCGCGGGTGCGGCGTTGCCGGGGTAGCGGACCTGGGCGAGTTGCTCGTAGAGGGCGTGGCGGTCGCGCACGCCGTCTTCGGCGGCACGGACGAGTTGGGCGAACCGGTCGGGGTCCCGCAGTTCGACCATCCGGAACCGGGCCTCCTGCTCCATGTAGTCCCGCATCGGCACCGAGGTGGGGTCGGCGTCGATGACCATCGGCGGTTCGCCGTCGGCGACGCGTCGGGGGTCGTAGCGGTACAACGGCCACGCGCCGCTGTTGATGGCCCGCGCCTGCTGGGTGGGCGAGTGCACGAGGTCGTAGCCGTGGGCGATGCACGGGCTGTGGGCGATCACGAGCGACGGCCCCGGGTAGCTCTCCGCCTCTTGCAGGGCTTTGAGCGTGTGACGGCTGCGGGCCTGCATGGCGATCGAGGCGACGTAGACGTGCCCGTAGCTCATGGCGAGCAGCCCGAGGTCCTTCTTGCGGGTCTCCTTGCCCGCCGACGCGAACTTGGCCACGGCACCGATCGGGGTGGCCTTGGACTGCTGGCCGCCGGTGTTGGAGTACACCTCGGTGTCGAGCACCAGCACGTTGATGTCGCGGTTCGAGGCGAGCACGTGGTCGAGCCCGCCGTAGCCGATGTCGTAGGCCCAGCCGTCGCCGCCGATCGCCCAGACCGACCGGGGCGTCAACGAGTCGGCGAGCTCGGCAAGGGCTCGGGCGGCGGGACCGGGCACCGCGGCGAGCCGGTCCCGGAGCTCGGCGACCAGAGCCCGGCGACGCTCCAGGGCCTCGTCGTCGCTCGCGCCGGGAACGGACAGCTGCGCCACGAGATCCGCCGGCAGCGACGGCGCCAGCCCCTGGAGCAACACCTGGGCTCGCCGATGGCTGGCGTCGAGGCCGAGCCGCAGCCCGAACCCGAACTCGGCGTTGTCCTCGAACAGCGAGTTGCTCCACGCCGGCCCTCGCCCGTCGGACCCGGTGGTGTAGGGGGTGGTGGGGAGGTTGCCGCCGTAGATGGACGAGCAACCGGTGGCGTTGGCGATCACGAGGTGGTCGCCGAAGAGCTGGGTGAGGGCCCGGATGTAGGGGGTCTCGCCGCAGCCGGCGCAGGCGCCGGAGAACTCGAACGTCGCCGGCAACAACGCCAGGGTGCGGGGGTGGCGCGGGATGGCGGTGCGGGGGAGGTCGGGGATCTGGCGGAAGAAGTCGAACGCCACCCGTTCGCGGCCGCGGTGCTCCACCGCCGGCGCCATGTTGATCGCCTTGCGCTTGGGCCGGGTGCGGTCCTTGGCGGGACAGACCTCGACGCAGAGCCCACAGCCCGTGCAGTCGTCGGGCGCGACCTGCACCGTGTACGAGAGGCCTTCGAACTCAGGGGTGAACCCCTCGGGTTCGCTGCGGAACGACGCTGGCGCGCCCTCACCGTGGGCGGGGTCGAACACCTTGGTGACGATGGCGGTGTGCGGGCAGATCATCGAGCAGCGGTTGCACTGCACGCACAGGTCGGACTCCCAGATCGGGATCTCCAGGGCGATGGCCCGCTTCTCGTAGCGGCTCGTGCCCGTGGGCCAGGTGCCGTCGGGTGGGAACGCACTGACCGGGAGCCGGTCGCCTTGGCCTTCGAGGATGAGGCGGGTGACGCGCTGCACGAAGTCGGGGGCGTCGTCGGGGACGGTCGGACGGGCCGGTGGCGGCGCACTCGCGGTGGCCGGGACCGGGACCTCGTGCAGCTCCGCCAGGGCGGCGTCGATCGCATCGACGTTGCGGCGCACGACCTCCGGGCCCCGCCGCCCCCACGTCGCTTCCACCGACGCCTTGATGCGGTCGATCGCGGTCTCGGCAGGCAGCACGTCGGCGAGCGAGAAGAAGCAGGTCTGCATGATGGTGTTGATGCGCCGGCCCAGACCGAACCGGTCGGCGACCGTGGACGCGTCGATCACGAACAGGCGACAGCCCTTGGCGATGAGCCCGTCCTGAACCCGCCGGGGCAGCCGGTCCCACGCGCCGTCGAGGTCGCCCGGAAGGTTCACCAGCACGGTTGCGCCCGGCGCGGCCCGCTCGAGCACGTCGAGGCGGTCGAGCAATCCCGGGTCGTGCACCGCCACGAACCCGGCCTGGTGGATCTGATAGGTGGAGCGGATCGTGTCGGGGCCGAACCGCAGGTGCGACACGGTCATGGCGCCGGCCTTCTTCGAGTCCAACACGAAGTAGCCCTGGCACTGCAGCGGGGTGGTCTCGCCGATGATCTTGATGGTGGCCTTGTTGCTGCTGACCGTTCCGTCCGAACCGAGCCCGAAGAACACCGCCCGTCGGACGCCGTCAGGTTCGGTCGTGAAGGCCTCGTCGACCGGGAGCGACAGGTGGGTGACGTCGTCGGTGATGCCCACGGTGAACCGTCGGCGGGGCGAATCGGCGGCCAACTCGTCGAAGACCGCCTTCACCATCGGCGGGCCGAACTCCTTGGACGACAGCCCGTAGCGACCTCCGATGATGCGCGGCAGGCCCGGCAGGGCGGAACCGGCGACGGCGTCGACCAGGGCCGCGGTCACGTCCAACAGCAGCGGCTCGCCGGTGGATCCCGGCTCCTTGGTGCGGTCGAGCACCGCCACCGACCGAACCGTCGCCGGCAGGGCCTGGACGAAACCGTGCATCGAGAACGGCCGGTAGAGGCGCACCTTGACCAGCCCGACCTTCTCACCCCGGGCCACCAGGTGGTCGACGACCTCGTGCGTGCACTCCGCCCCCGAGCCCATCATCACCACCACCCGCTCGGCCTCGGGGTGCCCGACGTAGTCGAAGAGCCGGTAGCGACGGCCGGTCAGCGCCGCGAACTGGTCCATGGTGTCGGCGACGATCGACGGGCAGGCGTCGTGGAACGGGTTGGCGGCCTCCCGGGCCTGGAAGAACGTGTCGGGGTTCTGCGCCGTCCCGCGCACCACCGGACGGTCCGGCGACAAGGCCCGGGCCCGGTGCTCGGCGACGGCGTCGTCGTCCACGAGCGCGTCGAGGACCGCGTCGTCCACCGTTGCGATCTTCTGGATCTCGTGTGACGTGCGGAACCCGTCGAAGAAGTGCAGGAACGGCACCCGGGCACGAAGGGTGGCGGCGTGGGCGATGGCCGCCAGGTCGACGGCCTCCTGCGGGGATCCCGACGCCACCATGGCGAACCCGGTGCCCCGGGCGGACATCACGTCGGAGTGGTCGCCGAAGATCGACAGGGCGTGGGTGGCCAAGCTGCGCGCCGCCACGTGCATGCACAGGGCAGACAGCTCCCCTCCGATCTTGAACAGGTTCGGGATCATGAGCAGGAGCCCTTGCGACGCCGTGAACGTCGTCGCCATGGCCCCGGCCTGGAGGGCACCGTGCAGCGCCCCGGCGGCGCCTGCCTCGGACTGCATCTCGACCACGTCGGGCACCGAACCCCACAGGTTCGGACGCCCGGTGACGGACCACTCCTCGGCGTGCTCCCCCATCGCCGACGCCGGCGTGATCGGGTAGATGGCGACGACCTCGCTCAGCCGGTACGCCACCGCCGCGACGGCTTCGTTGGCATCGATGGTCGCCGTGTGTGCTTCTTCGGTCATGGCTGCCCCCTCGGAGGTGTGGGCTGGGCCAGAGACGAGCTCCCGGTCCGGACTCGAACGGTCGTCACGCCATGGTACGGATGATGATGGCGTCGCCCTGCCCGCCGCCACCGCACAGCGCGGCGGCACCGGTGCCGCCGCCTCGGCGGGCCAGTTCGAGGGCGAGGTGGAGGGTGATCCGGTTGCCGGACATGCCCAGGGGGTGACCGATGGCGATGGCGCCGCCGTTGACGTTCACGATGTCCATGGACACGCCGAGGTCGTCCGCGGAGGCGACGCCGACCGCGGCGAACGCCTCGTTGATCTCGAACAGATCGATGTCGCCCACGGTCATCCCGGCCCGATCGAGCGCGGCCTTGATCGCCCGCGAGGGCTGGTGGAGCAGCGAGGCATCGGGCCCGGCGACCTGCCCGTAGGCGATGATCTCGGCGATCGGTGTGACACCGAGGCGCTCGGCCACCTCCGCGGTGGTGATGACGGTGGCCGACGCGCCGTCGCTGATCTGGCTGGCGTTGCCGGCGGTGATGTGACCGGCCTTGTCGAACGCGGGACGGAGCCCGGCCAGCGACTCGACCGTGGTCTCCCCGCGCACGCCTTCGTCGTGGGCGATGACGAGGGCGTCGCCCTTGCGCTGGGGCACGGTCACGGGAACCATCTCGCCCTCGAACAACCCGGCCTGCTGGGCGGCATCGGCGCGGCGGTGCGAATCGAGGGCCATGGCATCCATGTGCTCGCGCTCGAGCCCGTGGGCCTGGGCGTACTTCTCGGTGCCTTCGCCCATGGCGCACTGGTCGAACGCGCAGTAGAGACCGTCGTACATCATCGAGTCGACGATCACGCCATCGCCGATACGGTAGCCGCCTCGGGCGCCGGGCAGCAGGTAGGGGGCGTTGGTCATCGACTCCATGCCGCCGGCCACGACGATGTCGGCCTCACCGGAGCGGATGCGCCGGTCGGCCTGGTAGATCGCGTCCATCCCCGACAGGCACACCTTGTTGACGGTGGTGGCGGGCACGTCCATGGGGATGCCGCCGTTCACGGCAGCCTGGCGGGCGGTGATCTGCCCGGCGCCCGCCTGCAACACGTGACCCATGTACGTGTACTCGACCTGATCACCGGTGACGCCGGCCCGCTCGAGGGCGGCGGCGATGGCGAACCCGCCCAGCTCGGTCGCCGAGAACGACGAGAGCGAGCCGGACAACTTGCCGATCGGGGTGCGGGCCCCGGCGAGGATGACGATGGGCGAGGTCATGGTGTGCTCCTAGATGTCGGTGGACGACGAGTCAGGTGTGGACCGGTCGGGGGTCGGTGGGTAGAAGCGTCGCTTCGCCCACAGGGCGACGTAGACGAGGGCGACGAGGGCCGGAACCTCGATGAGGGGTCCGATGGTGCCGGCGAGGGCCTGGCCCGAGGTGACGCCGAAGACGGCGATGGACACGGCGATGGCCAGTTCGAAGTTGTTGCCCGCCGCGGTGAACGCGACGGATGCGTTGTGGTCGTAGGGGAGGCCGAGTCGATACCCGGATGCGAAGGAACCGGTCCACATCACCCCGAAGTAGATCAGCAATGGGACGGCGACGCGGGCGACATCGAGGGGGTTGTCGGTTATCTGCTCTCCCTGGAGGGCGAAGAGCACGACGATGGTGAACAGCAGCCCGTAGAGGGCCACGGGCCCGATGCGGGGCAGGAAGGTCTGCTCGTACCACTCGGTGCCCTTGCGGGCCTCGCCGATGGTGCGGGTGAGGAACCCGGCCAACAGGGGGATGCCCAGGAAGATGAGGACCGATTTGGCGATCTCCCACATGGAGACGTCGAGGTCCGCGGTGTCGAGACCCAGCCAGCTGGGCAGGGCGGTGAGGTAGAACCAGCCGAGCACGCTGTACATCACGATCTGGAACAACGAGTTGATCGCCACCAGCACCGCGGCCAGCTCCCGGTTGCCGCAGGCCAGGTCGTTCCAGATGAGGACCATGGCGATGCAGCGGGCGAGCCCGACGATGATCAGGCCGGTGCGCAGCTCCGGTAGGTCAGGAAGGAACACCCAGGCCAGGGTGAACATGAGCAGCGGCCCGACGAGCCAGTTCAGCACCAGCGACAACGCCAGGGTGCGCCGGTCGGCGAGCTCGTCACCCATCCGGCCGTACCGGACCTTGGCCAGCACCGGGTACATCATCGCCAGCAACCCGATGGCGATCGGGAGCGACACGGTGTCGACCTTGATCCGATCGAGGGTGTCGTTCAGACCGGGGAACAGCCGGCCCAGCAACAGCCCACCGGCCATGGCGAGCCCGATCCACACCGGCAGGTAGCGGTCCAGGGTGGACAGCTTCGCGGTGACGACGTCGGCGTCGGCGTCCGTCGTGGTCATGAACCGGCCTGCGCGGCGTCCACGATCATCGGAGGATCAGATCCACGAGGCCGGACGGCCGGCGGCTGGCGGCGACGGCCGCGGCGATCAGCAGCACCCGGACTCGACCGGAGCGGCGGACCGGCCGAGGGCGACGGGCTCGGCCGCGGCCGATCCGGTGGCCGGGGCGCAGCACATGGCGGCCTCGCCCTCGGCCAGCACCTGGTTGGTGAGCTGGTCGGCGTCGCCGGTCTTCACGTACCACTCCCACTTGGCGCCGTCGGGGTCGGTGACCCAGGTCTCCACCTTGGTGGCGTAGCAGCAGATGGTGTCGTCGATGCCGGTGGTCTCCAGACCGGTGCCCGACAGCCGAGCCTCGGCCGCCTCGACCTCGGCGGCATCCTCGGTCTCGACGCCGAGGTGGTTGATGGTGCCGCCTTCGGGACCTTCGAACAGCACGAGCTTCAGCGGCGGGTCGGCGATGGCGAAGTTGGCGTAGCCGGGCTTGCGCTTGAGCGGCTCGGTGGCGAACAGCTTCGAGTAGAAGTCGACGGCCTGGTCGATGTCGGTGACGTTGAGAGCGAGTTGGACACGGGACACGGGATTCCTCCGGCTAGATTGATCGATGTTGGTCGATGCGTTCACCGTATCATCAGATCGACAGCTGTCAATATGTTTCGGACCAGCATGTTTCGGAGGCGTCCATGGACGTGCAGGCAACGGAGATCTGCTGCGCACCGGTCACCGCCGAGGTGCTGAGCGAAGACCAGGCCGTGGAACTGGCGGCCCTGCTCAAGGTGCTGGCCGACCCGGCCCGGCTCCGGCTGCTCTCCCTGGTGGCCGCCGCCGAGGGCGGCGAGGCGTGTGCCTGCGACCTGGTCGACCCCGTCGGTCGGTCCCAGCCCACCGTGTCGCACCACCTGTCCACCCTGGTCGACGCCGGGCTCCTCTCCCGGGAGAAGCGGGGCCGCTGGGCCTGGTACCGCCTGGTGCCCGAGCGCCTGGCATCGCTGCAGGCCGCTCTCGCCCCCTGACCCAACGCGTTCTGGCGTACCTGGGGCACGACGGGTGGACCTGAGCTACGCCGATTCGTACCGGGCCCTCGACCCACCGCGTTCTGGCGTACCTGAGGTCCGGGGGGTGGACCTGAGGTACGCCGATTCGTACCGGGGTGAGCGGGTGAGGGATGGTCGGGTTCCGGGCCGCGAGCTACGGGTCGAGCCGGAAAACGGGGAGGTTGCGGCCGTCGGGCAACGGCTCCCAGGCCAGGACCACGACGTCGTCGGCCCGCACGGTCGACGGGTCGCACTCGACCACGTTCGACATCACCCGGACGGTGCGGTCGTCTCCCCCGCCCGCATCGAGGTCCACCAGGACCACCACGTAGGGCACCTGGTCGGCCAGGCCGGGGTACGCGGGCCGGTGCTGGACGCTGGCCGCGTAGACCACGCCGGCGCCGGTGGACGGCCGCCACTCGAGCGCCTCGTCGAGCAGACAGGTCGGGCACACCACGCGCGGGTAGAAGATCGGCTGATCACACGCAGTGCACCACTGCACCAGGTAGCGGTGCTCCCGGGTGGCGTCCCAGAACGGATCGGTGAGGTCGGTGGACGGCGGCGCGATCCGTTCCATCAGGCGATCCGTCCCATCAGAGCGTGGCCTCCGTGCCGAGCACCGCGGTGGACATGCACGACAGCACCATCCCCGAGCCGTGGGACACGGCGATCTCCGCCCCCGGCACCTGTCGGGGTCCGCACTCACCACGGAGCTGGCGGACGGCCTCCACCACCAGGAACATGCCGTACATGCCGGGGTGGGTGTAGGAGAGTCCGCCACCATTGGTGTTGGTGGGGAGGGTGCCACCCGGGCCGGTGGCCGTGGACTCCACGAACGGGCCGCCCTCCCCCTTGGCGCAGAAGCCGAGGTCCTCGTAGTGCAGGAGCTGGGTGATGGTGAAGCTGTCGTAGCCCATCAGCACGTCGACGTCGGCCGGACGCACGCCCGCCATCTCGAAGGCCCGTGGTCCGCTGACCGCACCCGGGGTGGTGGTGAGGTCGGGCATCTGGCTGATCATGAGGTGGTCCTGGGCGGTGGCCGCGCCCAGCACGTAGACCGGCGGTCGGCGCAGGTGGCGGGCCCGCTCCGCCGTGGTCACGATGAAGGCGCCGGCGCCGTCGGTGACCAGGCAGCAGTCCAGCTTGTGCAACGGCGAGGCCACCAGATCCGAGGCCAGCACGTCGTCGACCGTGAGCGGATCGCGGTAGCGGGCCCGCGGGTTGAGCGCCGCCCACTCCCGGGTGCGCACCGCGATGGTGGCGAGCTGTTCGGGGGTGGTGCCGTACCGGCTCATGTGCCGGTCGGCCGCCAGGGCGTAGGAGCCCACCGGCCCCTGCAACCCGTAGGGCGCCTCCCATTCGGCCCGCACGTCGGGCTCGCCCCAGGCCGACCCGCCGAGGCGTTGCGGCGGCGCACTGGCACCGGCCCGGGCCTTGGCCGCGGTGCGGCTGGCCCGGGGTGTCTGGGCGAAGACGACCAGCACGCACTCGGCCACGCCGGCAGCCACCGCGGCGGCGGCATGCTCCAGGTACACCTCGAACACCGACCCGCCGGTGATGGTGGAGTCCACGAAGCGCGGGTGGATGCCCAGGTACTCGGCGAACGCCATGGCGCCCATGTGGCAGATGCCGTCGACGTCGGCGAGCGTGAGGCCGGCGTCGTCGAGCGCCTCGCGGACCACCTGGGCCTCCAGGGCCCGACCGGTGAGCGCCAGCTCACCGGTGGGCGACACCGCGTCGGTGACGCCCACGATCGCGGCCCTACCGCGCACCGGACGCTCCCGGGACGGCGCACACGGACTCAGGAGCAGGCACGGGATCCGACGGGTCGACCACGCGTGCAGGGTAGGTCGCCGGGGCCGGCCCGGGTGGCCCCGGCATCGGGTCAGCGGCGCACCCGGACCAGGCAGTCCAGGGCGGGGCGTTCCGCCCCCTCCACCGGCCGGGCCACCACGTCGGCCCGCTCCACGGTGACCACCACCCCGGCCGCGTCCAGGTCGGCCAGCACGTCGTCGGGCCCGTAGAGCACCGCCGGGTCGCGAGGGCCGCCCGTGCCGTCGGCCAGGTTGGTGGCGTCGTGGGCGATCACCAGCAGGGTCCCGCCGGGGGCCAGGGCCCGGACCGCTTCCCCGAGGGCCGATCGTCGCTGGTCGGCCGCCAACTGGAGGTACAGCACCACCACCAGGTCGAACCCGCCGTCCGGTGGCGGCCAAGTGGTGACGTCGGCGGCCACCCAGTCGACCAGCACGCCGCGGTCGGCGGCCAGCCGGCGGCCCTTGTCCAGTCCGACCTCGGAGAAGTCGACCGCGGTCACGGTCCACCCCTGCTCGGCGAGCCACACCGCGTTGCGGCCCTCCCCACAGGCCAGGTCGAGGGCGCGCCCCGGCGCCAGCGGGGACACCTCGGCCACCAGCAGGGCGTTGGCCCCGGTGGTCCAGACGTACTCGCTGGCGGCATAGCGGTCGTTCCAGTGATCGGCGTCCACGGCACCAGTGTCGGCGGGCACGTCCCGGGTGGGCCAGGGTCCAACGTCACCGGGCCCCGTCCGGCGCACCAGATCACCGCTGAGCGGTCACGGACCGGGTCCCCGGTTGGCTTCCACCGCGGGGCCGCCATGCTGGAGCCACGACAACCCCCGGGAGGATGAGATGAGCGGCGAGGAGCGCACCGTGGTGGACGACACCGACGCCCACCGGTTCCGTTACGCGGAGGACGGGGTGGAGGCCGAACTGGTCTACCGGGCGACACCAGGACGACTCACGCTGGTGCACACCGGGGTCCCCGAGGCGCTGGGTGGGCGGGGCATCGGAGGACGGCTGGTGCGGGCCGCGCTGGAGCGGGCGGCCCGAACGGGCGAAACCATCGCCCCCGGGTGCCCCTACGCCCGGGCCTGGCTCGAGAAGCACCCCGACGAGGCCGCGGCGGCCACCATCGACTGGTCCGAACCGCCCACCCCGGATTGACCGCCCACCACCAGTTCAGGCGGGTGCGGGCTCCACGATCAGCGTGCCTTCCATGCCCGCTTCGCGGTGGCCCTCGACGGTGCAGGTGATGCGGTACTCGCCCGGTTCGACCACGCGCAGCCCGCCCTCGGCCGTCTCGCCCGGTTCGGCGGCCACGTGGACCTCGACCCCGTCGACCGTGAAGTCGTGCAGCACGTCGTCGGACGTGAGGGCGATGGCCACATCCTCGCCGGCGGTGACCGTGATCTGGGCCGGCTCGAACTCGAACGACGTGGCGGAGACGGCGATCGTGCGAGCCCCCTCGACCACCGGGGTGTCCTGGGCGTGGTGGTCGTCGGCGTGGTGATCGGCGTGTTCATCGTCGGCGGGCGCCGACGCCTGGGTGGTGGCGGGGCTGGAGCCAGCGGTGGAGCCGGGTGCTGGGCGGGAGGATGTCGACGTCACGCTGGTGGAGCGGTCGCCGACCGCCACGTCTGACGGCTGGTCGCCACCGGAGCAAGCCGTGAGCCCGAGAGCCACGACCACAGCCACCACCGTGGCGCCCGATGCGGGGCGACGACCGAGCTGACCGCGGCGGCGGAGACGAGGTGCGACCACGTGGCGACGGTACTCGGGCCGGGTCATCCCACCGGTGGCACCGCACCATCGCGGGGGCGGGTCTCGGCCCGCGACCGGATGCCCCGCAGCATCTGGGATGCCATCACGTGGTCGGCGGGGACGAGGGCCAACCAGTAGGCGGCCGCCAGCCAGCGGGGGCCGAGGCGCGCCCGGCTCCGGAAGTGGAACCGGGTGCGACCGTCGCCGAGGTCGGTCAGCTGGAACACCCACGACCAGTCGATCCAGGCCCGGTGCCGGTCCCGGAAGGCCGGCGGCAGGTGCGAGCGCGAGTGCAGCACCAGGTGTCGACCCGGGTCGAGGTCCCGCACCACGAAGTGGCACTCGGTCTCCGGAGCACCGTCCAGCACCAGGTCTCCAACCGCGAGGCCCTGCCACTCGGGGTGGATCCGATCGGCCGAGGGCGAGTTGGCGGGAAACAACAACACGTCGACCCAGCGGGCCGTGTACCAGCCGCCCCGGTGCCAGCCCATCTGGACGAGCCAGGGCCAGATCGCCGAGGGCGGCGCGTCGATCGTGGTGGCGTGGTCGGTGGTGAACAGCGGGTCGACCACGAGGTCGTCACCCGGCAGGACCGCCGCCCGCTCGGCCCGGGTGGATCCCGACGTGCGGCCCAGGTGTTGCATCAGCGCGTAGCCGACGACGGCCCCGACCAACAGCACGTTCGGCACCCCCGACCGCGTCACGCCCCACTCCGGGCCTGGTCCGAACCGCATCGGCTCCTGCACGCGCCGGATCGTACCGAGGGCTCGCACCTGCGACGGGTCCGGCAGCCCGCCGTAGCATCGTCGCCGTGAGCACCGGGCGACTCGAGGCGTTCAGCGACGGCGTCCTCGCCATCATCATCACGATCATGGTGCTGGAGCTGAGCCCACCCGAGGGCGTCCGGCTCGCCGACCTGCGCGACCTCACCCCGGTGTTCCTCAGCTACGTCCTGAGCTTCGTCTACGTCGGGATCTACTGGAACAACCACCACCACCTGTTCCAGACGGCGAGCCGGGTCAACGGGGCGATCCTGTGGGCGAACCTGCACCTGCTCTTCTGGCTGTCGCTGTTCCCCTTCACCACCGCATGGATGGGCACCCACTCCTTCGCCCGGGTCCCGACTGCGGTGTACGGCTTCGTGGCCGTGATGGCGGCGGTGGGGTACTTCGTGCTGCAGATGGCCATCGTGCGCGAGGAGGGTCCCAGCTCCCCCATCGCCACCGCGGTGGGGCGGGACGTGAAGGGCAAGGCCTCCGTGGCCATCTACCTCGCGTGCATCCCCCTGGCGCTGGTGAACCGCTGGATCGCCGTGGCCGGCTACGTGGCCGTGGCCGGCCTGTGGCTGGTGCCGGACCGCCGGCTCCGGCCGACCTGACCCCGGGAGTCGCTACGCCGGTGGGTGCTGGCGGAACGGCCCGCGGACCTCGAAGGTCTCGCCGGGGTTGCGCTGGGAGCTGAAGTAGAGGCGGTCGCCGGCGGGGTTGAAGGCGGGGCCGGTGATCTCGGTGCTGGTGCGTCCGGTGAGGCGACAGAACGGCACCGCCGGGCGGCCCGCGGTCTCGAGGTCGACGGCCACGATCTCGAGGTTGCCGCCGTCCTCGGCCACGAAGACGTGGCTCGCTCCGTTGCCGCCCGGCATGGTGACGTTGTCGACCCCGGTGAGCACCGGCGTGGCCGAGGTGTCGTCGTCGTAGAGGACGCTGAGCAGGTTCAGGGCGGGCACGTAGCTCCACAGCCGGTTGTCGCCCTTGGTGGTGAAGTAGAGCGTCTCGCCCTTGCACCAGATGCCCTCGCCCCCGTTGAAGACCTTGGTGCCGGCCACCTGGTAGCGGGTGGAGCCGGCGGTGGTGGCTCCCGGATCCGGCACCGCCGCCCAACCGAGCACGCCGCCGACCTCGGTCATCACCTGGAGGGCGCCGGCCTCCAGTTCACCGGGGACCACGGGGATGAACCGGTAGAAGGCGCCGTCGGTGCGGTCCTCGGTGAGGTACACGTGGCCGGTGGGTGCGTGCACCGCGGCGGCCTCATGGGTGAAGGCGCCCAGGCCCGGCCGGGGAAGCGCCACCTCCACGCCGAACGGATCGGTCTCCCACACCAGGCCCCGGCTCACCTCCTCACAGCTCAGCCAGGTACCCCACGGGGTGGGGCCGCCGGCGCAGTTGCGGTCGGTGCCGGACAGGATCGTGCCGGCGGCCACGACGGTGCCCGACGCGTCGAACTCGATGCGGCCCGCCCCGCCACCCGGCGTGTTGGTCTCGCTGTTGGAGACGTACACCCACCCGCCGCCGCTGGTGGGATAGCACGCGCCCCCGTCGGGGTTGGGGTGCCACACGTGACCGGTACCGGCCACCGTCTGGCCGCTCACCGCCACGATCCGGCTGGTGAACCCGGGCGGCAGCATGACGCCGTTGGTGTCGGCCGGCAGCAGCGCCCCGTAGTCGCTGCTCAGCACCTCGCAGGCGGAGACCAGCCCGCTGCCGGCCACGGCGAGACCGGTTCCGAGACCCAGGCGGAGGAAGGACCGTCGATCCATGGTGCACATCCTCCCTCACGGCGCGGCTCGCCGTTCCGCGCCCCGGTGGACGCGGGGACCGGAGAGAGCATCGGCACCGGCGGCGGGGGACTGGAACGGTTCCTCGGGCGCCGCCCGGATGCGCCCGGGTGCCCGTGGACCGCCGCTACGGTGCCGGCCCATGTGGGACCCGGATGCACTCGACCCCCGGATGCCGGTACTGGTGGGGGTCGGCACCGCGTCCGGCGACCTCGAGGCGGCCGAGCTCATGGTCCGCGCCGCCCGCGACGCGGGGGTCGACAGCGGGGCACCGGTGCTCCTCGCTCGCGTCGACCGGGTCGTCGTGCCCCGCGGCACCTGGTCGTATCCGGATCCGGGCCGCCTGGTCGCCGCCGCCATCGGCGCACCCCGGGCGCAGACGGTCCTGGCCGACGTGGGCATCTCCCAACAGACGCTGATCAACGGGCTGTTGCGGGCCATCTCGGCCGGTGACGTGTCGGTGGCGTTGCTGGTGGGCGGGGAGGCCAAGGCCCGGGAGGCCCGCGCCGCCCGAGCGGCCCGAGCCGAGGGAGCGACGACCGCTCCCGGCAGCGGGGCCGTGGCGGTGGCCCGGGCGGTAGGCCGGGCCGGAGGGCCGGCGGTCGTGGCCACCGAGACCGACCAGGGCGACGCCGAGCCCGACGTGCCCCTGCGGCCGAGCTGGTGGCCCGACCCGAGATCGACGCGGGACTCTGGACCCCCGTGGAGCAGTACGCGCTGATCGAGTCGGCGCTCCGGGCCGCCGAGGCGGTCAGCGTGCCCGAGCATCGCCGGGAGGTGGCCGAGTTGCTGGCCCGCTTCAACGCCGTCGCCGGCACCAACCCGGAGGCGGCGTTCCCGGCCCCCCTGAGCGCGGACGAGATCGCCACGTTCGGCCCCGCCAACCGGCCCCTGGCCTTCCCCTACGGCAAGTGGCACGCCAGCCAGTGGACGGTGGACCAGGGCGCGGCCCTGCTCCTGTGCTCGGTGGAGGCCGCCCGGTCGGCCGGCGTGCCCACCGACCGCTGGGTGTTCCCGCTGGTGGGGCTGGAGTCCGACCATGCGGTGGCGCTCACCCGGCGCCGCCACCTGCACCGCTGGCCGGCCATGGCGGTGCTGCGCGCCGCCGCGGAACAGCACCTCGGTGGAGCCGTGGCCGACCTGCCCCACCAGGAGGTGTACTCCTGCTTCCCCTCGGCCGTGCGGGTCCAACAGCGCGAGCTCGGGCTGGCCGTGGACGGGACGCCGACCGTCACCGGCGGCATGGCGTTCGCCGGTGGGCCGTTCAACAGCTTCGTGCTCCACGCCACCGTCGAGATCGCCCGCCGGATCCGGGCCCAGGGGGGTCGGGGGCTGGTCACCACCGTGAGCGGGCTCCTCACCAAGCCGGGCCTGGCGGTGTGGGGGGCGGTACCCGGCGACGGCCCGGCCCTGGTGGCCGATCTCACCCAGGAGGTGGCCGCGGCCACCGAGCAGGTGGAGGTGGTGAGCGGCTTCCACGGCGAGGCCTCGGTGGTCGCCTGCACCGTCACCTACGACGGGCTCGAGCCGGCCAACCTGGTGGCGGTGCTCGACACCCCCGACGGCGATCGGGTGATCGCCCGCAGCAACGATCGCGAGCTGGTGGTGCAGGCCACGCAGGTCGAGCTCATCGGCCGGCGGTTCGCGGTCGACGGGAACTCGCTGGGCGCCCCTGGCTGACCAGACCCTCCACCGGCAACGACACGGCCCCACACCGCGGCGTCGGGAGCTGGGTCCGGCACCTGCGATGCTTGGATCCGTGGGGTACAGGCTGACCGACGACGAGTGCCGGGCGATCGTGGAAGGCACTGTGGAGCTTGTGGTCATCTTCGACACGAGCGGCACCATCCGCTTCGCGAACGAGGTCACCCTCGATGTGCTGGGTGGCACGGCCGAGGACTACATCGGCCACAACGTGGTGGACTTCGCCCACCCCGACGAGCTGGAGCGGGCCGTGCAGGCGCTGGCGATCAGCTCCGAGTTCGGGGCGGTCCCGGGCTCCACCATGTTCCGGTTCCGTCGAACCGACGGTGGCTACACGCCCTTCGAGCTGAGCACCGGTGTCATCGACGGGCCCGAGCCACTCCGCTTCGCCCTCGGGCGGGTCGCCCAGCACCACCTGGCGTGGGCCCGCACCCTCCACGACCTGGCCACCGGCACCGACGTGTCGGTGGCCCTCCGCTCCGCACTCGACGTCTTCGGCTGGGGCCCGGTGGACACCCGGGTGAGCGTGCTGTGGCGCGACCCCGACGGCAGCGACCGGGCGGTGTCCACCGGTCTGCCGGCCGCGCTGACCGGGGTCGATGCTCCACCGGACTCGATCTGGGCCCAGGTCCGGCGCACCGGAGCCGCGGCGCGGTCCCACGACCTCTCCGGCCTGGACCCCGAGTCGTACGCAGCAGCGGTCGCCGACGGCCGGGGGGCGTACTGGATCGAACCGGTCGACGGGCCCGACGGGCGGGCGCTCGTGACCGTGTGGACCCGGGCCGCCGGCATGCCTCCGACCCTGCACGCCCAGGGCATGGAGCTGGCGTGCGATCTGGTGGCGGTGATCCTGCGGTGGACCGAGCAGCGGCGGCTCCTGGCTCTGGCGGCCACCCGCGACGAGCTGACCGGGCTGGCCAACCGCCGTGCCTTCTTCGAGGCCCTCGACCAGACCGGTCCGGGCGCGGTGCTCTACTGCGATCTGGACCGCTTCAAGCCGGTCAACGACCGGTTGGGCCACCAGGCCGGGGATCAGGTGCTCCGACTGGCGGCCGAACGGCTGCTCGCCAGCGTCCGGGCGCACGACCTGGTGGCGCGGCTCGGGGGCGACGAGTTCGCCGTGATCTGCCCGGCGGCCGACGCCGACGAGGCGGCACGGGTGGCGGCCCGGATCGAGGCCGCGTTCGAGCGCCCGTTCGAGGTGGCCGGCTCCAGCGCGCTGGTGGGGGTCACGGTCGGGGTGGCCCACGACGACCGTCTCGACGACCGGGTCGTGGACCGGGCCGACCAGGACCTGGTGACCCGCAAGGGGTCGTCCCGGGGTGGGGATCGCTAGCACGAGCTCGCCGGACGCGCCCGGGGCGGCGCGGGTAGGTTGCGCCCGCCTCCCCCACCTCGGCGCCGGCCGCCAGGAAGGAACCTCCGATGGCATCCCACGACCTCACGTTCGGCGTCTTCGTACCCCAGGGCTGGAAGATGGAGCTGGCCTCCATCGACGACCCCCGGGCCAAGTGGGCCAAGGCCCTGGAGGTGGCGAAGCTGGCCGAGGAGCTGGGCTTCGACTCGCTGTGGCTCTACGACCACTTCCACAACGTGCCGGTGCCGGCGCACGAGGCCATGTTCGAGTGCTGGACCACCATGGCCGCGCTCACCCAGGTCACGTCGCGCATCAAGCTCGGCCAGATGGTCGGCTGCGCCCCGTACCGCAACCCGGCCCTGCTGGCGAAGATCACCTCCAACATCGACGTGATCTCGGGTGGGCGGTTGATCTGGGGCATCGGGGCCGGCTGGTACGACCACGAGTTCCGGGGCTACGGCTACGACTTCCTCCCGGCGGCCGACCGCATCCGGGTGCTCCGCGAGACCGTGGAGATCGTGAAGGCGCTGTGGTCCGAGCCCGACGTGAGCTACCAGGGCCGCCACTTCACCCTCGACGGCGCCCAGTGCGACCCCAAGCCACTGCAGCAACCCCACCCCGAGGTGCTCATCGGGGGCGGCGGCGAGCAGCTCACCCTGCGGGTGGTGGCCCGCCACGCCGACGCGTCCAACTTCGGCGGCAAGCCCCACGAGTGGCAGCACAAGGCCGAGGTGCTCCAGCAGCACTGCCGCGACGTGGGCCGCGACTACGACGAGATCCGCAAGACGATCTCGTGCGAGGTGTTCATCCGCGAGACCGAGCAGGAGGTCCTCGACGCCGGGTCGCGCTCGTTCTGGGGCGAGCCGGCCGAGTCGTGGCGGGCCGGCAACCTGGTGGGCACGCCCGAGCAGGTGGCCGTGAAGATCCGCGCCTACGTCGACCTGGGGTGCACCGGCTTCTACCCGTGGTGCAGCGACTACCCCGACACCGAGACGCTGCGCCTCTTCGCCGCGGTGGCCGCCGAACTCCGTTGACGGGTCAGCCGCGGGACCGCAGCTGGTAGGAGTTGCGGAGGTCGTCCTGCACCACCACGGCGGTGCCGTCGACGTCTTCCACCACCAGCCGCTCGTCCAGCACCCGGGTCGAGAAGGTCCACCCCTCGGGGAGCGAGAGTCGCTCGGACACACCGGCGAGTGCCGTGGCGTCGAGGCCCGGATCGACCTCCAGGCTGTACGACTGCATGATGTAGACCGACCCGTCGGGCGCGGTCAGCTCGTAGACCTCGCGGCCGGCGTCGAAGGCGAACTCGGTGTCTCGCTTCACCGCGGTCTCGGCATAGGGCCGCCGGTCCGGCACCCCGGATCCCAGGTCCACGATGGCGATCGAGCGCATCTCGATGCCGGCGAAGGTCCGGCGTTCGCCGGACCCGGCCAGCTCGTTGGCCACGATGTCGTCGAGCACCCAGTAGCGGGGGCCGTTGGGCACGGCGACGGTCACGCCCAGCTCAGCGGCCACCGCCGCCGGATCGATCGACGCGAAGGCGTCCTGTGGGCAGTCGTTCAGGCCTTGCGTGCCCCACACCTCGGCGGTGGTGTGCACCGGATCGACCTTCACCGTGAGGACTTCGCAGTAGCGCACGCCGTACTGGTCGTCGAGCTGGCCGGAGGGACCGTCGGGCTCGGACGAGGCCGGCTCGGTCACGGCGGGGGAGCGGGCGGTGGTCGCCGTGGTGGTGGAGCGGTCGCCCGGGTCGGGGGCGGCATCGTCGTCTCCACCGCTGCAGGCCGCCAACCCCAGGACCAGCAGGAGGGCGAGGGCTTTCGGCGGCAGGGATGGGCGGCGACGCATGGTCGCCGACCCTACCCACCCACCGGCGGCCGTCGCCTGAGATCGAACGAGCCGGCCACCGGGGTCGCGGGGCGAGCACCCCCCGTCGACCCGACCTGCGGTCAGGTCACCCGGGGGTGGGACTCGAACCAGTCCAGGGCGATGGCGGTGGCGTCGACGGTGTCGTTGGCGCCCGCCAGCCGTACCGGCGAGCCGGGCCAGATGTGGCCTGCGCCCTCGATGCTGTACAGCTCCACGCCTCGTCCGGCGGGGCAGTCCCGGTAGATCCAGCGCTCCACGTCGGGCTCGATCCGCTCCACGTCCTTCTCGGCCGAACACCCGGCGCCGTCCGCCCAGGCCGGCATGTTCACCTCCACCCCGGGGAGGCCGGCGTTGGGGCCGGTGACCACCACGCCCTCGTCGGCCCCCTCGCCGTAGGGCACCACGGTGTCGGCCGTCCCGTGGAACGCCACCACCGACAGGGCGCATCCCGCCGGGGCGACCTCCTCGGCCACCAGGGCGATCGACGCGAAGCGGTCGGGGTGGGCACAGGCGGTGACCGACGCCTTCCACGCACCGAGCGAGATGCCGGCCGCGTGCACCCGGTCGAGGTCCACGCAGAAGTCGGCCTCGATCTGGCCCAGGAGCGCCGTGAGGAAGACGTCGTCGGCGCCCTCGGGCGCCAGTTCCCACATGCCACCGACCGCGTCGGGGGTGACCACCAGGAACCCTCGTTCGGCGCCGCGGTGCCCGAGCCCGGAGTACACGCTCTGCTGGACCGCATTGGACCCGGAACCGTGCAGGTTGAGGATCACGGGTGTGGGCACGTCGGCGTCGTACCCCGGAGGCACGGCCAGGCGGTACCCGCGGGGGCCAGCGTCTCCGTCGAAGGTGAGCTCCACGTCGCCGGTGGGATCATCGGCGGCGGTGACCGGTGGCTCCGCTCCACACCCGGCCGTACCGCCGGGCGCCGGCGGGGCGGCGGTCGAGTCCTCCGCCTGGGTGGTGCCCGACCCGGCTGAGGCCGACGTCGGCGAGGTGTCGGCGTCGTCGCCGCTCGCGCCGCCATCGGAGCAGGCAGCCAGGCCGGAGCCGAGCAGTACGGCCAGGGCCCCCACGGTCGCCCACCACATCACTCGTCGCCGGGCTCGGACGGGCGTGGTGGGCATGGGAGCGAGGTCTACCCCACTCGTGGCCCGTCCGCCGCCCGCCGGTAGAGACGGGCCGGTCGCCCGACCCCACCCCGGGCGATCTCACCGTCCTCGACGAGGAGCGGGAGCATCTGACGTCGGAACGTGTCCTTCTGCTGGGGCTCGCCGATCACGGCGTCGTGGGTGCGCCGGAGGGCGAGGAAGGTGAACGGCTCGCGGACCAGCCCGCCGGGGTCGGGGGCCGCCCGGTACCGCTCGCGCAGATCGTCCACGGCGAGGGCAACGATCTCGTCGTGGTCGAACGGAAGGGACGTCTGGCGCCCGGGCACGTCGACCGGTGACGTCGCACCGGCGCCGTTGGTGCCACGGGGGGCGATGGGGGCCAGGGCCAGATCGTCCCGGGCGGCCAGCGCGGGCTCGAGGCGCTCCACCGGCACCACGTCCACGTGCGCCACCGAGACCACCCACCCGCGGTCGTCGCGGCCCGGATCGTCGAACACGTGCAACTGCCTCGGGGCCAGGCCGCTGATCCCGCACTTGTCGGCCAGCGTCCGCAGCACCGCGCCCGCCAACCGTTCCCGCTCCCGCACGAACGAGCCGGGGAGCCCCCACGCCCCCGCCTTCGGCGCGGCATCGCGCCGCAGGAGCAGCACCGCCAACGCCGGAGCCCCGTCGGGACCCTCCGGAACCACGGTGAGCACGGCCACGTCGATGGCGAGCGACGGACGGGGGTGGGCGAGCAGGTCTCCGGGGGCGGGAACGGGAGACGAGCCGGGGGTGCGGGGAAGGGCCACGGCAGCAGGTTAGCGAACGTCTGATCCAACTGCTACACTTAGCGCATGCTCGCTCTAACCCCTCCCGTTCTGGCGTACGTCAGGACCGGGGGGTGGTCCTCAGCTACGCCAGAAGCTGGAGAGCTGACCCCGACACCAGGAGGCGCCATGCACCGAACCCCGAACACCCCGGTACCGCCCGCCGTGCTCGCCGACCGCAGAGTCGGCGTGGTGGTGGCCTCGGCCGCCGGCGACGCCCTCGGTGCCGGCTACGAGTTCGGCCCCCCACTCCCCCCGGATGCACCGGTCCGGCCCGAGGGTGGGGGCACGTTCGGGTGGGAGCCCGGCGAGTGGACCGACGACACCCAGATGGCCCTCGCCATCCTCACGCCCCTCAGCGACGTCACCACGACCGGTGCACCCCTGCCGTCGATCGAAGCCGGCTTCCGAGCGTGGTACGCCAGCGGCCCGGCCGACGTGGGCAACCAGACCAGAGCGGTGCTCCGCTCCACCGGCCCGCTGAGCGAGGCGGCCGCCCGCTACACCGCGGCGCGGCCCGACGGGGCGGCCGGCAACGGCAGCCTCATGCGCACCGGACCGGTTGCCCTCGCCCACCCCGGCGACCCGGCGGCCGTCGCCACGCTCGCCCGGGCGGTGTCCGAACTGACCCACCCCGATCCCGACTGCGTCGACGCTTGCGTCCTGTGGTCGGTCGCCATAGACCACACGATCCACCACGCCCCAGCGTCCGACACCCCCTGGGACTGGGCCGCCGCGGTCGCCCAGGGTGTGGAGCACCTGCCCCAGGACCGCCGAGCCCGGTGGCAGACCCGCATCGACGAATCCGCGGCGGGCACCCCGCTCGACTTCCCCGAGAACGGTTGGGTCGTGCACGCCTTCCAGGCCGCGCTCGCGGCCATCTGCTCCACGCCTGTGCCCGCAGGCGACCGCCCCGCCGACCACCTCCGCCTGGCGTTGGAGCACGCCGTGCGAGCGGGGGGCGACACCGACACCGTCGCCGCCATCGCCGGCTCGCTCCTCGGGGCCCGGTGGGGGGCCACCGCCCTGCCGTTCGCGTGGCGACGGATCCTCCACGGCCGACGGACGTACACCGAACCCGCGCTGACCGTGGCCGATCTGGAGCGGCTCGCCCGCCTCGCCGTCCGGGGCGGCCGCCCAGATACCCACGGGTGGCCGGGGATCGGGTCGCTGCTCCCCCACTACCAACAGGACTGGGGCGACGAGCCCCGTCGGGTCACGCTCGGCGGCGTCGAGTTCGGCAACGTCCACGCCCTGGCCGACACGTTGGCCGACGGGGCCGACACCGTCATCTCCCTGTGCCGCATGGGAACCGACGACGTGCCGGCCCCCGTGGAGCACCACGTGCTGGGTCTGCTGGACACCACCGCGGAGGACAACCCCAACCTGGTGTTCCTGCTCGACGACCTCGTGCGCGGCATCGGTGAGTTGGTGGACGCGGGCCGCCACGTGTTCGTGCACTGCGTGCAGGCCCGGAACCGCACCCCCGTGGTCGCCGCCGCGTGGCTTCGACACCGTGAGGCCCTGAGCGCCACCGAAGCCCTGGATCGGGCCGCGGCGGTGCTCAACCGTCCCGAGCAGTTCCTCGCCGACGCCGTCGCCCGGATCCCCCCGGCCTGACCCCCCGTTCTGCCGTACCTGGGGCCCGGGAGGTGGACCTGAGGTGCGCCAGAACGGTGTGGGTGGGTCGTCAGTGCAGGTCGAAGCGGTCCAGGTCCATGACCTTGGCCCAGGCGGCGGCGAAGTCGTCCACGAACTTCTGCTGCGCGTCGTGGCTGGCGTAGACCTCGGCCAGCGCCCGGAGCTGGGAGTTCGACCCGAACACCAGGTCGACCGCGGTGCCCGACCAGCGGACCGCGCCGGTGGCGCGGTCGCGACCTTCGTACACGTGCTCGGTGGTGGACACCTGCCAGGTGGTGCCCATGTCGAGGAGGTTCACGAAGTAGTCGTTGGACAAGGTGCCGGGCCGGTCGGTGAACACGCCGTGGGCGGCGCCGCCCACGTTGCCACCCAGCACGCGCAGCCCGCCCACGAGCACGGTCAGCTCGGGGGCGGTCAGGGTGAGCTGGCAAGCCCGGTCGATGAGCAGGTCCTCGGGCCGCCGCTTGTCGCCGGCACGCGAGTAGTTGCGGAACCCGTCGGCCGTGGGCTCGAGGACGGCGAACGCCTCGACGTCGGTGAGCTCCTGGGTGGCGTCGGTACGGCCCGGCGAGAACGGCACCGCCACCTCGTGGCCGGCGCTGCGGGCCGCCTCCTCGACCGCGGCGCACCCGCCGAGCACGATCAGGTCGGCGAGCGAGACCTGCTTCCCGCCGGCCTCGGCCCCGTTGAAGTCGGCCTGGATCTGCTCCAGGGCGCCGAGCACCGTCGCCAGGGCAGCCGGGTCGTTGGCCTCCCAGTCCTTCTGCGGCGCGAGGCGGATGCGGGCGCCGTTGGCGCCGCCCCGCTTGTCGCTGTCCCGGTAGGTGGAGGCCGACGCCCACGCCGTGGACACCAGCTGTGAGACCGACAGACCCGACCCCAGGATGGTGGCCTTGAGCGACGCGATGTCGTGCTCGTCGATCAGGTCGTGGTCGACCGCGGGCACCGGGTCCTGCCAGATCAGCTGCTCGCCCGGCACCTCCGGACCGAGGTACCGCGAGATCGGGCCCATGTCTCGGTGGGTGAGCTTGAACCAGGCCCGGGCGAAGGCGTCGGCGAACTGGTCGGGGTGCTCGAGGAAGCGGCGCGAGATCTCGGCGTAGATCGGGTCCATGCGCAGCGCCAGGTCGGTGGTGAACATGATCGGGGCGTGACGCTTGGCGGGATCGTGGGCGTCGGGTACTGCAGCGGCCGCCGCCGGATCGGTGGGTACCCACTGCTGAGCACCGGCCGGGCTGCGCACCAGGTCCCAGTCGTACGCGAACAGCGTCTCGAAGTATGAGTTGTCCCACGCGGTGGGCGTGGGCGTCCACGCGCCCTCCAGCCCACTCGTGATGGTGTCGCCCGCGTTGCCGCTCCCGAAGGTGCTGGTCCACCCCAGGCCCTGCTCCTCGAGGCTCGCCCCCTCGGGCTCTCGTCCCACGTGCTCGTCGGCGTCGGCGGCGCCGTGCGCCTTGCCGAACGTGTGACCGCCGGCGATCAGGGCCACGGTCTCCTCGTCGTCCATGGCCATGCGGGCGAACGTCTCGCGGATGTCCCTGGCGGCCGCCAGGGCGCTGGGCTCGCCGTTCGGACCCTCGGGGTTCACGTAGATCAGGCCCATCTGCACCGCGCCCAGCGGGTTGGCCAGTTCACGGTCGCCGCTGTAGCGCTCGTCGGCCAGCCAGGTGTCCTCGGGTCCCCAGTAGATGTCCTCCTCGGGCTCCCACACGTCTTCACGCCCGCCGCCGAAGCCGAAGGTGGCGAAGCCCATCGACTCCAGGGCCACGTTGCCGGCGAGCACCATCAGGTCGGCCCACGAGAGCTTGCGGCCGTACTTCTGCTTGACCGGCCACAGCAGACGGCGGGCCTTGTCGAGGTTGGCGTTGTCGGGCCAGCTGCCGAGTGGGGCGAAGCGCTGGGTGCCCGAGCCGGCGCCGCCACGACCGTCGTGGATGCGGTAGGTGCCGGCGCTGTGCCACGCCATGCGGATCATCAGCGGCCCGTAGTGGCCGTAGTCCGCCGGCCACCATCCCTGGGAGGTGGTGAGCAGGTCGGCGATGTCGGCCTTCACCGCGGCCAGGTCGAGGCTCTCGAACTCGGTGGCGTAGTCGAAGTCGTCGCCCATGGGGTCGATCTGCGGGGAGTTCTTGGCCAGCGGCCGCAGGTTGAGCTGCTCGGGCCACCAATGCTGGTTGGCCATGGAACCGGTGGCGGTGTGGCTGTGGCCCAGGACCGGACACCGTGCCGCCGGTGCGTCCTCCTCGTCGGTGGTGGTGACGGGACCCGTGTCTTCGTTGCTCATCGGTGGCTCCTCATGGTTGGCACCGCACCCGGCGCGTCGACGCCCGGACCGGCGATCGGCGAGCCCGACCGCCGTCACGACGATGCTGCCACGCACGTTCCGTGTTTGCTCCCGAGATCCGCGCCCATTGACAGAATCGATCGGGCAGACGCGCCCCAGGGGAGCCCGAAGCCGATCGAGCGGAGGATGCTGGCGCGGAGCCTGCTTGTGGGCGCCGCCACGATCCTCGTCAGCTACCTGGCCGGCGAGGTGCTCCTGTGAGGGCGAGGTGCTCCTGTGAGGGAGGGGTACCGCCACGAGGTCCTAGGTCCCTTCCCAACGCGCACCGACGGGCGTACAACCGGAGGAAGCGGTGCGCCTCGGTGGCCGCCGCACGACAGGTGGAGGTGGGCCATGCGGTGGAACCGGGCACTGGTGTTGGTGGGCACGCTGAGCGTGGGGATGCTCCTCACCGGATGCGGCGACGACGGCGGCGACGACGACGCAACGTCCGACACCACCGCGGCTGACGCGGGCGCCACCAGTGCGGAGCCGTCGACGGAGACCGGTTCCGAGGACGGTTCCGGGGTGGAGGTGGACCTCGACGTCTGTGCGCTCCTCGACGACGAGACCGTGGCCGGTGTGCTGGGCGAACCGGCCACGCCCACCGACCAGTCGACGGGTCCGCTGCTCGGGTGCTCGTGGGAGGGCCAGTCCGACGCGCTGAACGTGCTGAGCGTCTCGATCATGGTCCACCCCGACGCCGCCACGGCGAAGGAGCAGTACGACGCCACGCGGGAAGGCCTCGGGGGCAGCGACATCATGGGCCTCGGCGACGAGGCGTCCTACACCGAGAGCTTCGGCCTCGACGTGCTCGCCGGTCGGTACGACCTGTCGGTGGACAACACCGGCCCCGCCGAGAAGGAGTCGGATCTCGAGGTCGCCCAGATCGTCCTCGATCAGCTCCCCACCTGACCCACACCGGCAACGACCGCTCGCAGACGCGACGGCGAGCAGCCTCAGTGGTCGAGGGCGGGCAGTCCGTCGATGCTGGCGGCGTTCTTGGCGGCCCAGTAGTCCCGGAGATCCTCCGGGGTCTTGCGCTCGGCCCACTGGCGGAGGGTGGGTCGCTCCCGGTCGAAGGCCATGAACGGCACCGCGTAGCCGCACGACGACTGGATCCGGTCCACCTCGAGCTCCACGATGGAACGGGCCCCGGGCAGTTCCGGGAAGCGGGTCGCCAGCTCGGCGAACCGATCGGCGCCGAGGGGGTGGGCGGTGCCCGTGCCGAACAGGCGGACGATCCGGGGAGGCCCGTCGAACGCGCACAGCATGATGGTGAGCCGGCCGTTCTGGCGGGTGTGGGCGATGGTCTCGGCACCGCTGCCGGTGAGGTCCAGGTAGGCCACCGACCTCGGCCCGAGGACCCGCAGCGAGTCGTGACCCTTGGGCGACAGGTTCACGTGACCGCCGTCGGTGGGCGCCGACGCCACGAAGAACACCGGTTGCGCGTGGATCCACTCCGCCAGCTGGTCGTCGAGGCTGTCGATCACGGATGCCATGGCCCCGATCCTGTCACGGGCACCTCCCCGGCCTGATCTGGGTTGTGGCGCCCAGCCGACCCCCGGGCCCGAGCGCCTCGCGGCACCTGCAGCGGCGAGGGGTCAGTGAGCCGGTTCGGCCTTGCCGAACGGCAGGCGCTCCACCACCAGGGCGATGGTGGTGCCGACCGCCAGGCCGACCACGGCGGAGGCCAGGGTGTTGGCCAGCCAGGTGATCACGCCGCCGATCGCGCCGGCGTGGGGCAGGGCGTGCTCGAGGTCGTGCACCAGGTCGTAGGGGGTGTGCCACCCGAGCTCGTGCGCCCCGACCAGGAGGATGTGGCCGCCGACCCAGAGCATGGCGGCAATGCCGACCGTGGAGAGGCCGGTCAACAGCTTGGGCATGCCCCCCACCAGGGCCCGACCGAGGCGCTGGGATGACTCGGAGTCCCGCTCCGTCATGGCCAGGCCGACGTCGTCCATCTTCACGATCAGCGCCACCAGCCCGTAGACGATGGCGGTGATCAGCACGGCGACCACGGCGAGGATGATCGCCCGCGAGACCACCGGCTCGTCGATCACCTCCTTGAGGGCGATGACCATGATCTCGGCCGACAGGATGAAGTCGGTGCGGATGGCCCCCTGGATCGTGGCCTCCTCCACATCGGGGCCCTGGACGACGGACGGCACGTCGTGGTCGTGGTCGTCGTGGCGGAGGGCGTGGATGATCTTGTGGGCGCCCTCGTAGCAGAGGTAGGCGCCGCCGATCATCAAGATGACCTCGACCAGCGTGGGCGCCACCGCGCTGAGCAGGATCGCGGCCGGCAGGATGAAGACGAGCTTGTTGCGAAGCGATCCGACGGCGATCCGCTTGATGATGGGCAGCTCGCGTTCAGCCGCCAGTCCGTGGACGTAGCCAGGGGTGACCGCGGTGTCGTCGACCACCACGCCGGCCGCCTTCATGCTGGCCTTGCCGGCCGCGGCTCCGACATCGTCGACCGAGGCCGCGGCCAACTTGGCCAGCGCCGCCACATCATCGAACAACCCGACCAGACCGCCGGCCATCACTCACCCTCACGTCTCGACGGAACAGCGGCCGAGGTTACTCATCGGCCCCGGCCCCATCGCAGGTCGGTGGTCTCCTCAGCTGCCCGGCGCCGGCTCGGGACCGAAGAGGAGCCCGATGACGGCGCTGGCGTGGGCGTCGACGGTGGCCGGCGAGAACGGGTCGCCGCCGGTGAGCCGGCGGTAGGCCGGGGCGTGGACGTAGAGGGTGGGACCGGCCCCGATGAGGATGTAGTAGAGCAACGCGGGGTCGATGGCGGGCACGGCGCCCCGCTCGGAGAGCTCGGCGAACATGGCGGTGGCCTGCTCGAACAGGGGCCGCACGTGGACGTCGATGAGGTACTCGAACCGCTCGCCCTCGCACGAGCTCTCCTGGGAGACGATGCGGTGGAGCTGCGGGTGGGCGGCGGCGAAGCCGATGAACTCGCGCAGCACCAGGCGGGCGGTGGTGACAGGACCCACCCCGCGCGGGCCGTCGATCCGCCCGGTGGGGGTGGCGACGACCCCGGCGAAGCCCCCGTGGACCGGGGCCCGCCACAGCTCGTCCTTGGAGTGGAAGTGGTAGGCGAGCGACGGCTGGGACACCCCGGCGCGCTCGGCGATGTCTCGGGTGGAGGCCCCGTCGAAGGACCGGTCGGCGAACAGGTCGAGGGCGGCGTCGAGGATCCGCCGTTGGGTCGCCTCCGACGCGGCACGGCGGGTCCGACCCGTACCGGCGGGCGTGACGGGCTCGGAAGCCGGAGGAGGAGCCGACCGGGCGGGCATGGAAGAAGATTAGTCGATCGATCCGATCGGCAGGGTCTTGACTGATCGAACGATCAGCCTTAGGTTCGACCCACCATGCGACCCGACCTGACCCTCGCCTACCTCGGCCTCGAGGTTCCCGACCCCGCCTCGCTCACGCCCTTCTTCGCGGACGTCGTCGGGCTGGTACCCGGTGAACCCACCGAGGACGGCTCCCTCACCTGGCGCAACGACGACCGGGTCCGCCGCCTGATCGTGCGGTCCGGTCCGGCCAACGATGCGGCGTTCGTCGGGTTCGAGGCGGCCGACGACGCCACCTTCGACGCGACCGTCACCCGGATGCAGGCGGCAGGCTTCGAGGTGGACTCGGCGAGCGAAGGCGATGCCGCCGATCGCCGGGTCCGCCGCCTCGCCCGCACCACCTCCCCGTGGGGCGTCCCGGTGGAGCTCGCGGTGGACCTGGCCTCCGACGACGCGCCGTTCCACTCGCCGCTCGTGCCGCACGGGTTCCTCACCGATCGGGTCGGGTTCGGCCACGTGGTCTTCGCCACCACCGCCTTCGATGAGTCGTGCCGGTTCCTGACCGACGGCCTCGGGATGCGCCGCTCGGACTGGTTGGAGATGGAGATCGCCGCCGGCATCGAGCTGGAGGTGTGGTTCTTCCACTGCAACGCCCGGCACCACAGCGTCGCCCTGGCCCGGGCCCCATTCGACCTGCCCCAGACGCTGCACCACCTCATGGTGGAGACGGTCGATCGCGACGACGTGGGGGCGGCGTTCGACCGGGCCTGGGCGAGCGGCCTCCCCATCCCCAACGGTCTCGGCCGGCACGACAACGACGGCATGTTCAGCTTCTACGTGCAGAGCCCCGCCGGGTTCCAGGTCGAGGTGGGCCACGGCGCGCGCGTCGTGACCGACGACTGGGCCGACGACCGCCGCTACGACCGCATCAGCGCGTGGGGCCACCAGCCCCTCACCCGGCCGTGACCACCGAGCCGTTGCCGGCCACCGGGAACCAGCCCGCCGCGCCAGGGGCCGGGGCACCGGTCGACGCCGACGTGGTCATCGTGGGGTGCGGGCCCGCCGGGCTGGTCCTGGCCATCCTCCTGGGCCAGGCCGGCCGGTCCGTGGCCGTGCTCGAACGCTGGCCGCAGCCCTACCCGTTGCCCCGCGCCGTGCACTTCGACCACGAGACCGGCCGCATCCTCCAGGCGTGCGGCATCGGGGCCGAGCTGCGGGCCATGTCCGAGCCGGCCGAGGTCTACGAGTGGCGCAACGCCGCCGGCACCACCCTGCTGCGCTTCGGTCGCATCGGCGCTGGCCTATCCGGCTGGCCGCAGTCCTCGATGTTCTGCCAGCCCGAACTGGAGGCGTTGCTCGAACGGCGGGCCGACACCCTTCCGGGCGTCACCACCCACCGCGGCGTGGAGGTCACGGGGCTGACGCAGGCCGACGACCACGTGGCCGTGGGCGACGCCGACGGCACCACCTGGCGGGCCCGCTACGTGGTGGGGTGCGACGGGGCGAACAGCACCGTGCGGGAGCTGGTGGGCATCGCCATGCACGATCTGGGGTTCTTCCACGACTGGCTCATCGTCGACGCCGTGCTCGACGACCGCACCCGCACGTTCGATCCGATCAACGTGCAGGTCTGCGATCCGACCCGACCCACCACCGTCGTGTCGGGGGGCCCGGGCCGTCGGCGCTGGGAGTTCATGCGCCTCCCCCACGAGCCCCTCGACGTGCTCAACGACGCCGACCGGGCCTGGGAGCTGCTGGCCCCGTGGGACGTCCACCCCGGCAACGCCCACCTCGAACGCCACGCCACCTACACCTTCCAGGCCCGCTACGCCGAAGCCTGGCGGCGGGGCCGGGTCCTGATCGCCGGCGATGCCGCCCACCAGATGCCACCGTTCGCGGGCCAGGGCCTGTGCGCCGGCGTCCGCGACGCCGCCAACCTGGCGTGGAAGCTCGACCTGGTGCTCACCGACCGGGCCCCCGACGCCCTGCTCGACACCTACCATGACGAGCGCCTCCCCAGTGCCCGCGCCGCCATCCGGTTCTCGATGGACCTGGGCAAGGTCATCTGCGTCGCCGACCCCGCCGAGGCCGCCGCCCGCGACGAGGCCATGTCGGCCGCGGTCACCGGCGAGCTCACCGAGGTCGGCGACCTGCCCGGGCCGCAGTCCGGGCTGGTGCACCCCACCAGTCCGCACGCCGGGCACCTGTTCCTCCAGAGCGCCGTCGGCGCGGACCGTGGCCCGAACAGCGACTCGGGCGGCCCACTCTTCGACGACGTCCATGGCGCCGGCTGGCGGCTGGTCACCACCCGGGGCCGGCCCACCGATCTCACGCCCGCGCTCGTGACCTGGTTCGAGTCCATCGGGGGCACCGTCGTGGTGCTCGACGCACCCGGGAGCCCCTACGAGCACTGGTTCGACGATCGCGGGGTGACCTGGGCGCTCCAGCGACCCGACTTCGTCCTCTATGGCACCGCCACCGGGAGCGTGGAAGGGTCGGACCTGCTCGCCGACCTCCGCACCCACCTGCACCAGCTGTCCACCCCCCACCACCCCACCGGGAGCACCACGTGAAGATCGCCAACCTCGACGGCCGGGCCGTCCTCGTGCTGGGCGACCAGGTCGCCGACATCGCCACCGCGTCCGACGGCCGGTTCGGCCCCGATCCCATGGCCCTCTACGAGGACTGGGACGCCTTCACCGCGTTCGCGGCCGGGGTCACCGGCGGCACCGGCCCGCTCGACGAGGCGAAGCTCGCCAACCCGGCGCCCCGACCCCGCCAGGTGTTCGCCATCGGCCTCAACTACCGCAGCCACGCCGAAGAGTCCGGCATGGCCATCCCCGAGGTGCCCGCCACCTTCACCAAGTTCCCCGCCTCGCTCAGCGGCCCGTTCGACCCGGTCGAGATCGTGGGCGGGAGCGTCGACTGGGAGGTTGAGCTGGTGGCGGTCATCGGCCGGCGCGCCGACCGGGTGGACGAGGCCGACGGATGGTCCCACGTCGCCGGGCTCACGGTGGGCCAGGACATCAGCGACCGCCACCTCCAGTTCGCGGCCGGGATGCAGTTCTCCCTCGGCAAGTCCCGCCGGGGCTACGGCCCCATGGGCCCCTGGCTGGTGACCCCCGACGAGCTGACCGATCCCGACGACCTCGCCCTGGGCTGCTCGGTCGATGGTGAGACCGTGCAGGACGCCCGGTCCAGCGACCTCATCTTCGGCATCCCCCGCCTGGTCGCCGAGCTGTCCGCCGTGCTGCCCCTGCTGCCGGGCGACGTGATCTTCACCGGCACCCCGGCCGGCGTGGGCATGACCCGCCAGCCCGCCCGGTCGCTGCAGCCCGGCCAGGTGCTCGAGTCGTGGATCGAAGGCATCGGCACCATCCGCAACCACTGCGTGTGACCCACCCGGTCGCCCACCAGGTGGCTCAGGCGTAGCGCAGCGCGTCGCCGGGCCGGAACCGCACGGCGCGGCGCACCGGGAAGAACAGCACCAGCAGGGCCAGCACCACCGTCCCGACCAGCGCGATCAGGATGTTCAGCGGCGGGGAGAACCCCGGCCGCCGGACCCACTCGCCGTCATGAGCAACCAGCAACAGCGATGGCTTGTTGAA
>DAIMFV010000002.1:0-651 GCA_036724365.1 Acidimicrobiales bacterium | reverse complement strand
GATGCCGGCCGCCCACCCCACCACGGCCAGGCTGACGCCCTCGGTGGTGAATATCCGCCGCACGTCGCGCGCCCGGCCGCCGATGCAGCGCAGGATGCCGATCTCGCGGGTCCGTTCCAGCACGTTGGTGGTCATGGTGTTGGCCAGGCCAACCATGCTCGTGGCCACGATGACGAAGCCCAACAGGGCGATCGTGGTGGTGAGCGACCGGTTGGCGGCCACCTCGTCGCGCTCGGCCACATAGGTCACCTCGCCTCCCACCTCGTAGCCCAGGGCGGCAAGGGCGTCCTCCACCGCGGTGGTGACCCGGTCCGCGGTGGCCGGGTCGGGCGATTCGGCCCGCACGAGGTACGACGACGCCCCGTCGGGTCGACCGAGCAGCGTCCGGCCGGTGGTGAGCGGGATGTAGAGGACCGTCCCGTTCTCCTGTTGGTTGTTCGTCACCCCGACGACCCGGAACGTGGCATCGCCCGCCGCGGTCTCCACGGTCACCTCGTCGCCGACCGCTATGCCCACGGTCTGCGCCAGGTTCCGCTCGACCACGGCCACGGACGCGGCGTCGCGGTCCTCGTCGGCGCTGAACCACCGCCCGCCGGTCAGGCGGTGGTCGAACAGCGGCTCGGGTTCCATCGCCCACACGAACGCCTCCCG
>DAIMFV010000001.1:47819-59159 GCA_036724365.1 Acidimicrobiales bacterium | reverse complement strand
CGTGGCGGCCTCGGTGAGGTTGTGGGTGACGTTGGAGATCAGGTTGGCGCCCTGGGTCATCCCGATGATGAACAGGTTCGGGAAGCCGTGCACGTGGGTGCCGTGGAGCGTGCGCATCCCGTCGGCCCAGTGCCCGCTGAGGGTCTCACCGTTGCGCCCGGTGGTCTCGAAGCCCGAGCGACGGGCGTACTCGGTGCCCACCTCGAACCCCGAGGCGAAGATCAGGCAGTCCAGGTCGTAGTGCACGCCCCCGGCCCAGACCCCGGTCTCGTCGATGCGCTCCACGCCCTTGCCGTCGGTGTCGACGAGATGGGTGCCCGGTTCGTTGTAGGCCTGCAGGTACTCGTCGTGGAAGCAGGGCCGCTTGCAGAGCTGGCGGTACCAGGGCTTGAGGGCTTCGGCGGTCGAGGGGTCGGCGACGACGGCGTCGACCCGGGCGCGGATCTCGGACATCTTCTCGTCGTCGCTCACCTCGAAGGCGTGCTGGACCGTCTCGGGGGTGAACGGCTCGCCCCGCTCGATCTCGGCCACGACCCGGTCGCGTATGCGCTGGGAGATGTCGGTCCAGCCGTCTCGCACCAGGTCCTCGTCGGCGAAGCCGCCCGTCTGCAGGGTGGCGAAGTTGAGCAGCCACTCCCGCTGCCAGCCCGGCTGGAGGTCGGCGAACCAGTCGGGGTCGATCTCGTGGTTGTTGCGCACGTCGACCGACGACGGGGTGCGCTGGAACACGTACAGCTCACGGGCCGACCGGGCCAGGTGCGGGATGCACTGCACGGCCGTGGCACCGGTGCCGATGATGCCCACCCGCTTGCCGGCGAGGCCGGTCATGGGCTCGCCGGCCGGTCCCCCGCCGGTGTAGGCGTAGTCCCAACGACTGGTGTGGAAGGCGTGGCCGGCGAACGTCTCGATGCCGGCGATGCCGGGGAGCTTGGGGCGGTGGAGCGGACCGGTGCCCATGGCCACGTACCGGGCCCGGATCTCGTCGCCCCGGTCGGTGCGGATGATCCACCGGCCGGCCTCCTCGTCCCAGTCGAGGCTGGTCACCTGGGTGGAGAACAGGGCGCCCTCGTAGAGGTCGTAGTGGCGGGCGATGCGACGGGCGTGCTCGTAGATCTCGGTGGCCGGCACGTACTTCTGGCTGGGCCGGTGGCCGGTCTCCTCCAGCAGCGGCAGGTAGATCATGGCCGCGGTGTCGCACATGGCTCCCGGGTACCGGTTCCAGTACCAGGCCCCACCCACGTCTCCCCCGCCGTCGATCAACCGCACGTCGGTGACGCCCGCCTCCTTCAGGCGGGCGCCGGTGACCAGCCCTCCGAAACCGGCGCCGATGACGGCCACCGTGACCTCGTCGGACAGCGGCGGGCGGTCGGTCCGTTCGGTCCAGGGGTCGTCGAGCAGGTGGGCGTAGCGGCCGGTGGGCTGCAGGTACTGCTCGTTGCCGTCCGGGCGGAGCCGCTTGTCCCGCTCGAGGCGGTACCGGGCCCGCAAGGCCTCGTGGTCGATCGGGTCGGTGGTCGGGTCGGTGGTCCCCAGGTCCGTCACGGCACCCTCGCTCATCGTGGCGGTCACCCCATCGGGACCGGCTGGCCCGAGTCTTTGCACGCGTCGTGCAAGAAGTCAAGGAGGTCGGGGGCGGGCCCTCGTCAGCGCAGGGTGAAGCGCACCGGGAGGTGCTTCACCCCGCTCACGAAGTGCGACTCCGACCACTGCGGATCACCGGCGAGCTCGATGGTGGCCACCCGCCCGAGGATGGCCGCCAGCAGGGTGCGCACCTCGCGCCGGGCCACCTGGGACCCCAGGCAGTAGTGCACGCCCAGCCCGAACGAGAGCAACTTGTCGGCGTCGGGGCGGGCGATGTCGAAGCGCATCGGGTCCACGAAGACGTCGTCGTCGCGGTTGGCCGACGGGTAGGAGGTGAGCACGGCCTCGCCCTTGCGGATGGTGACCCCGCCCAGCTCGTGGTCCTCCTGGGCCCACCGCATGAAGCTGCGCACCGGACTGGTCCAGCGGATCATCTCCTCGGCGGCGGCCCCGGCGAGCGACGGATCGTCCTGCACGGCCCGGAGCTGGTCGGGATGGCGCAGGAGCTGCTCGAACCCACCGGACAGCGCGAACGACGTGGTGTCGTGCCCGGCGGTAGCCACGATGATGTAGTACCAGAGCCGCTCGTCCTCGCCGAGGGGCAGCCCGTCGATGACCCCGTTGGCGATGACGGTGGCCAGGTCGTCGGTGGGGTGGGCCCGACGGTCTGCGGTGATGGCGTCGAAGTAGGCCTGGAAGCGGGCCACCGTCTCGGTGACGAGGGCCAGGGGGTCCGAGAAGTCGCCCAGGTACTCGGGGTCGGCCGCACCGAAGAGCCCCTGGGTGAGCTCCAGCATCAGGGCCTCGTCGGACTCCGGCACGCCGTAGATGCTCATGATCACCCGGAGGGTGAACGGCACGATGATGTCGGCCGCCAGGTCGCACTCGCCGTCGAAGGCCGCCAGGCGGTCGGCGAACTCCTCGGCGATCGCATCGATCGCGGGCTGGAGGCGACGCACGGCGGCGGGCTTGAACCACTCGTTGGTGACCTGGCGGTGCTTCTGGTGGACCTCGCCGTGGATGTGCACGAGCGTCTTGGGACGGATGCCCATGGCGTCGAGCACGTCGTACTGGATGTCGGGCCCCGGCGCGGACCGCCCCGTGTTGTGGAACACGTCGCTGCGGCGGGACACCTCGAGCACGTCGGCGTGGCGGGTCACCGCCCAGAACGTGGGCCAGCCGTCGGACTCGACCAGGGCCACGGGGTTCTCCCGGCGGAGCTCGGCCGCGGTGGCGTGCCAGGCGTCCATGTCGGCGAAGGCCGCCGGTGTGATGAGGATCAGGCCCCGGGGGTCGGCGGTGGAGGTGGCGGTGGGCGACATGGGCGCTCCTTCACGGGTCCGCCCCGGTGGCGGCCCTTCGCAGGCAACCACGGTCTTGACCGAACGGTCAACTCACGTCCACCGGACGGGCCCTCCCCGGAGCCGGGGTCCGTGCCCACCTGCTGCCAGACTGCCTCCACCGAACCGCGAACGAGCAGGAGACCCGGGTGGACGACGAACGGATGGAGGTCAGCCGCCTCATCGAGGCGACGCCCGCCGAGGTGTTCCGGGTGCTCACCGACCCGCAGGGCCACGTGGCCATCGACAGCTCGGGGATGCTCCTGGACGCCGAGGGCGCCCGGGTCGCCGCCGAGGGTGACACCTTCGTGGTGCACATGGACCGGGAAGCCCTGAACGACTACCCCCTCGGCCGCTACGACGTGACGGTCACCATCACCCGATTCGTGCCCGACGAGGAGATCGCCTGGACCATCGTCGGTCAGATCGAACCCCAGATCGGCCACGTGTACGGCTACCGACTCGCTCCCGCCGCGGACGGAACCGTCGTGACCTCGTACTACGACTGGTCGACCATCGATCCCGTCTGGCGCAGGGCAGGCATCTTCCCCGTGCTCTCGGAGGGGGCCCTACGGGCCACCCTGGGCATCCTGGCCCGCGCTGTCGAACGGGGCTACCCCCGGGCCACGCCCTGACGCCCGACGGGTGAACCGGGGCCGTCCGTCACGCCGCCACACCGCGTCGACCACCACGTCGACGGCCAGGGCCACCACCCCCGCGAGCGCGATCGGGTGGAGCCGCTCCAGTTCGTGGACCCACTCCACCCCGGGAGCGATGTAGTAGCGCACCAGCAGAGCGAACCCGTACAGCGCGGCCGCCCCCACGAGCGCGGCGGGGAGCAGGGCCACGCCGATCCGGAGCCGGCGCCGCCGGGTTCCGAGTCCAGCGGCCAGGCCCAGCACCAACGCCACCACCGGTGGCACCACCAGGACGGCACCGATCGCCACCCCGACCCCGACCGCGAGCGCCACGGGCCGGGCCGCGGGCCGACCCGCCAGGGGGTCGCGCAGCCCGGGCAGACCCGGTGGCACCACCGCCACGGCCCGGGGGCGCCGGGCCACCAGCACCAGGCACGCCGCCGCGCCCAGGGCCGACACGGCCAGGCCCACGTCGACCCGTCGCTGCGGGGTGAAGTCCAGGTCCACCGTGAGGGTGGTGGAGTCCGGCACCACCAGCCAGCCGTTGGCGAAGCCGTCGACGAGCTGGGACGGACCCAGGTCGCCGCCGGACGCGGTGGTGGCGACCCAACCGTCGGTGTGGCTCTGGCCCAGGATCAGCCACACCGGTTCGCCGGGCGTGAGGCCGTCGAGCGAGACACGGACGTGGTCGGGGGCGGACGCCAGCACGGTCAGCTCGCCGGCTCCCTCCGGGTCCGCCTCGTCGACGCCCGCGGAGGCGGCACCGTCGGCCGGTTCGGCGGTGAGGACCAGTTGGTCCACATCGATGCCGGTGCGCACACCGGGGCGGGCGTGCACCTCGTGGTCCCCGGCCGCCAGGTCGATGTCGGTGCCACCGCACACCTCCAGGCCCAGCGGCTCGCCGGCGAGGGCATCGACCGTGGACCCCACCACGCGCACCGACACGGCCTCCCCGTCGACGGTCACCAGATCGTCGCGGCAGCGGTCGTCGAAGGTCGGGGCGGCAGCCGGCACCTCCAGCCCGTCGATGCCCAGCTCGGCTATGGCGAACGGGTGGTCGATGGGCTGCACCGACGTCCAGTCGACCGAGCTGACCGTACGACTGCGGTCCACCTCCACCTCCAGGGTGGACCCGGTGGTGGGCGGCAGGTCCACGGGAACCGCCACCGTGTGCCCCAGCTCCTCGCCGTCGGCCACCTCGGGCAGCGTCGGAGTGGCCACCACCCGGCCGTCGACCTTCACCACCAGCGCGGTGGGCACCGAGTGCACGCCGTCGGCCACCACCACCAGGTCGAGGTGGTCGAACACCCGGGGCTCCGCGGTGGTCACCGTGATCGACTCGCCGTCGGCCCGTCCGAACGCGCTGCGCCAGGACGTGGTGAGGTCACCGTCGAGCGCGGCGCTGGCCCGGTCGATGCGGCTCCCGCTCAGCCGGAGGCTGCTGGTCACCTGCAGGTCCGGTGAGGACACGCCGAGCACGTCGTCGAGGATGGGGTCCGCCGCCCGGCCCGAGAGCCGGGCCGTCCCGCTCAACGAGAAGGTCCGCGCCGCCGGCACGCGGAACAACCGGGCGATCCCGCGCTCCTCGTCCTCGCGGGTGCGGTCGGTGGGGTCCTGGCGGAGCCTGGTCATCACGTAGGTCAGCGCCGCAGCCCGGGCGGCGTCGCTGTCGGCCGCCTCCATCGCGTCGACGAGGTCGACCGGCATGCGGATGATCTCGTCGAGGACGGGGCCCGATCCACCGAGGCCGATGTCGGTGAACCCCACCGGGCCCGCGTCGCCGTAGCGCATCGGTTCGTTCAGGTTGTCGGCGAGGATCGTGATCTCGATCCGGCTGGTGGTACGAGGGCCGAGGTCGACGCGCTGGCCGGGGGGCAGGCGAGACGACGCACCGAGGTCGACCTCCACCGGTCGACCGTCGCCCACGTCGACCCGCACCCGGGTGATGGCCCGGGTCGTGCGCACCTCGGGCAGTTGGAACAGGTCGAGGTGGTCGAGGTCGAGTGGCTCATCGAGGGTGAGGACGATGCGCTCACCCCGGGCATCGCTGAAGGCGGCGGTGGCCCACGCCGTCTCCAGGTCGCCGTCGACCGCCAGCGCCGGCCGGCCGTCGGCCGCGAAGGTGATCGGGTTCCCGTACGACGTGGCATCGACCTGGATGCCTCCCCGCTGGATCGCCACCGTCTGCACGTCGGAGCCGGCGTCGGGGAACCGGGGCAGGCGGTTGTCGGTGAGGTTCTCGGCCAGCTGGGTCTCGTCGACCCGCTCGGTGTGCCCCCGGGTGTGGCGGAGCGACCCCCACCGCTCCCCCCGCTTCCGGTTGCCGTCGGTCACGACCAACGAGGCGCCCCGGTCCAGTTCGGCGGCCACCTCGTCGGGGTCGAGGCTGGCGCTGTAGCGGATCAGCTCGGTGCCGTCGATCAGCTCGGCCGCGGCCGCATCCACGATGCCCGCACCGTCGCCCGACAGCAGCACCGCACCCTCCGCCGGCTTGAGGTCGACGATCGTGGGCACGTCGTCCACGGGCACCACCGCCACGGCCGGGCTGTCGTCCAGCCCCTGCTCCTGGAGCAGCCAGACCTCGTCGTGCATGGGCAACCGCGCGATCGGTCGGTTCGCCGTGGGCCCGGTGAGCGGGATCGGCTCGGAGAGCCCGGGCGCCCGCTGCACGAGGCGCCACACCAGGCGTGGTCGGGCCAGGTTGTAGCGCTCGAACTGCAGATCACCGCGGATCACCAGGTCGCCGGCCCGCAACAGCCGGGCCAGTGGCGCGAGGGACTCGGGCTCGAGCGTGCGCTCCTGCAGGCGGAGGTCCAGGCTGTTCAGCAGATCGGCGGACATGGGGGTGCCGTACGGCACCAGCTCGCGGGCCACGTAGGGGCGTTCGACCAGACCGGGCGTGATCGGGTCGACGGTGTTGCCCCACCGGTACGACGCGAAGTCGCTCCCGGGGATCTCCAGGACCCGCGTGCCGTCGTCGCGCTCGTCGATCAGATCGGCCGCATCGAGCCAGTAGTCGGGCACCTCGCGACGCGCCAGGCTGTCCTGCACGATCGAGCGCTGCCACAGCGGCACCATGCCCAGGACCGATGCCAGGACCACCACGGCCGCCACCGGACGGGCCACCCGGGGGCGGCGTCCGGCGGTCCACGCCAGGGCCCCTGCCACCAGGGCAGCCGCAGCCAGCGCCACCAACGGCACGGCCCGGGGCAAGCTGCGGAAGGCGAGCCCGCGCTCGGTGCCCAGGAAGACCTTGATCAGCCGGCCGAGGGGCGAGGGGTCGCTCCACGGGTGGGCGCCGACGGCGAGGAGCACCCCGACCACGAACAGGCTGGCGAAGTAGGTGCGGTGGCGCCACCGACCCACGGCCGCGCCGAGCAGCGCGGCGACCGGCACCACGAAGGTGATGGCGAAGATCAGCGCCCGCTGGGTGTACTGGAAGCTGGGCTCGATCCAGAGCTCCAACTTGTCGCCGCCGTAGAAGAACCAGTAGCCGAGCCCCCGCACCACCTCGAAGGCGGTCGAGGTGCGCGCCACCACCTCGGCCGACTCGCTGTAGCGCACGATGTCGATGCCGTGGGTGGCCTGCACGGTGAGACCGGCCAGCCACCACGCGCTGGTCAGTGTGGCGAGCAGGCCGATGCGGGCGACCGCGCCCAGGATCCGACGAGGCGGCGCCTCCCGGCTGACGAGGGCGAACAGCACCCAGAGCAGGGGGGCCACCCCCACCAGGGCCAGCGCGGTGAGGTTCACGCTGCCCACCGTGGCCACCACCAGGGCGAACAGGGCGGGGTGGCGCCAGGACCGGACCCGGATGGACGAGATGGTGAGGCCCAGCAACCACGGCAGGCCGATGGCCGGCAGCAGCACACCCGAGAGCCGACCGAGGTAGGCCACCGCGTACGGGCTCAGGCCATAGGCCAACGCGGCAGGCCACACCGCCAGCGCAGGCAGCCGGAAGAGGCGCAACAGGTACGCAACCCCGCTGATGGCGGCGAACAGCAACGTGCCCCACCACAGGCGCTGGGCCACCCAGTCGGGCACCCCGAGCGCGTCGAACGTCCAGAACCACGGCCCCATGGGCCAGAGGTAGCCGATGGTCTGGTGGGAGACCGTTCCCAGACCCACGCCCGGGTCCCACATGGACCACGCCTTGTCGAGCAGGGCGCCGGGGTCCAGGTACAGGTAGGACTTGGTGTCGGCGCTGACCCAGCCCGGTCGGGTGAGCAGGAACGGCAGGTAGCAGAGCGCGGCCACCGCCCACAGCGGCCGCCACGAACCCGACGGGTGACCGGAGCCTCGGGTGGGGCCGGTGCCGTGGGGGGCGGTGGACGCCTCCGGCTCGGCGGGGGGCGACGGGTGGGTCACGGCGGGGTCACGGGAACGGGTCGGGCCGGCCGTGATCGACCGGACCGGCGTACGGTAGCGGTCCGGTGGTGGTCCAGGGTCGCACCGGCGGGTGTCAGTACACTCCGGCGGTCATGACCACACCGCCGGCTCGAGGTCGCCGCCCCTGGTCGGGCCTCGTCGACACGGCGCTGCTGGCGGTGCTGGCCTACGTCCCGTTCCTCGTCTCGGCCCCCGGCCAGCTGAGCTCGGACAGCAAGCAGGCGCTCTACGTCGACCCCGGCGGCTTCCTGCGCGACGCGGCGTACCTGTGGGACCCGTCGGTGGGAGCGGGGACGGTGCCCCACCAGCACATCGGCTACCTCTGGCCCATGGGGCCGTGGTTCTGGGCCTTCGACGCGGTCGGGGTGCCCGACTGGGTGGCCCAACGGCTGTGGCTCGGCACCCTCACCCTGGCAGCGGCCCTGGGCATGCGCTGGTTGGTTCGCTCCCTCGGCCTGGGACGCGGTGCCGCCCTCGCCGGGGCCATCGTCTACGCCCTCACGCCGTACCAACTGGCCTTCACGGCCCGTACGTCGGTGCTGCTGCTCCCCTGGGTCGGGCTGCCGTGGCTGGTGGAGCTCACCCGCCGGTCCGTCCACCGGGGGGGCTGGCGCCATCCGGCGGCGTTCGCGCTCGTCACGTTCTCGGTGGCCGGGGTGAACGCGGCGTCCCTCCTCCTCGTGGGGGTGGCGCCCCTGGTCGTGCTGGTCGACGCGGCCCGCCGGAACCGGGCCGGTCTCCGCTCGGCCACGGGAGCAGCGCTCCGCATCGGCGCCCTCACCCTGCCGATCTGCCTGTGGTGGCTGGCCGGTCTCCGCATCCAGGGTGCCTACGGCATGCCGGTGCTGCAGCTCACCGAGAACCTCAGGACCGTGGCCGAGCGGTCGTCGCCCGACGACGTGCTCCGGGGCCTGGGCAACTGGTTCTTCTACGGGTCCGACCGGGCCGGCTGGTCGCTCGACCAGGCCGACTACTACGAGAACCACCCGGTCGCGATCGCCCTGAGCTTCCTCGTACCCGTGCTGGCGCTGGCGGTGGCCACCGTGTTGCGGTGGGGCCAACGGGCCGTGGTCGTCGGTCTGCTCGGGGCCACCGTGGTCGCGGTGGGGGCCTGGCCCTACGACCATCCGAGCCCGGCCGGCCGCCTGTTCCGGGCGGTGGTCGAGGGCACCTCGGCCGGTCTGGCGTTCCGGAACCATCCGCGGGTGGTGCCGGTGGTGGTGCTGGCGCTCGGGCTGGTCCTGGCCGCCGGTGTGGCCGCGGTGCCGGGCCGGGCCCGGTGGGCGGCGACCGCGGCGGTGGTGCTGGTGGCGGTGGCCGGGCTGGCACCGGTCGCCCGGGTGGGGATGCTGTCGGACGGCATGAACCGGCCCGAGGACCTGCCGAGCTACTGGGAACAGGCGGCCGACCACCTCGACGCCGCGGGCTCGGGGACCAGAGTGCTGGAGCTTCCCGGTGCGAACTTCGCCGACTACCGGTGGGGCAACGCGGTGGAACCCGTCACCCCCCTGCTCACCGATCGGGCCTACGTGGCCCGAGAGATCCTCCCCTACGGCTCGCCCGAGTCCGCGCTGCTGCTCGATGCCCTCGACCGCCGGCTCCAGAACGGGGTGCTCGACCCCGCCGCGGTGGCGTCGGTGGCCCGGCTGTTGGGGGCGGGCTCCGTGGTCCTCCGCAACGACCTGCGGTTCGAGCGCTTCGGACTCCCCCGCCCCGACGCCGTGTGGCGCCTGGTGGTGGACCCGCGGGCTCCTGGGCTCGGCGATCCCACCACCTTCGGCGAACCGGTGGTGAACGTCGGCGACGCCACCCTCGACGCCGTGCTCCCGTCCGACCTCTCGGCCGACGGGGGCCTCGACCGCTCCACCCCGCTGCCGCCGGTGGCGGTCCTGGAGGTCGACGACGCCCGGCCGATCGTGCGGGTGGCCCCCACCGATCGGCCGGTGGTGCTGGCCGGCGACGCCGACGGCATCGTCGACGCCGCCTCGGCGGGCCTGCTCGACGGCCGGGCCCTGGTGCTCCTGTCGGGGTCGCTCACCGACCGCCAGCTCGCCGACGCGGTGGCGAGCGACGCGGCGCTCGTGGTGACCGACGGCAACCGCCGACGCATCCAGACGTGGTTCTACTCCTTGCGTGAGACCCGGGGTCCCACCGAGGAGGCGGGCGAGACCATGGTGGAACCGTCGGGCTACGACGCCCGCCTCCAGACCTTCCCCGACCCCTCCGACCGCACCCGGTCGGTGGTCGACCAGGTCGGGGCGACGGTTCGGGCCACCTCGGCGGGCGGGGGTGCCGCCCGGCCCGAGGATCGGCCGGTGGCCGCGCTCGACGGCCGGGTCGACACGTCGTGGCGCGTCGGCGGAGCGGACCCCACCGGCCAGCGCCTCACCGTCGAGTTCGACGAGCCGCGGACGGTGGACCGGGTGGTCCTGGTCCAACCCCAGGACGGCCCTCGCGACCGGATCATCACCCGGGCCCGTCTCCGCTTCGACGAGGGCCCGGCCATCGACGTCGACCTGGACCGCACATCCGTGCAGCCCGACGGCCAGGTGGTCGCGGTGCCCCAGCAGGAGGTGGGCGCGGTCGAGGTCGAGATCCTGGAGGTGTCCGATCCCGGGTTCGACCCGGGGCTGGCCAACGCGGTGGGCTTCGCCGAGGTCGGCCTCGGTGACCTCCGGGTGGAGGAGACGGTGCGCCTCCCCCGGGATCTCCTCGACGAGGTGGGCGAGGCGAGCCACGACCGATCGCTCGACCTCGTGCTCACCCGCCTGCGCACCGATCCCGACGACTGGACCCGGGGCGACGACGAGGCGGTCCTCGACCGCTCGTTCGACCTCCCGACGGCCAGGTCGTTCACGCTCACCGGCACCGCCCGTCCGGCCGGCGGTGCCGCCGACCCCGTCCTCGACGGCCTCCTCGGCACCCGGGGTCCGGCGGTGATCTCCTCCTCCAGTCGCCTCCAGGGTTCGCCGGACTCCCGGGCGTCCCGGGCCTTCGACGGCGATGCGGCCACGGCGTGGACCGGTGCCGTCGATGACGAGGGGCCGTGGATCGAGGTGACCGGGGAGGAGGCCGTGGTCCTCGGCGACGAGCTCCGGCTCGACGTCGTCGCCGACGGTCGGCACTCGCTCCCGGCGATGGTGTCGGTCACCGTCGACGGCGAGGTGGTGGCGAACCACCTCGTGGGCCCCCTCACCGAGGGCAGCCAGCCCGGCCACCTGGTACCCGTCACGGTGCCACTCAGGCCGGCACCCCGAACCGCCGACACCGTCCGGGTCCACGTCACCTCGGTGGTGCCCCGCCCCACAGACGCGTCGAAGGCCGCCGCCGTCCTCCCGGTGGGCATCGCCGAGATCGAAGGCATCCAGGTCGCCGCCGCCACCACCGGGATC
>DAIMFV010000001.1:47214-47809 GCA_036724365.1 Acidimicrobiales bacterium | reverse complement strand
GGGGCGGCGGCGCCGTCCCCCCTGGGCCCCCCCTCCCCCGCCGGCACGCTCTCGGTCGAGGCCTGTGGCGACCTCGATCTGGCTCCCGGCCCGCACCGGCTCCGCAGCCGACTGGGCGCGGTCACCGGGGTCGACCTCGACACCCTCGTGCTGAGCTCGGCCCCGGGCGGCGACGTGGGAACCACCGCGGTGCGGGGCACCGGTGCCGACGACGCACCGGCCCGGGTGGTGTCGCAGGTCGTGGACCGGACCTCGGTGCGGGCCACGGTCGAGGCCGACGGCACGCCGTTCTGGTTCGTCCTGGCCCAGAGCGCGAGCGCGGGCTGGACCGTCGAGGTCGACGGGGGCGAGGTCGGCGCCCGCACCCTGGTCGACGGCTACGCCGACGGCTGGGTCATCACGCCCGACGGCCCCGGTCCGGTGACCGTGCGACTCACCTGGACCCCCCAGCGCACCGTGTGGGTGGCGATGGTCGTCAGCCTCCTCACGCTGGTCGTGGCGGTGGCGCTCCTGGTGGGGGCCCCCGCCGGGGGCCCCCTGCCGGCCCGATCCCCGCCCCGGGTCCCGCCCCCCCCGCCACCGCGGCGCCACGCCG
>DAIMFV010000001.1:39895-47204 GCA_036724365.1 Acidimicrobiales bacterium | reverse complement strand
GACCGGCGACGAGACCGCCGATGCACCCGGCTTCGCCGGCGCCGCGGCGGGGTCCTCTTTTCCCCCCCGCGGGGGGGGGTGGGGGCCGGCGGCCCCGTGCCGGCCGGATCGCGGCCCCGGTTCGCGCCCCTCCGGCCATCGGGGCGCCAGGCGGAGGCCGCGAACGCCGCCGGGCCCCGGGCCCGCCTGGCCCCGGCGGCGACCGCGGGCGCCGTCGCTGGCGGCGCGGCGCTGTTCGTGAGCCGGCCGTGGATCGCGGTGCTCGTGGGCCTGACGGCCGCGGCGGTGGCCCGCTGGCCCGTGCTCACGTGGTCGGTCGCCCCGCTCGCGGCCGCGGCGCTGGCCCTGGCCCGCCCACTGGACCGACCGGAGCTGGGTTGGTTGGCGGTGGGGTTCGTGGTGGCGGCGGTGGTGGCCGACGCGGTCAGGTCCCGAGCCGGCCCCGGGCGCTGACCTCGAAGTCGGCCGCGGGCACGGTGTCGCGCCAGACCAGTTCGTCGGGGATGTTCTCGTCGGGCCGGAAGGCCGTGCCCGGCAGCAGGGCGCGCATGGTGGGCCCGGACTGCACGAGGAGCTCGTACTTCAGCGACGGTGTGGCCCGGGCCTCCCCCGGGGTCGCTCCGAACCCGACCAGGACCTCGATGGTGGCGCCTCCGGCCGGCACCGCCAGGGCCCCTGGCCCGGCCCCGACCACGTCGGCCGCCACCAGCCACGAGGTCTCGACCACCTCGCCGGCGCCGGCATCGGCGGTGACGTCGCGCCAGTGGACCTGCTCGTCGATCACCAGGGCCACGCTCACCGCCCCGGCCCGCCCGGGCACGACCCGGACGGGGATCTCGAGGACGGGCCCCCGCACGATCTCCGCGGGCACCACCTCCACCTCGTAGGGCCGGGTGGTCTCCAGCGGCAGCTGCGCGGCGGTGGGGACGTCGGCGCGCTGGACGTAGGTCCGCCGATCCGGGTGGGCCTCGATCAGCTCGATGACCGAGGGGTGGGCGTCCGTGGCCCAGATGATGTCGTCCTCGAGGTCGGCGCCGTTCCCCGCTCCCGGGTTGAGGTACAGGAGGTAGGGGCTGGGCGAGAGCACGACCACCGCCGGGCCCTCGATGGTGGCGGTGGCGTCGGTCCACGCCAGCTGGATCCGGCTGAGCTGGCGGTTGAGCCCGAGCCGGCCGACGCCGACCGGGACGGTGACCACCAGGGCCGCCACGGCCAGAACCGACGTCAGACGCGGGTGGCGACGGGCCCCGAACACGAAGCCCTGGGCCATGAGGACGCACAGCGGCACGTAGACGGGGATGTAGTAGATCGGGCCGCTCAGGCGGCTGGTGAGCGCGGACACGTGCATGCCCCAGAACGAGAAGTACCCGAGCGGGAACGCGGCGCAGATCGCCACCAGCAACCACGTGGACCGACGCCGCAGGTGGCTCAGCACCCCCAGTGCGGCGACCGCGGCGCCGAGGTAGGCCCCGACCAGGAACCAGGGGAGGAAGAAGGCGTTCTTGAGCGAGCTGCGCACCGCGTTCCGGGGGGTGTAGTCCACCGTGTCCATCGCCGGCATGATGCGACGCTCGCCGAAGCCGAAGGTGTCCAGCGGGTCGGCGACGGTGATCGGGAACTCCAGCGGGTTGCCGCTGAGGTGGCGGTTGTGGAGCAACTGGAGCACCACCAGCGGCACCGCGGCGGCCAGGAACGGCGGAACCAGCCGCAGGTGGCGGCGCCACGCCCGTCGTTCGGGGACCAGCACGAAACCCCCCACCGCCGCGGCCCACATCACGGCGTCGAAGGTCCGGGTCATCACGATCCACCCGAGCAGGGCTCCGGCCACCATCACCCGGCGGCGGGAGCCCAGCCGGACGCCGGCCAGGAAGTTGGCCGTGAACAGCGTGCCCAGACCGACCGAGAACAGGTAGGTGAGGTACACGCCGCCCTGCACGGCCACGATCGGAGAGGCCAGGAACAGCGATGCGCTGAGCCCGGCCACGCGACGGTCCCGGGTGACCTCGTGGGCCAGGGCGTAGGTACCCACCACCGCCAATGCCGCCGACAGCGCCAGGGTGAGGGCCGGCCAGGCCAGCACCTGGCCCACGAGCAGGGCGAGGGGCCAACCGAGCGGGTACTGGGAGAAGAAGACGCCGTCGCGGTGCCCGGTGAGCCACGGCTGGAGCACCTCGGGGAACCCGAAGTCGCTCACGGTGATCTGGCCGTGGCGCAGCAGGCCGGACTGCCAGAGGTAGACGGGCTCGTCACGGTTCCAGGAGAAGCCCGGGTACACGTAGTGCTCCGACAGGAGTGCCACCACGGCGGCCACCAGGGCCAGCGCCGGCACGAGCCGCGGCGAGCGCAGCACGCCGTCCAGTCGTCTCAGGACCGAGACCGTCGTGAGCTCCCTGGGCAAGACGTCGAATGTACCGGGCCCCGCACCGGATCGGCGAGATCGAGCGTGGCCGGGGTCGGGGTCGGGTTGGGCCCGGGAGATGGTCAGGTGGGCACGGGGTCCTCGGCGGACACGCCCGGCAGCCGCCCGCTGCGCCAGCGGGTCTCGGTCCACCGGAAGGCCTCGCCCGTGAGGGTGCCCAGGGCGGCCCCGCCCACGACGTCGAGCGGCAGGTGGGCACCGACGTAGATGCGCGACAGGCCGACCAGCGAGGCCAGCACCACGGCCGGGACCCGGTACCGCCGCGACAGGTGCGGGACCGCCATGGCGTAGAGGGCGAAGGCGACCGTGGTGTGCCCCGACACGAAGCCCAGACCCCCGTCGGGCGCACCCCGGTCGAACGCGGTGACCAGTTCGAACTCGGTGGGCCGGCCCCGCTTCACCAGGGCCTTGATGGCCTTGGCCACGACCCACGAGCTGCCCACCGCGGCCAGTCCGAAGGCGCCGACCGACCACCGCCTCGTGCCCACGCCCATGGCGGCGGCCAGGGCCAGGCCGCCCCCGAGGCTGCCGATCTGCATCACCGGCCACACCACGGGGTAGATGGCGCTCGGGACGGCGTAGACGGCGTCGTACACCAGCCGTTCGAACGGGGAGAGACCATGAGCCGCAGCAGCACCCGAGCCCACCAGCGCCACCCCGGCGACCACGGCGCGGACCGTGTCCTGACGCGTCCAGTGGCGCCCGCCACCGGTGAAGACCGGCGGGGTGGACGGGGCGGAGACGGTCGGAGGGATCATTCGGAGGGTCATGACCAGAGCCCGTACCCCACTGACCGGAGCGACAGACCAGACGACCGTGCCGGCCGTGGGTCCAGCGGGGGCGTCGAGGTGGCCCGGGTCCGGCCGTTCCAGGCCGCGGCCGAGGCGGTGCCCTACCGCCGCTCTCCTGTGTTCCTCGGGCGGGCCCTGGCGTTCGCTGGCGCCCTCGGAGCCCTCCTGATCGCTCCCCACGTGCTCGACCGCAGCGTCGAGGGCCTGGTCCTGGATGTGCGCCAGGCCGGATCTGGTCTCGGCCGGTCCACCGGCACCCTCATCGATTCGGCCGCGGTGGTGGCGGCCCTGGTGATCATCGGGGTGGGGTTGGCCCAACAGGTGCTGTGGCGCCGGTTGCGCTACCTGGCCGTGGTGAGCGGCGCAGTGCTGGCCGCGGCGGGGCTGTACCTGGTCGTCACGGCCCGGGTCGACGAGGTGTGGGTACCCACCGAGCTGGCCGAGCGACGTTGGATGGCGGTGGTGGCGGCGGGCGCGGCGGCGATGATCACCGTGTCGGACTGGTGGCCGAGGGCGCTGGCGCGGGCCGGAGCCGCCGCCCTGGTCGTGCCCACCCTGGTGGCCAGCATGTGGGCCACCGGGTCGCTGCCGGCACGGCTCGTGGTCCTCACCTTCGGTGGCCTGGTGGGGTCGATCGTGGCCCTGGTGGGCGGGTCGCCGTCCTCCCGGCCCACCACCGACCAGGTGGTGCGGGGACTGGAAGCGGCCGGGCTGCCGGTGGCGGGGATCGAACCCCTCGCCGTCGATGCCCGGGGTTCGGTGCCGTGGGTCGTGGAGCTGGCCACGGGGCGCACCGTGTTCGTCAAGGCCCAGAGCACGGAGGAGCACTTCGCCGACCGGTTGTTCCGGCTGTGGCGGCGGGTGCGCCTGCGCAGCGCCGGCGACCGGCGGGTCGAGCGGGATCGGCAGCGGGCGGTGGAGCACGAGGCGTTCGTGGCCAGCCGGGCCGGGGCCGTCGGCGTGCCGACGCCGCGGGTGCTCGCCATCGGTTCCCTGCCAGACGGTGGGGCGCTCGCCGCCTACGAGATGGTCGACGGCCGATCCCTGGACCGGTTGGGGGCCGAAGTCACCGAGCCCCAGCTCCGCCAGGCGTGGTCGGCGCTGGCCACGATGCACCGGCAGGGCATCACCCACCGCGACCTGCGCGCCGCCAACCTGGTGGTGGACCGGGACGGTGCGGTCTGGGTGGTGGACTTCGCCTTCGCCGAGGTCGGCGCCGGGGAGGAGGCGCAGCACCGCGACCGGGCCGAGTTGCTCGCCTCCACCGCCGCGGCGATCGGCCCCGAGCGGGCGGTGGCCGTGGCCGTGGCCAGCCTGGGCCCGGGCGTGTGGGAGGAGACGCTCCCCTACGTCCAGCCCCTGGCCGTCTCCAGTGCCACCCGATCAGACCTCGACCGGTCCGGGTTCGCCGGGCTCCGGACCGTGCTCGCCCAGCGACTGGGCATCGCCCAGCCGACGCTGCCCCGCCTCTCCCGCCTCGACGCCCGGGCCGTGGCCACCGTGCTCGCCCTGGGCGTGGCGGTGTGGGTGCTCCTGCCCCAGGTGGCCGACGCCGGCGACCTGTGGGAGATGCTGCCGAGGGCTGACCGGGGGCTTCTGGCGCTCACGGCGCTGTGCAGCTTCGTCACGTACGTGGGGGCCGGCCTCTCCATCCGTGGCGCGGTGGCAGACGACCTGCCCGTGGTCCCCACCTTCCTGGCCCAGATGGCCTCGTCGTTCGTGAACCGCATCACGCCAGCTCGCGTGGGTGGCATGGCCACCAACGCCCGGTGGCTGGTCAAGGAGGGGGTCGACACCCCGGCCGCCACGGCGGCCGTGGCCGTGAACGCGCTGTCCGGTGGCATCACCCACGCCACGCTCATGCTCGTGACCGTGGTGTGGGCCGGCCGGGTGGGGCTGGGCGCCATCTCGCTACCGTCGCCGGCGGCCCTGGCCCGCGGCGGTGGGTTGATCCTCGGGTGCGTGGCCCTCACCTACGCCGTACCGCCGCTGCGCCAGTTCCTCCACCGACGCGTGTGGCCCCGGGCCCGCCAGTCGTTGGACGCCATCGCCACGGTGGCCCGCCGCCCCGACCGCCTGCTCAGCCTGTTCGGCGGCTCGGTCCTGGTCACCGTGGCGAACATCGCCGGCCTGGCCCTGGCCCTCTCCGCCGTGGGGGCGTCGGTGGCCCTGAGCTCGGTGGCGCTGGTCTACCTGGCCGGCTCGGTCGTGGCCTCCGCGGCCCCCACCCCCGGTGGGCTCGGCGCGACCGAGGCGGTCCTCGTCGCGGCCCTCACCACGCTCGGCGTGGCCCAGCAGGAGGCGGTGGCCGGCGTACTCGTCTACCGCTTCGCCACGTTCTGGCTCCCGATCCTGCCGGGCTGGCTCTCGCTGCAGGCCCTCGAGCGCATGGACCGGATCTGACCTGCCCGGCCGGGGACGGTCGCCCGGGACCTCAACCGGGCGGGGCGACGTCGATCTGGAGCGAGGCCGGATCGATGCGACCCTCCACGTAGGGCAGTTCGCCGTCTGGCAGGTGCCAGACCGCGGCCATGGGCCCCGGTAGCGGCCGGCCGTCGATGGTGGTGGTCCAGGTGGAGATCGGGGTCCGCCACTCGGCACGGACCAGGCCGGTCGGCAGGTCGGCGAACCGGTCGGTGGTGCTGAAGTCCCGGGGTGCGCCGCGCTCGTCGAGGTGCACGCGGGCCGACACGGTCCGGCCGGCGTCGGTGAGCCGGACGTCGAAGGTGTGGTCGTCGACGCCGATCCAGGTGGTGGCCGGGCCGAGGAGCATCGACGGGGCCAGCAGGATGGCGTCGTTGAGGTAGGTGGTGAGCTCGCCGAGGTCGAACTCCTCACCGGACCCGTCAGCCACGGTGACCCGGCCGAACAGCTTGCCGAGCATGCGGCCGTGCCCGTCCACGTAGGTGTCGGCCCCGATCATGGGCACCACCCGGGCGAAGCGCAGCCGCATCAAGAACACCCGGGTGATCGGATCCGCGGCGTTGTACTGCCAGGCCTCGGCCGGCATCCAGCCCAGCTTCGGTCGCAGGCGGAACCGGCCCTGGAAGCGGGCCCGGAACGACCGGACGCGGGGCCGGCCGACCACCTCCATGAACGCCAGGTACCGCTGGACCGCGGGCGGGAGGTCGGCCACCTCCCCCGCGGTCACCGGCCCTCCGCCACCGGTGGGGGCCGCCACGCCGGCCCGGGCCAGCTCCTCGCCGAGGCGGCGCAGCAGCGGGTCCGGATCGGTGGCCATGACGACGGGCTCGACAGCAGGCTCGGGCGGCGGGCAGGCGGGAGTCGTTGCCGGCCGCTACTCGTCGAGATCGATGATCACAGCGGTGCGGGTCTGCTGGGTGTGGCCCAGGGCCACCACCAGGTACCGGTGGCCGGCCTCGGCATCGAGGGTCACCAGTTCTCCGGTGGGCTCGGCGCAGCCGCCGTTGGCGTCGTAGATGCCGAGCTGCATCGACCCGGGGTCGACTTCGTACACCGGCCCGGCGTTGCCGCCGCCGCTGTCGTTCTGGAACGTGAGGCAGGCCCCCGGGGCGCCCATGGTCACGAAGTCGTTCTCGAGGTGGCCGACACCGTTGTCGATCAGGAACAGGTTGGCCTTGCCGTCGGTCGGCTCGGGCACGTCGTCCTCGCCCCCGTCCACGAAGATCCACCGACTCTGGACCGTGGTGGCCCCTTCGCCGGCCATGTCCTCGTCGGTGCCCACGATCCACACCAGCTCCTGACCCTCGGCCACGGTCTCGTCGTCGCTCATCAGGGGCTGGTCATCGTCGGCGGCATCGGCGCGTTGGGCCACCACGCCGAGGTCGACCGTGCCCGGCTCGACCTCGGAGAACGAGTTGGCCAGCACCCGGGCGCCGAGCAGTTCGGACATCTCGCCGTAGCCGAGGCTCGCCGCCTCCTCGCCGCCGGAGTAGCCGCCCCAGGAGAACGTGAGGTCGCTGTCGGCCCCGGCGTCGCTGAACGCGTTCACGAAGCGGACCCGGGCGTCGGCGTCCTCGAACTCGGCCGCGGGCGTGGAGAACCCGGTGGTGGCGGGGTCGTCGGCGGGCGCGGCGGGCTCGGGGGCCCCCGCCCGGGGGGGGGCGGGCCCCGCGTC
>DAIMFV010000001.1:27250-39885 GCA_036724365.1 Acidimicrobiales bacterium | reverse complement strand
GGACTCGTCGTCGTCGCCTCCACCCCCGCCACAGGCGGCGAGGAGAGCGAGAGCGAGCAGGCAGGCAGCAGGTCGGCGTGCAGTCATGGCGGAGACATTGCCACAGGCCCAACCGGCCGGGAAGGGATCCAGCGGACTCGGCCGGGTGCCGAATCGGACGTGGGTCGGCGGGGTGTGCAGCCGGCGCGGCCCGGGGCCGGCATCGTCAGGACAGCGGTGCGTTCCAGCAGAAGGGCAGGCTGCGGAAGCGGCGGACGTAGTTGCCCGAGGCGAACACCCCGGCGTCGCCATCGACGCTGAAGCCGGGGCACCGGGCCAGCAGCTCCTCCAGCACCACCCGGCCCTGGAGACGGGCGGCGGCGGCCCCGATGCAGTGGTGGGCTCCATAGGAGAACGTCAGGTGCCGCGGGATCGTCCGGGTCACGTCGAGCAACTCGGCATCGTCACCGAACTCCCGGGGGTCGCGGTTGGCGGACGCGTACAGCAGGAGCACCTTGCGGCCCGCGGGGATGGTGACCCCGTGGAGCTGCACGTCTCGGGTGGTGGTCCGGGCCAGCCCCTGCACCGGGCACACCACGCGCAGGAGCTCCTCCACCGCGCCGGGCACCAGCTCGGGCCGGTCCAGCAACAGGCGCCGTTGGTCGAGGTGGCGGGTGAGGAGGTCGGCGGCCCCACCGAGCAGCGAGGTGGCGGTGTCGTTGCCGCCCGCCACCATGGTGAAGCAGAAGCCGAGGATCTCCACGTCGTCGACCTCGGTCTCGTGCGCCTGGGCCTGCACCAGGGCCGACAGCAGGTCGTCGCCGGGATCGACCCGTCGACGTTCCATCAGCGCCGAGAAGTAGCCGAGGAGGTCGGCGAGGGCCTGACCGGCGGCGAAGGGATCGCCGTGGGCGTTGGCCTCCACGATCGCCTCGGTCCAGCCGTCGAAGTGGCTCCGGTCGGCCTCGGGGACACCCAGGTAGTGGGCCACCACGAGGCTCGGCAGGGGCTTGAACAGCTCCGCCACCACGTCGGCCTCGCCGAGCTCGCGGAGCCGGTCCAGTCGACCCACCACGAAGGCGCGCACGAGCGGTTCGATGGCCTGCACGTGTCGGGGGGTGAGCGCCCGGCCCACCAGGCGCCGGAACGCCGTGTGCTCGGGCGGGTCGAGCATCACGATGGGAGCGGCGACGTCGAGGCCGATCTTCTCGCGCTCCCCGTAGGTGGTGGTGAGTCCCTGCGCCGACGAGTAGGTGGTCGTGTCCCGGGCGGCGTCGAACACGTCGTCGAAGCGGGACAGCACCCAGTGGTCTCCGTCGGCCACGTGGTGGACGGGGTCGTGGTCTCGCAGGGCGGCGTACATGGGGTACGGGTCACGCCAGGTCTCACCGCTGCGGGCCTCGTAGGTCACGCCCGGGCTCTGGTCGATCCCACTCATCCGCACCCCTCGTGCCGTGTCCACGTCCGATCCCGATCCATCCCGACCGATCCCGACCGGTCCCGACCGGCCCGGCTGATCCGGCTGGTCGGTCCCCCGCCGGGCGCTCAGTCTGTCAGGCCGATCTCCGGCCGGCCGGTGGGTCGGGATCCAACCGGGGTCCGAGGTCCCTTCCCCCGGGACCGGCGAGGGCGCACACTGGGGCGATCAGCGTCCGACCAGCGAAGGAGCAGCCATGACCGGTCTCGCCGACGGGGGCAGGCCATGAAGCCGATCCGGGTGGTGCTCCTGGTCCTCGGGTCGTTGATCGCGCTGCTGGGGTTCGGGCTCGTCGCAGGCGGCGCTGGGCTGGGCTGGGCCCTGGCCACCCAGCGCGACGACGCCGGCTTCTTCGCCACCTCCACGGAACGACTCGAGACCGACAGCTACGCCCTCACCTCGGACCGGATCGACCTCGGCGACCCGGGTCCCGACGACTGGTCCGACCAGGAGCTGGCGACCGTGCGCGTGCGGGCCGACGCCGCGGGCGAGCGCGAGCTCTTCGTGGGGATCGGACCAGAGGCCGACGTGGAGGCCTTCCTGGCCGACGTGCCCCACGACGAGATCGTCGACATCGGCGAAGGTTCCGGAGACATCGAGTACCGGAGCGAGAACGCACAGGGCCGATCGCGACCCGACCCCCCGGCCGACCAGGCGTTCTGGGTGGCCCAGGCCAACGGCGTCGGCACCCAGACCGTCACGTGGGACATCGAGCCCGGGGAGTGGGCGATCGTGGTCATGCACGCCGACGGCAGCCGCCCGGTGGCCGCCGACGTCGAGCTGGGCGCCCGCATCGACGTGCTCGGGCCGATCGCCGTCGGGCTGGGCATCGGCGGCGCGCTGTTGCTGGTGATCGGCGCCGGGTTGATCGTGGGCGGGGTGGTGCAGCCCCACGCCGCCCCGGCGCCGCCGCCCGTGGGTGGCCCGGCGCCCGCCCCGGTGTCCGGGCGAGCCGGTGACGAGGTGGCGTCTCCACTGAGGATCGAGGGGCACCTGGATCCGGGGCTGAGTCGCTGGCAGTGGCTGGTGAAGTGGTTCCTGGCCATCCCGCACTTCGTGGTCCTCGTGTTCTTGTGGATCGCCTTCGCGGTGCTCACCTTGGTGGCGTTCCTCGCGATCCTGTTCACCGGTCGCTACCCGCGTTCGATCTTCGAGTTCAACGTGGGTGTCCTGCGTTGGAGCTGGCGGGGGAGCTTCTACGCCACCAGCGCCCTCGGCACCGACCGGTACCCGCCGTTCACCATCCACGGCGCCGACTACCCCGCCAGCCTCGACGTGGCCTATCCCGACTCGCTGTCCCGCGGCCTCGTGCTGGTGAAGTCGTGGCTGTTGGCGCTGCCCCACCTGGTGATCGTGAGCCTCCTCACCGCGGCGTGGGCCGCCGGCGGCGAAGGCGACGACGGACAGTTCCTGTTCCAGGGCGGTCTGCTCGGCGTGCTGGTGTTCGTGGCCGGCGTGGCGTTGCTGGTCACCGGCCGGTACCCGGGCGGCCTGTTCGACCTGATCATGGGGATCAACCGCTGGGTCTACCGGGTGGTCGTCTACGTGGCCCTGATGACCGACCGCTACCCGCCGTTCCACCTCGACCAGGGCCCCACCGAACCGGGCGCCGCACCACGCCCGGACCCGCCTGTCCCACCCGGCGTCGAGCCCGTCCCCCTGCCGGGTCCGGACCCCGGAGGGGTTCCCGGGTCCCCGACAGGCTGAGGCGCTTCGGCGTTCGGCCGGCACCGCGCCCGGCAGCCGAGGGCGCGGGCCCTCGGTAGGCTCACCCGATGGCCGCGCAGGTGATCGCCGTCGACGGGGTGGATCTGGAGCTGTTCCGCCGGGAGCTCACGGGCTACTGCTACCGGATGCTCGGCTCGGGCCTGGAGGCCGAGGACGCGGTGCAGGAGACCATGCTGCGCGCCTGGCGGGCCGGCGACGCCTTCGAGGGCCGGTCCAGCGTCCGCTCCTGGCTGTACCGCATCGCCACCAACGTGTGCATCGACCTGCAGCGCCAGCCCCAGCGCCGAGCCCGACCCATGGACCTCCAGCCGTCGTCCCCACCCGACGAGGCCCACCTGGGGCCACTCCTGCCCGAGGCCACGTGGATCACCCCGATCGCCGACCACCGGGTCCTCCCCGACCACACCGATGCCGCCGAGGTCGCCGAGCTGCGGGCGTCGATCCGCCTGGCCTTCGTGACCGTGCTGCAGCACCTGCCACCCAAGCAGCGCGCCGCACTGATCCTGTGCGACGTGCTCCGCTGGCCGGCGGCCGAGGCCGCCGAGCTGTTGGAGACCAGCGTGGCGTCGGTGAACAGCGCCCTCCAGCGGGCCCGGGCCACCCTCGACGGCCAGCCCGCCGCATCGCTCACCGGTGAGCTCGACCCGCACGACGCGGCCGTCGTCGCCCGCTACGCCGACGCGTTCGAGCGCTACGACATGGAGGCGCTGGCCGGGCTGCTCCGCGACGACGCCGTGATGTCGATGCCGCCCTTCGCCATGTGGCTCCAGGGGGCGAGCGACATCTGCACCTGGATGGTGCAGCCGGGGCCCAGCGGGTGCGCGGGGTCGAAGATGGTGCCCACCGTCGCCAACGGGTCGCCGGCGTTCGGCCAGTACCGACCCGACCCCGACGGGGGTTGGTCTCCGTGGGGCGTGCAGGTGCTCGACGTGGTCGACGGGCAGGTGACGGCGATCAACGTCTTCCTGGCCTTCCTGGAGCCGGATCGGCTCTTTCCCTCCCTCGGGCTCCCGCTCCACATCGACGCCTGACACCGGCCCCGACACGGCCTGGTTCGGGGGAACCGCAGATCGGCGCGATGAGTTCCAGCCCCGCGCCTCGTCGGTGCGGGTGGGGCAGCACCACGCTGCGCCCCGACCTTCCGTCCGACCGTCCGATCGTCCCAGGAGACCACCTCATGCCCCGCATCATCCCCAACCTCTGGTTCGACACCCAGGCCGAGGAGGCCGCCGAGTTCTACGTGTCGGTGTTCCCGAACTCCCGGGTGGTCGAGGTCTCCCGGTACACCGAGGCCGGGCCCGGGCCCGCCGGCTCCGTGATGGTGGTCGACTTCGAGCTGGACGGCCAGCCGTTCACCGCCATCAACGGCGGCCCGCAGTTCCCCTTCACCGAGGCCGTGTCGCTCCTGGTGGAGTGCGCCGACCAGGCGGAGATCGACCACTACTGGGACGCCCTCACCGCCGGTGGCGAAGAGGTGCAGTGCGGCTGGCTGAAGGACCGCTTCGGGTTCTCGTGGCAGGTGTGCCCGGCCGGCATGGGCGAGGTGCTCAACGATCCCGACCCCGAGCGGGCCCGCCGGGCCGTGGAGGCCATGTTCGGCATGAAGAAGTTGGATGTCGCCGCCCTGCGCGCCGCCGCCGACGGCGCCTGACCCGCGCCCGATTGCGTGGTCGCCGGGGCGGCGCCGGGGGTGGTGCCAGACTCCCGGGCGTGCAGATCTCGGCCCGCTCACCCTCCGCCCCGCTCCCGCCCGGGCCCGACCTCACCGTCGACCTGGCCGCCGACGGCACGGTCCGCATCTCGTGGGGTGAGCCCGACTGGTTCGGGCCGGGGCGGCCGGGACGGACGCCGCTCGCCGGCGGTCCCGCCGAGCCGGTGCGGGTCGACACCGACCTGGGTCCGGCCACCGAGGTGGTGGTGGCCGACGACGGCGCGGTCCGCTGCGCGCTGCGCGCCCTGCCGGAGCGGGCGATGGTGGTGTTCCGCACCGAAGCCCTCGTCGACCTCCGCGGCCTGGCCACCGGCGCCTACGACCAACCGTCGGTGGCGTGGCCCACGTTCACCCCGGCCGAACGGCTGGACGACGGCGCGCCCGAAGGGCTCCGGGCCCTGGCCTACCAGCACTGCGAGTTCGCCCTCCCGGCCGTGGTGGGACCGGAGCTGGACGGCTTCTTCCTGCTCCCCCACCGCCCACCCACCGGCTGGCCGCTCCTGCTCGGCGCGCCCGACGGCCGCACGCTGCTGGTGGCACCGCTGGACGCCTTCCACGACGTGACCGTGGGGCTCAACGGGGGCACGGTGCGTTGCGGGTGGTCGGGTGATCTGGACCGGGTCCCCGCCGGGTTCGCCACCGACCTCGCCGTGATCGCCGGCAACGGACCCCGGGACTGCCTGGACCGATGGGCCGCGATCCTCCTGGAACGGGCGGGCACGGTCCGCCCCGGCCGCTGGGCCGACGCCCTCGGCCGCCGCCCGAGCTACTGGACGGACAACGGCGCCGCCTACTGGTACCGCACCGAGCCCGGCCACGACGTGGCCGGGTCCATCGTCGCTGCGGTCGACGGGATCCGCTCCGACGGCATCGAACTGGGCGCCGTCCAGCTCGACTCGTGGTTCTACCCCCACGTCGACCTGCGCCCGTTCGACACCGACGAGTGGGTGGTGCCGCCCAGCGCCATGGTGGCGTGGGAGGAGCGCGCCGACGTGTTGCCCAGCGGGATCGCCGACCTGCGGGATCGCCTCGGCGGGCCGCCGCTGGTGGCTCACATCCGCCACCTGTCGAGCACCGCCCCGATGGCCGCCGAGGTGCCCGTGCACGTCGACGGGCCCTACGCCGTGCCGGCCGACGGTCGGGGCTACGAGCGCTGGCTGGACCAGTGCGTGGCGTGGGGGGTGGAGACCTTCGAGCACGACTGGCTGGTGGAGGTGTTCTTCGGGGTGCGGGGCCTGCGCGAGGAACCGGGCCGGGCTCGGGCCTGGCAGGAGTCGATCGACCGGGCCGCCCGGGAGCGCGGCCTCCCCCTCCAGTGGTGCATGGGCACGCCCGCCGACCTGGCCCAGACCACCACCCTCACCCAGGTCACCTCGGTGCGCACCTGCGGCGACCACGGCTACATCGCCACCGCCGGCCAGCTCTGGGCGTGGTTCTGCGTCACCAACGCCTTGGCGGGAGCGCTGGGGCTCCACCCCTTCAAGGACGTGTTCCGCACCGACCCCGAGGTGGCGGGAGCCACCGGCGAGGCCGAGGCCCTGCTCTCGGCGCTCTCCACCGGACCCGTGGGCCTGGGCGACCGGGTCGGCCGCTTCGACGCCGCCCTGGGCCGGGCCACCTGCCGGGCCGACGGCATCCTGGTGAAGCCGCACACGCCGATCGCCGCCACCGGCACGTCCATGCTGGCCAACGCCGCCTTCACGCCGGCGGTGCTGGTGGCGTCGTGCCGGTCCGAGCACGCGGCCGGCCACTGGACCTACCTGGTGGCGCTCCACCCCCACCCCACCACCGATCCGCTCACCGGGTCCGTCGATCTGGCCGACCTGGGCCTGGACCGGCCGCGAGGCGACGTGGTCCTGTGGGACTGGTCGGCGCACACCGCCGAGCGGGTGGGGCCCGACCACCGCTTCGACGTGACGCTGGACCGGGAGGGCCACCGCTTCTGGGTGGCGGCCCCGGTGCTCACCGGCGACGTGGCCGTGATCGGCGACGTCGACCGCTTCGTCACGGCCGGCGACGCCCGCATCGAGGTGGCCGCCCCGGACGCCGAGGGTCGGATCCTGATCACCGTGAAGGGAGCGGGCGAGGGGGTCACCGTCACCGGCTGGGCCGCCGCCGCACCCGACGTCGCGGGCGAACATGTGGTGGGCGACGGGTCGGCCTTCGACGCGGTCCCGGGGATCTGGACGGTCACGGTCGCCGTGCCGGCGCGGGGCTGGACCACCGTTTCGGTGGCGCCGTGACCGAGTGGACCACGGGAGCCACCGGCCCGACCGGGCCGGGGGGCGAGCGCCGCCCCCTCGAACCGCACGCCGACCGGCTCCTACCGGCCGACCCCTCGGTGCGGGCCGTGGCCCGTGAGCTGTACGACCACGTGCGCGCCCTGCCGATCGTGTCGCCCCACGGCCACGTCGACCCGGCGATCCTGCGCCACGACCGGCCCTGGCGCGACCCGGCGGAGCTGTTCGTGACCCCCGACCACTACGTGACCCGCCTGCTGCACGCCGACGGTGTGCCCCTCGATCGCCTCGGGGTGGGCCAGGGCCCGCTGGAGGAGGCGGCGGCTCGACGGGTGTGGCACGAGCTGTGCGCCCGTTGGGGCGTGCTGGCCGGCACGCCCACCCGGTTGTGGCTCGAGGACGGGTTGGCCGGGGTCTTCGACATCGACGTCACCCCGTCCGCCGCCACCGCCGACTCGATCTACGACCGGATCGCCGAACGCCTCGCCCAGCCTGGGTACCGGCCCCGGGCGCTGTACGAACGGTTCGGGATCTCGGTGCTGGCCACCACCGACGACCCGTGCGACCCGCTGGAGCACCATGCCGCCCTGGCCGACGACCCCAGCTGGAGCGGGCGGGTGATCCCCACCTTCCGACCGGACCGGTACCTGGAACCGGGCCGGTCCGACTTCGGCGCTCTGCTGGCCGACCTCGCGGTCGCCGCCGACGTGGACACCGGCTCCCACCGGGGTCACGTGGAGGCGCTGGCCGCCCGTCGCAGGTACTTCGTCGACCACGGGGCCACGTCGGCCGACCACAGCCACGCCGACGCCCGCACCGACCCGCTCGAGCCCGCCGAGGCCGAGCGCATCCATCGGGCCGCCCTCGCCGGTACCGCCACCCCGTCGGAGGCCGATGCCCTGCGCCGGCACCTGGTGGGCGAGATGGCCCGGCTGTCCTGCGACGACGGGCTGGTGATGACGCTGCACCCCGGCGTCCGCCGCAACCACCACCGTCCCACCTTCGACCGGTTCGGACCCGATGCCGGCCACGACATCCCGACCCGGGTGGAGTTCACCGACGCCCTCCGCCCGCTGCTGGACCGCTACGGCACCACCCCCGGCTTCCACCTGGTGGTGTTCACCCTCGACGAGACCACCTGGGGACGCGAGCTGGCGCCCCTGGCCGGGTTCTACCCGTCGCTCTACGTGGGCGCGCCGTGGTGGTTCCTCGACGCGCCATCGGCCATCCGCCGGTTCCGGTCGGTCGTCACCGAGGTGATCGGTCTCTCCCGCACGTCGGGGTTCGTGGACGACACCCGGGCGTTCTGCTCGATCCCCGCCCGCCACGACATGGCCCGGCGCCTGGAGGCCGGGTTCCTCGCCGACCTGGTGGCCGACCACCGCCTGGAGCGCACCGAGGCCCTGGCCCTGGCCGAGGACGTGGTGGTGGGTCAGCCCACCCGGGTGTTCAAGCTCGCCGACCGATGACCGGCAAGCTACCCAGGCTGGGTCGTGTGGGGGCGGGCCGGTCCGCCACCCCGCCGCCGGTGCGGATCGTCCACCTCGGGCTGGGCGCCTTCCACCGGGCGCACGCCGCCTGGTTCACCGACCGGGCCGAGGACGGCGAGGCGTGGGGCATCGCCGCGTTCGGCGGCCGGGTCGACGGTGCCGGGTCGGCCCTGATCGACCGGCTCGCCGACCAGGACGGGATGTACACCGTCGTCACCCGGGGCCCGGACGGCGACCGGTTCGAGCCGGTGGGCGCGCTGGCGGCGGTGCACCACGGCGGAGGCCTGGATGCCTGGTGCGCCCTGCTGGCCGCCCCGTCGACCGCGCTGGTCACGCTCACCGTGACCGAGGCCGGGTACCTGGTGGGCCCCGACGGACACCCGGACCCTGGCCACCCGGCGGTGGCGGCCGACGTGGCGGCCCTCCGGGCCGGACGACCAGCCGAGCTCACCACCGTGGGCGGTCGCCTGGTGGCCGGGCTGGCGGCCCGGGCCCGGGCCGGCCACCCCCCGCTGGCCCTGGTGCCGTGCGACAACCGGCCCGCCAACGGTGAGGTGGTTCGCAACCTCGTGGTCGACGTGGCCGGCGCAGTCGATGTCGGGCTGGGCCGCGACATCGCCGGCGCGTTCGAGGCCGTGTCCACCGTGGTCGACCGCATCACCCCCGGGTTCGACCCGGCCGCCGTCGATCTGGTGTCGGCGACCTGCGGCTGGAGCGACGAGGCCCCGGTGGTCACCGAGCCCTGGGCCGAGTGGGTACTGGCCGGGACGTTCCCCGGCGGCCGGCCCAACTGGGAGGTGACCCGCCCGCTCCCGGGAACGACGGCCGGGCCCGTCAACGATGCAGCCGCGGTGACCGTGCTGGCCGACCCGGTGTCCATCACCGGGTACGAGGCCCGCAAGTTGTTCCTCCTCAACGGGGCCCACAGCCTGCTCGCCTACCTGGGGTCGATCCGCGGCCACGCCACCGTGGCTCAGGCCTTCGCCGACCCGGCGGTGCGATCGGTGGTGGACGGCTGGTGGGCCGAAGCGGCCCCGGCCACCGGTCAGTCGCCCGAGGCGGTGCAGGCCTACACCGCCACCCTGGCGGCCCGGTTCGCCAACCCGGCGATGCTGCACCGACTCGCCCAGATCGCCGCCGACGGATCGGCGAAGGTGCCGATCCGGGTGCTGCCGGTGGTCGCCGCAGCCCGGGCCGCGGAGCGGCTACCCGAGGCCGGGGTCGAGGTCCTTGCCGCGTGGATCGCCCACCTGCGCGGCGCGGGTGCAGCGACGGCCCCGGTCGACGACCCGAGGGCCGACGACCTGGTGCGGGCCGCCGACGGATCCGACGTCCACCGGTCGGTGCGCGCCGTGCTGGATCTGGTCACCGACCGACCGGCCGACCGCCCCGACCCCGACGCTGGTCCCGACCGCGAGGCCGAGGCCAGCCTGGCCGATGACGACACGCTGGTGGCTGCGATCGCCGAGCGGATCGCTCGCCTGGAACGATCTCCGCGACGACCCGGCGACCGGCCCTGACCGACCGGTGGCCGCCGGAGCTCCGGCCCAACCCACCCCCCGCCGACCGCACCGCGCTGACCGGCCGATATCGTTGCGTGCTCAACGATTCGTACGAGGAGACCTCAGATGGCCGACGACGCAGGCGCGATGAACGACTGGAACGCACAGATCATCGCCGAGTTCCGGGAGAACGACGGCAAGGTGGGCGGGCCGTTCGAGGGGGCGCCCATGGTGCTCGTGCACCACAAGGGAGCCAAGACGGGCACCGAACGGGTCACCCCGCTCATGGCCCAGGTCGACGGCGAGCGCATCTACGTGTTCGCCTCCAAGGCCGGTGCCCCCGACAACCCGGACTGGTACCACAACCTCACGGCCCACCCCGAGACCACCATCGAGTACGGCGCCGACCGGGATGTCCCGGTGCTCGCGCTGGAGCTCGCCGGTGAGGACCGCGACCGGGTGTGGGACCGCCAGAAGACAGAGTGGCCCCAGTTCGCGGGCTACGAGGCCGCCACCGACCGCACCATCCCGGTGCTCGAGCTGCAGCGCCGCTGACGCCCCGCCACCACCACCGGGTGGGGTCCGGTCGTGGTGGGATCAGTTCGAGCGATCACGTGGGTCGCGGTCGGCGAGGAAGGCAACCGGCGCGAGCGGGTCAGGGGTCCTCGGTGGCGGTGGCCGACGTCCCGGGTTGCCGGGTGGGCAGACCGTTCGTGAGGAACACGGCCAGGACGGCCACCACCGCCAGCAGGGCGAGCGCTGACCGCAGGCCGGCGAGTCGGGCATCCTCGTTGGCCGCGACGATCGCGTCGACCGCGGCCGTGTCCACCTGGGCCTCGACGAGCGCCGAACGCATGGCGTCGTCGGACATGAACGGCACACCCGATGCCAGCTCGACCTTGGCTGCCGACGACAGGTCGTCGGGCACGGCCGGGTTGGCGTCGACCCCGCTGAAGAACGAGGCGGTCAGCGCCGACACCAACACGGCACCGGCGAGCGCGGTCCCGAGGGACGCCCCGAGGTAGACGAGGGTGTTCTGGACCCCGCCCACCTCCGCGCTCTGCTCGTCGGGGACCGCGGACACCGTGACGCTCCCGAGCTGGGAGGCCAACGCACCCATGCCCAACCCCGCGATCAACATGGGGAGCGACACCACCTCGGGCCCGACGCCGAGCTCGAGCGAGGCGGCCAACGACAAGATGCCGGCGAGCAGGCCGAGGAACCCCACCTGCACGATGCGGCGCGGCGAGGTGTGGGGGAAGAACTTGGGCACGCCGACCGCGGTGACCAGGAGGGCCAACGACAGCGGCAGGAGCCGTACGCCGGTTCCCACCGCCGACAGCCCGAGGGCCACCGACAGGAACAGTGGCACGGTGAAGAACAGGCCCGACTGCAGCAGGTACTGGAAGGTGAACGAGGTCAGGCCCGCACGCAGCTGGCGATTGGACAGCAGCACCGGGTCGAACAGCGCCGAGTGGCCGAGCGCGATCCGCCGGCGCTCCCAGGCGAGGAACCCGTACAGGACCACCCCGCCGGCGACGACGAGCCACACCACGGGTGAGATGCCCATCCACGACGGCGCGCCCGGCTTGGGGTTGACGAACCCCCACGACCCCGCCCGGAGGACACCGAACACGACCAGCCCGAGGCCCAGGGCCGAGAACCCGGTGCCGGCCAGGTCCAGGTGGGTGCTGCGGTCCGGGGGCTCGCTCGTCATGCGCTTGGCGAGGGCCAGGATCGCGATCACGATCACCACCTCACCGGCGAACACCCAGCGCCACGATGCGTAGGTGGTCAGCAGTCCACCGATCAGCGGGCCCACCGCCACCGCGATCGCCCCGGATGCGGCCACCAGGCCGTAGGCGCGGGGACGGTCCCCTGGGCCGAAGTTCGATGCGACCAGGGCCACGATCGCCGGCAGGATGAGCGCAGCGCCGATGCCCTCGAACAGCGACCACCCGATGAGCAGCACCGTCAGGTTGGGCGCCAGCGCGGTGGTGAACGACCCGAGCCCGTACACCACGCACCCCACTGCGAAGACGCGTTGCCGGCCGTAGATCTGGCCGAGCTTGCCGCCGGTGATCATGAGGGCCGCCATCACCAGGGTGTAGAGCGTGATCGCGGTCTGGATGCCCGTGACGGTGGTGCCCAGGTCGCTGGCCACCGTGGAGATCGACACGTTCATGACCGAGCTGTCCAGGGTCATGAGGAACTGCGCCGCCGCGAGCGTCAGCAGGACCGTTCCCGCCGCGGCCGTAGCTCGCGAGGGCGGTGCATTCACGTTGGCGCTCATGGGCGTTCTCTGTGGCTCACGGTCGACGGAACTCGAATCGGCGGGAACGGCCACTCCCTGGGGCGGGGGAGCCGCCCCGCCGGCACGCGCCTTGATCCGTCCCCCCACGCGCCGGCCGAACTCCTTCGGCCTGCGCGCGCGCGGCCCTCGCACCCTTTTCGGGCCGGGACGGAGCGAGACGATGCAACGGCTCAGGGCGATCGGGGTGGGCCTCT
>DAIMFV010000001.1:7792-27240 GCA_036724365.1 Acidimicrobiales bacterium | reverse complement strand
CTGGGGCAGCGGAGCCGCCCCGCCGGCACCGCGTCACGTGCGTTCGACGATGTCCCGGCCGTGGGCGGTCAGTGCCCAGATCACCGCGATGGCGATGGCGACCAGGGTGATGCCCCACATCGGGAAGTACGGCATCCAGGCGAAGCCGGCGAGCAGGCTCAGCCCCGCGAGGACGACGCCGACCGCACGGGCCGCCACCGCGCCGGTGTAGAGGTAGACGCCGGCGACCGCGACGACGATGCCGAGGATCAGGTGGATCCATCCCCACCCCGTCGAGTCGAGTTCGAAGACGTACTTGCGCGTCACCACGTAGAACTCGTCGTCGATGATCGCAACCAGGCCGACCATCGCATGGAGGGCGCCGGCGATGATCATCATGGTGGCGGCGAAGACGGTCCAGCCGACCGCCCAGCCGCTGACTTCGTCGGAACCGGTGGAATCAGCCATGGGTGGTTTCTTCCTTCTTCGGTGGGCGCCACACCCGGTCGGGTCCGGCGCGACGGTCCGGGCGTCGGCTGCCCTGCGCTCAGGCGTCCAGGGCCGCCTTCATCCGGTCGAACTCGGCCTGGCTCACCACGCCCCGGTCGTGGAGGTCCACCAGGGTCCCGAGGTCGTCGCGAGTGACCGCGGCGGTGACCGCCGTGCGGATGGTGGAGTGCGTCGCGGCGTTTCGAGCCGCCTCGTCCTGCTGCAGGTGCTCGCCGATGCTGTCGCCTCGGGCGATCAGGTACGCCAACACCCCCACCACCGGCAGGTACATCACGAAGATGGTCCAGGCCGCCTTGGCCACGCCGGACAGGTCCCGGCTCCGGAAGACGTCTCGAAGCACGTACACGACGGTGTAGATCCACATGAAGAACAGGGTGAACCACAGCATCGACCAGACGAACTGCCCGACCTGCCACGTTGCGAGCACCATGACCGCTCCCTTCATCACTGACCGGGACCGAACCGACCCACAGTCTCACGGGCCGACGATGTCGCCCGGGTCGATCATCACCCTCCTCGGCCTCCGGGGGGATCACCCGGTTCGGGTGATCCCCGTGCCGGGCCGATCCCGTCCGCCAGCTGCCGGAGGGAGATCAGTTCGATGGCGAGCTCGCCGAACCGGGCGATGATCGACTGGAGGGCGGTCGGATCTGCCACCCGGCCGCGGAAGCACGTGACACCCGACGGGGACGGACGGACCTCGAGCTCGGCGAAGGCCCGGGTTATCGGACCACTGAGGCCACCGCGCACCACGATCTCGTAGTCCCGTCCCGCTGCGCCGCGGTGTGCACTGTTCACCTGGTCCTGCGATCGTTCGCGGCTACCGGTCACCTGGACCCCCGGGGGCGCCGGGACGAGACGGGATGCCTCACCCCCACCCCATGTTCCGCTCGTCGGGCCAAGCCATCCTCACCCCATCGGGATGGTTCGGCCGGTCCGGACTGCGCCAGGGTCCGACTTCACCCGGCCGGGGTGATGAAGCTCAGCACCCTCAGGGCGAGAGTCGGGGGAAGACGAAGACGGACGACGCCAGACCCTGACGCGCGGAGGACACCGATGCTCATGCTCATCACCCGCACTGCGGACGCCCGGAGCGGCGCGGCCGAGCGATGAGCGGCGCCGACTACGAGATCTGGATCACGGGCGGGGTCGGGGCGGCGGCCGTGCGCTCGCTCTGCGACCTCGAGGTCCGACCCGAGCGACCGGATGCGACGTGCATCCGAGGTCGGATGGCAGACCAGGCGGCGCTCCATGGGGTGCTGCAGCGGCTCCACGACCTCGGCGTGGAGGTGGTGTCGATCCACCAGCTTCCCGACGACTGCTGACCGACCGGCCGGACCTGGTCCGTGTGCTCCGGGCGGACGCGCATCCTCACCTCAGGCCAGACCGAGCTGTTCGGCCCGCCTCGCCGCGGCACGACGATCCGACACCTCCAGCTTGCGGTAGATGCTGCTCACGTGGGACTTGAGCGTGTTCTGGGAGATGTACAGCCCGGCGGCGATCTGGGTGCTGGACAGCGAGGTGGGGAGGTAGCGCACCACGTCGAGCTCGCGCTGGCTGAGACCGGCGGGGCTGGTGACCGCTTCCCCTCGTGCCGCCATCGCGTCGGCGATGCGTTCGACGGCCGTCGACGGCGCAACCCGGGCCACGACGCGCACGAGTCGAGCGACGGGCCCACCGAGGTCGAGGACCAATCGACGGTGCCCGTCGGCCTCGGCTCGCTCGAGGGCGGGGCCGGCGATCCGGATGGCGTCGCTCTGGGACCCTTCTTCCAGGGCCAGTACGGCCGTCCACAGATCGTGCTCCAGGGTCGAGCGGGTGTCGAGCGCCCAGGAGGCCCACTCGTCCAGCCGAAGACGAGCCGCGTCGAGATCTCCTCGCACCACGGCCAGCTGCACGGCCACCGCGCCGAGCTCCGGCGGCAGCGGCACCGGCACCGGACCCCCCTCCGGCGAGACGAGCTGCTCGGCCTGATCGAGCTCGCCGCCGGCGAGGAGCAGGCGGGCCTCCACCGCGCGCCGCCGGAGCGAGATGACCGCCGGGGGCGGCACCTCCCCCTTCCGCTGGTCGGCGCGCACGACGGCGAGGCCCGCATCCGGATGCCCGGCCGCCAGGTGGCAGAGCGCCCTCTCGATGACCACGATCGTCTCGGCCACCGGCCGACGAAACGCCGTCAAGACGGCCTGGGCCTGGTCGAGGAGGGCCTCGGCCCGCACCAGATCACCGCGCTGGCGGTACACGTGGGCCAGGCCCGCTGAAGCATCGACCGATGCGGGGTGACCCTCCAGTCCGTTGGCCTGGGCGACCCGGAGCGCGTGCCGCCCGTGCTCCTCCGCGTCGCCCAGGTCGCCCGACCAGGCCTCGATGAGCGACAACGTGCCGAGGGCGTGGGCCTGCCAGGCGGGATAGATGTCCGACCTGGCTGCGAGGGCGAGGAAGGAGCTCCGGCTGCCGGCCAGGTCCCGCGCGTACCAGAGGGCCCGCGCCCGCGAGCCGGTCAATATCGTCCAGAGGCTGTCGGCCGAGGTCAGGCCGAGCAGGTCGGGGATCTGCGAGGCATCGGCGTCGGCCAGCGCGGCCAGGGCCGGATCCGCCACCTCCACCACCTCGGCCCCGGAGGCATCGGTGTAGATCCACACCGCCCGAAGGGCATCGGCCACGATCCGTTCGCCGACGGACAGGCCGACGTCTCCGATCTCTCGGAGCACCTCCTCGGCGGCCCTCGACGACCCGAGCATGGTCAGGACGTACGCCCGCCGGAGGCCGACCCGGCGCCGCAGTGCTGTGATCGTCACCGGAACCGCCTCCAGCCAGCGCAGCAGCTCCGCGGCGCGGCCACACTCGAAGAGGGCTCGCCCGTGCCGGTCGGCCAGATCGATCAGCTCGTCCCATCTCTCAGCGGCGACGAGGTGGCGGGCCGCCCGCTCGACCTCGTCGGTGGTCGCCCACCACTGCGCTGCTCTGGCTTGGAGCGGTCCTTCGACCTCGGGCTCGCTGCAGCTCAGTTCGGAGCAGAGGAACTCGCGGAACAGGGCGTGGTGGACGAACCGCTCGTCAGCCGGCGACACCCGACGGATGAAGCCGCAATCGGCCTCGAGGAACTGCAGGATCTCGGCGGCGGCGGGGTCGTCCGAGACGGCGATGCACGACGCCGGTGTCAACACGTCGAGCAGGGACGTCCGCCGGAGGAAGCGGTGGAACCGATCCGGGTAGCGATCGAGCACCTCCGTCTCGAAGTAGGCCGCGAGGTGACGGTGATCTCCCCGAAGACCCTGGATGACCACGTCAGGGTCGAGGGCGCGCCGGATGGCCAGCGCCGCGACCGTCACGGCCAACGGCCAGCCCCCGGTGCGCCTGTGGAGCTCCTCGTTCTGCGGTCCATCGAGGCGGCGGCCGATCACCCGGGCGACGACCTCGGCCGTCTCCTCCACCGAGAACGCCAGGTCCGACTCCTCGATCACCACGGCCGCCACGGGCTCGCCCGTGGCCAGGGTCGGGAGCGGCCGCCTACCACGACGCACCAGCACCAGGTGCACGTTCGGCGGGAGCAGGACGACCAGGTCGTCGAGCTCGTCGCCGAGGGGGACGCCAGGCGACGCGTGCGCGGTGCTCACGACGAGCACCGCCTCGCCCACCGGCCCGAGCGACCGGGCGAAGGCCGCCACCGCCGCCCGGCGGACCCCCTGCCCATCACCCGACACCACGCTCGCGGCGTCGGTCGTGTCGGTCGTGTCGGTCGTGTCGGTCGTGTCGGTCGTGTCGGTCGTGGCCACGCCGAGGGTGGCAGCGGCCTCGGCGAGGCGGGCCGCGAAGCGCGCCGGGTCGTCGGCGGCATCGAACTCGATCTGGACCACCGGCGACCCGTGGTGGCCGGCCGCCCACTGGTCGAGCAGGACGCGCTTGCCGTACCCGGCGGGAGCGGCCAGGACGGTCAGCGGACCGGCGACGCCGGCCCGGAGCCTCTCCACGAGGCGCGCTCGTGCCAGCAGAGGCGAGGTCCATTCGCCACCAAGGGAGCTCTCACCGGCGGGCGCCGGCTGGCACATCTGGTTCATGGTCTCGATGATGGCAGGGGCCCGCGCAAGGGCAAGGGTCCACGTTCCCCACCCACCCGGTGGCTACAGCAGGTGCAGCCGCTCGGCCTCCTCGATCGCCTCGCCCCGATCGGCGACCCCCAGCTTCCGATACAGGTGCTTCAGGTGGGTCTTGACCGTGTTGAGCGACACCCCGAGCACGCTGGCGATCTCGGCGTTCGGCAGTCGGGTGGGCAGCAGCCGGAGCAGCTCGTACTCCCGCTCGGTGAGCTGCTCGTCCAGTCCCTTCACCGGACCTCGTTGGCTCACAACCAGCGGCTGATTGACCACCCTACGGAGGAAGGGCGAGGGCGCCGTCCGGTACAGCGCGCGAGCCGGCCCCAGGACGTGACGGGTCCGAAAGAGGCCGAGGTGCTCCTCGGCCAGGGCGTCGGCGAGAAGGGCCGCCAGCTCCTCACTCGCAGCTCTCGGCTCACCTTCCAGGTCCAGCAGGATCGAGCGCCACAGCCGGCGCTCGCGCCCAGCTCGGGGCTCGGGCCGGTCCGGCCACCCATCCACCACCGCACGCGCCCCCCGCAGGTCGCCACGTTCGATCGCCAGCACGACCCGAGCGCCCGCGACCGGCAGGGTCTCGACCGGAGCCAGTTCAAGGGCGCGGATAGAGGCGTCGAGGTCACCCGACAGGATCAGCAGGCGGGCCTCCACCGACCGCCGCCAGGCCTCGATCCGCCTGGGCAGCGCCGGATGATCCTTCGACTGGTGGGCCTGGAGGGTGGCGAGGACGGTGAGGCCTGACACGGGTTGTCCCTCGGCGAGGGCGAGGGCCGCCTCCTCGGTGGCCAGGATCGTGTCGGTGAGGTTGCTCGGCTCGGCCCGAGACCGGTTCCGGGCACCCTCCAGCAACGAGCGGGCCCGTGCGAGGTCATCGCGTTCCCGGCTGACGTCGACCAGCGCCAGGTGGGCGTCGACCGTGGCGGGCGCATCGGCGAGGCCACACTGCGCGGCCAACGTGAGGGCCCAGCCCGCCGCCTCTTCCGCCTCGGTCAGTCGACCGGACCAGGCCAGGGCCAGCGCGAGCCCACCCGTGGCCTGCACCTGGAAGAGCGCCGGCCCGCCATCGGGGATCGACCCGAACGCGTCCAGGGCCTCCACGACGCGCCCCTCGCGAAGCAGCGAGGTGGCGCGGAGGACCCGAAGGGCCACCAGGGCGCTGCGGTTGCTGTTCGTGAGACCGAGGAGCTTCGGGAGGTCGCGATCGACGACACCGTCCAGGAGGAGGAGCGTGGCGTCGGCCGTGGCGATCGCATCGCTGGTCCGGCCCAGCACGTGGAACGCATGGGTGAGCACGACCCCCGCCGCCACCTGCTCGCCGGCGCTGGGTGAACCGACGGCACCCGGGGCCGGGGAGGTGAGCATCCGGACCGCGCCGTCGGCATCTCCGCCCATGGCCGACGCGGCGGCTTCGAGGAGCCGGACGTGCACACGCTGTCCATGATCGGTGGACGGCACCGATCGGAGCCATCGGGCCAGACCAGCGGCCTGGCCTGCCGTTCGCATCTCCGAGCCGTAGGCGACGGCCACCGCCAGGACCTCGGTCCACAGCCCGGCGTCGGCGTAGTAGCCCACCGCCGCGTCGGGATCGTCGTGGTCGAGGTGCCAATCCGCGGCGCGGCGCAACAGGTCACGTTCGAGTGCCGGATCCCGGTCATGGAGGTGGTGGCGGAGGAAGGCACGGAAGTGACGGTGGTAGCGATACCACCCGCCGGCACCATCGATCGGCGCGATGAACATCGAGTGGCGGTGGAGGCGATCGAGCATGGCCTGACCCGATGACTGCTGCAGGACGGCGTCGAGCAGCGCCCCGCACATCCTGGTGAGGACCGACGAGGAGAGCAGGAACTGGCAGACGTCTTCAGGCTGACGCCGGAGGACCTGTTCGGTGAGGTAGTCGGCCACGTGGCGATCGTCTACGGCGAAGGAGTCCACGAACTCGTCGACGTCGCTGCGACCCCGGATGGAGAGCCCGGCGAGCTGCAGCCCCGCGGCCCACCCCTCCGTGCGGCGCATGACCTGGTCCACCTGGGTCTGACTGAGGTCGGCCTCGGCCACCCGCCGCAGCAACAACGTGGCTTCCTCGCTGGTGAACTCCAGGTCCTGCTGGCGGATCTCCACGAGCGCGTCGTCGACGCCCAGGCGATAGAAGCGGCGGGGCAGATCGACGCGGGTGGCGATGATGACCCGGAGCGCCGGGTGGGCGTGGTCGATCAGGGTCGCGAGGTCGTCCACCACCGCCTGATCGGTGAGTTCCTGGAAGTCGTCGATGACGAGTGTGGTGGGAGGCATGCGTTCGAACCCCGAGAGCATCGACCTGAGGAGCGGTGTCCGCCCAGCCCGAGCCGACCCGGAACGAGCGGGCGCGATCGATCCCTCCGACGCCAGGGGGAGCTCCAGCACGCCAGCCAGGTCGTCCATGAACGAGGCCGACACATCCCCTTCCGTTCCCAGTTGCATCCAACGGATGCGCTGCCGGGGGTGGGCGTCGGCCCACTCCGCGATCAGCGTCGTCTTGCCGTAGCCCGGCGGTGCCACCACGATGGCCAGGCGTTGGTGGGAGGCCAGATCGAGCAGGGCGGTGAGCCTCTGGCGGGGCACGGCGAACGCAGGAACCTGGGGACGTGGGAAGGACCGATCGGCCGCACCGTCAGCGGCACCGACTCGGATCAGCAGCTCCTGCTCGGACCCCTCGTCGGCGTGGTCGGTCCCAGCCATCGTCCCGACGATACCGACGGAACCGTGACCGGAATGGCCCGCTCACCCGCTGCCTTCGGGGCCGGTAGCTTGGCCGCATCCCGACGAGCACCCACCCCGATCCAGGAGACGGCCATGATCCACGGTGATTTCGCGCAGTACAAGGAAGACGAGGCGGGGGATCCGTTCCACCTCGAGAACAAGAAGCTCCTCAAGGTGAGCCTCCAGTACGGGCCGGTCATGGCCCGGGCCGGCGCCATGGTCGCCTACCAGGGCAACGCCAGCTTCACGAAGCCGAGCTCGGGCGGACTCGCCAAGATGATCAAGAAGGCCGTCACCAACGAGGGGGTGGTGGCCATGGCGCCGGTGGCGGCGGGCTTCGCGCCATGGCGGGTGGCATGGCCGGTGGCTTCTGGCAGGTGAGCCTCCGCGGCACCGGCTACGTGGCGGTCACCAGCGACGGTCCGCCCGTGGTGCTCGACGTGGCCCAGACCCAGACCGTCGCCGACGCCGATGCCGTGGTGCTGTGGACCCAGGGCGTCACCATGCAACCTCGGATCGACACCGGCGGCCTCAAGTCCATGATGCGCGGCGGCACCGGCGAGATGATCCAGCTGGTCTTCGGCGGCCAGGGCTGGGTGATGGTCCAGCCCTCCGAAGGCGTCATCCAGGGCACGGGCCAGCAGCAGGCCAGCGGCGGCGGCGGCCTGGGCGGTCTGCTCGGCGGCTGACGCCTACGGCTCGAACCGGTAGCCCATGCCCGGTTCGGTGATGAAGTGGGCCGGGGCGGCGGGGTCGACCTCGAGCTTGCGTCGGATGCGGGCGAAGTAGACGCGCAGGTAGTTGGTCTCGGTGGCGAACTCCGGTCCCCACACCTCCTGGAGCAGCTGCCGCTGCGTCACCAGCTTCCCGCTGTTGCGGACCAGCAGTTCCACCAGGTGCCACTCGGTCGGGGTGAGCCGTACGTCGTGGCCGTCTCGACTCAGGCGCCGCGCCGCCAGGTCGATGACGAGGTGGTCGGTGGTCACCACCGGCACCTCGTCGGGGGGCGGGGTGGAACGCCGGACCGAGGCCCGCACCCGCGCCAGCAGTTCGTCGATGCCGAAGGGCTTGGTGACGTAGTCGTCCGCGCCGGCGTCGAGGGCGGCCACCTTGGCCGCCTCCGACTCGCGCACCGACAACACGATGATCGGCACGTCGGTCCAGCCCCGCAGGCCGGTGATCACCTGCAGGCCGTCGATGCCGGGCAGGCCGAGGTCCAGCACCACCACGTCGGGACGGCGCTCCCCCGCCATGCGCAGGGCGTCCTCCCCCGTGGCCGCCAGGTCCACCTCGTAGCCCCGGATCTCCAGGTTGGTGGCCAGGGCGCGACGGATCTGGGGCTCGTCGTCGACCACGAGCACCCGGGTCATGCGGCCGGCATCCGGATCACCATGGTCAGGCCTCCCCCGGGGGTCTCCTCGGCCTCGAGGTCGCCGCCCAAGGCTTCCACGAACCCGCGGGAGACGGCCAGACCCAGACCGACGCCGTCCGGGGAGTGGTCGTCGAGCCGTTGGAAGGGCCGGAACAGCTGCTCGCGCCGGGCGGGGGGCACGCCGGGACCGGTGTCGATCACCCGAAGGTCGACCCGGTCGGCCACCGTTCCGGCCACGATGCGGATGCTCCGGTCGGCAGGGGTGTGGTGGAGCGCGTTGGCGACCAGGTTGGCGACCGAGCGTTCGAGCAGCACCGGATCGGCCAGGATCGGCGGGAGCGACTCCGGCACCGACACCTCGACCCGGTCGGTGCGCTCCGAGAGGCTGGAGAGCGCCGCCGCCACCACCTCGTCCCAGCCGACCGCCACCGGCCTGGCCTCCAGGACGCCCGCCTCGAGCCGGCTCATGTCGAGCAGGTTGCCCACCAGGGTGTTGAGTCGGTCGGTCTCGTGGTCGATGGTCCGGAGGAACTCGTCGGTGGCCTCGGGCGGCCAGGCCACGTCTCGTTGCAGGAGGCTGCTCACCGAGGCCTTGATCGACGCCAGCGGCGTCCGCAGGTCGTGGGACACGGAGCGCAGCAGCGCCGTGCGCAGCGCGTCGGATTCGGCGCTCACGATGGCCGATGCCGCCTCGGCCCGGAGCTGTCGCTGCCGCAGCGCCGTGGCCAGCTGGGCCACGAAGGCGTGGAGCACGCGCTGGTCCTCGGCGGTCATCGCCGGCCCGTGCAGCACCGGGCGGGCGTGGCCGTTGACCTCCAGCGTCTCGGTGCGGAGGCCGGAGGCGGGAGCGACGAGCCCATCGGCCGCAGGGGACGCCGCCGGTGGGAGCACCCCGCTGCCCGCCGTCTCGGTCCACTCCCCCGTGGCCTCGTCGAGCTCCTCCACGGCCACCCGATCGAGCGCGAACGTCGAGCGGAGCCGGTCGACCAGGCTCGGCAGCGGGTCGTCGTCGCCCAGGAGTCCGGCCGCCACCCGCGCCAGGGCCTCGGCCTCGGCCGCAGCCCGCCGACTGGCCAGGGTGCGCCGGGCGGCCTGGGTGACGAGGAAGGCCACCACCCCGCCCACCACCACGAACCCGAGCAGGGCCGCCACGTTCTCGCGGTCGGCGATGGTGAGCTGGTGGAGGGGCTCGGTGAAGTACCAGTTGAGCGCGAGCGAGCCGGCGGCGGCCGCGGTGAGGCCCGGCCCCACCCCACCCACGGCGGCGGCGAGGACCACGAGCATGAGGTACGCCATGAGGCTGGTGGACAGACCCACGTCGTCGCGCACGGGCACCAGGGCGGCGGTGAGGAGCGGGGTGCCCAGCACGGTCACCAGCCAGCCGGCGGCCCGGCGCCGGGCCGACAGGGCAACGGTCCGCTCCCGCCGGCGCGGGAGGGCACGGCCGTCGTCTTCGGACTCCTCGGCGATGACGTGCACGTCGAACGAGCGAGCCTGCCGCGTGACCGCGTTGATGACCGAGCCCCGGGTCACCTCGGCCCACCGGTTGCGACGAGACGCCCCGAGCACGAGCTGCGTGGCCCGCTCGGCCGAGGCGAACGTGGTGAGCGCGCTGGCCACGTCGGTGCCCACGACCTCGTGGTAGGTGCCGCCGAGATCCTCGACCAGCTGCCGGTGGGCATCGAGCAGTTCGGGGGGCGCGTCGGCGAGGCCGTCGCTGGCCCGGACGTGGACCCCGAGCAGCTCGCCCTTGGCCCGGGTGGCCATGCGGGCCGCCCGCCTGATCAGTCGCTCGCCGCTGGGCGAGCCGGTGACGGCCACGACCACCCGCTCCCGGGTCTCCCAGGAGCCCTCGATGCCGTGGACGTCCATGTAGTCCTGCAGCGACTCGTCGACCCGGTCGGTGATCCACAGCAGGGCGAGCTCCCGCAGGGCGGTGAGGTTGCCCACCCGGAAGTAGTTGCCCAGGGCGGCGTCGACCTTCTCGGGCGCGTAGATGTTGCCGTGGGCCATCCGCCGGCGGAGCGCCTCGGGGTCCATGTCGACCAGCTCCACCTGATCGGCGGACCGGACCACCGCGTCCGGGACCGTCTCGAGCTGGGCGATCCCGGTGATCTTCTCCACCACGTCGTTGACCGACTCGAGGTGTTGCACGTTGAGGGTGGTGACCACGTCGATGCCGGCGGCGAGCAGGTCCTGGACGTCGGCGATGCGCTTGTCGTGCTCGGACCCGGGCACGTTGGTGTGGGCCAGTTCGTCGACGAGCACAACCTGCGGAGCCCGGGCGAGCACGGCGGGCAGGTCCATCTCCTCGAAGGTCTGACCCCGGTAGACGATCTGTCGACGGGGCACGACCTCCAGATCTCGGAGTTGGGCGGCGGTGTTGGGCCGCCCGTGGGTCTCCACGTAGCCCACCACCACGTCGGTGCCCCGCCGGGCCCGCCGCCAGCCCTCGTCCAGCATGGCGAAGGTCTTGCCCACACCGGGCGCGGCACCGAGGTAGATGCGCAACCGGCCCCGCCCCCGGGGGGCCGCGTCCCGGTCGGGCCCGCTCCGATCCTGCTCAGCCACGATCCGACCCTACGGCGGACCGGGTCGGCCCGGCCGGGCCGGGCGGCCGACGGGGTGCAGCGACCGTCCCATCACCGCGAGGCCGCATCGACGGCGAGGTTCAGCTCGAGGACGTTGACCCCGGGCTCGCCCAGGAAGCCGAGTGAGCGACCCTCGGTGTGGCGGTCGACGAGCTCGAGCACCGCCTCCACGGCCAGGTTGCGCTCACGGGCGACCCGTGGGGCCTGGAGCCGGGCGTTGGCCACCGAGATGTGGGGATCGACCCCCGACCCTGAGCCGGTCACGGCGTCCACCGGGACCTCGGCGTCTTCGGCGAGGCCGTTGAGCGTGCGGTACGCCGCGGCGCGCTCGTCGACGGCCGCGAGCAGCTCGGGGTTGGTGGGCCCGAGGTTCGACGACCCCGAGGCGTTGTTGGCCACGTCGGACACGTCGGCGGGCGCCAGCACCGGCTGGCCGTCGGCTCCCGTCACCTCGTTGCCGTCGGCATCGGTCTCGGCGACCAGTGAACCCGAGGCGCCGGCCCCGGCCGAGGACGGACGGGGGTGGAACCACTCCGGAGCGGTGAACGCCTGGCCCATGAGCCGAGAGCCGACCAACTCGTCGCCCCGTCGGACGAGCGACCCTTCGGCCTGGTCCCGGAAGCCGAGCTGGACGAGGCCGGTGACGGCCAGCGGGTAGATGATCCCGCACACGAGGGTGAGGGCGAGGAGCATGCGGAGGGCGGGTGCGAGTTGGCGGCGCATGTCAGTTGACCCCCAGGGTCGTGATGATCAGGTCGATGAGCTTGATGCCCACGAACGGGGCGATCAGGCCGCCCACGCCGTAGACGAGGAGGTTGCGACGGAGGATCTCGGCGGCGCCGCCGGCCCGGAACTTCACGCCGCGGAGGGCGATCGGGATCAGGGCCACGATGATCAGGGCGTTGAAGATGACCGCGGCGAGGATCGCCGAGTTGGCCGAGCCCAGCCGCATGATGTTGAGCGTGTCCAGGTCGGGGTAGCGGGCCACGAACATGGCCGGGAGGATGGCGAAGTACTTGGCCACGTCGTTGGCGATCGAGAACGTGGTGAGCGCGCCCCGGGTGATGAGGAGCTGCTTGCCGATCTCGACGACGTCGATGAGCTTGGTCGGGTCCGAGTCGAGATCGACCATGTTCCCGGCCTCCTTGGCGGCCTGGGTACCGGAGTTCATGGCCACGCCGACGTCGGCCAGGGCGAGGGCGGGGGCGTCATTGGTGCCGTCGCCGGTCATGGCCACGAGCTTGCCCCCGGCCTGCTCGGCCCGGATGCGAGCCATCTTGTCCTCGGGGGTGGCCTCGGCGAGGAAGTCGTCCACGCCGGCCTCGGCCGCGATGGCCCGGGCGGTGAGCGGGTTGTCACCGGTGATCATCACCGTCTTGATGCCCAGCGCCCGAAGCTCGGCGAAGCGCTCGACCATGCCCTCCTTCACGGTGTCCTTCAGGTGGATGACACCGAGCACGCGGGCGCCGTCGGCCACGGCGAGGGGCGTGCCGCCGTCGGTGGCGATGGTCTCCACGATGGGCGCGAGGTCCGCGGGGACCGAACCGCCGCCCTCGGTGACCCAGCGGGCCAGCGAGTCGGTGGCCCCCTTGCGGATGCTGCGGGTCCGGCCCTGGTCGGTGAAGTCGACGCCCGACATGCGGGTCTGGGCGGTGAACGGCACCAGCACCGCGTCGTCGAGGAGCCGGTCGCGGTCGAGACCGTGGCGGCTCTCGGCCAGGTCCACGATGGACCGCCCTTCGGGGGTCTCGTCGGCCAGGCTGGACAGGAGCACCGCCTCGGCCAGCTCCGCGTCGGTCACCCCACCGACCGGGAGGAAGGCGGCGGCCATGCGGTTGCCGTAGGTGATGGTGCCGGTCTTGTCGAGCAGCAGGGTGGACACGTCGCCGGCGGCCTCGACGGCTCGTCCGGACATGGCCAACACGTTGCGTTGCACCATCCGGTCCATGCCGGCGATGCCGATGGCGGAGAGGAGCCCGCCGATGGTGGTGGGGATGAGGCACACCAGCAGGGCGACGAGCACCACGATCTGCTGTTCGGCGCCGGAGTAGATGGCCAGGGGCTGCAGGGTGACCGTGGCCAGCAGGAAGATGAGGGTGAGACCCGACAACAAGATGTTGAGGGCCACCTCGTTGGGGGTCTTCTGGCGCTCGGCCCCCTCCACCAGGGCGATCATCCGGTCGATGAACCCCTCCCCCGGCTTCTGGGTGATCTTCACCACGATGCGGTCCGACAGCACCCGCGTGCCGCCGGTGACGGCCGACCGGTCGCCACCGGATTCACGGATCACCGGGGCCGACTCGCCCGTGATGGCCGACTCGTCGACGGTGGCGATGCCCTCGACGATCTCGCCGTCACCGGGGATCAGGTCGCCGGGCTCGACCACGCACAGGTCCCCCACCGTGAGTTGGCTCGATGGCGTCTCCACGATGGACAGGTCCGGCTGGCGCACCTTGGCCAGGGTCTCCGACCGGGTCTTGCGCAGCGTGTCGGCCTGGGCCTTGCCCCGGCCCTCGGCCACCGCTTCGGCGAAGTTGGCGAACAGGACCGTGAACCACAGCCAGCCCGCCACCAGCCCCACGAAGACGTGGTCCACGTCGGCGTCGCCGAGGTCCCGGAAGAACAGCAGCGTGGTGAGCACGCTGCCGATCTCCACGATGAACATCACCGGGTTGCGCATCATCGTGCGGGGGTGGAGCTTGGTGAAGCTCTCGCCCACGGCCCGCCGGACGATGGCGGGCTGGAACAGCGAGGTCCGCTTCGGTTCGGGACGGTGGTGACGGTGCGGTGCTCCGGCCTCCGTCGGTCGATCGATCGGGCCCTCAGCCAGGGTTGAGGCAGCGGTCACGGACGGCTCCTTGCTCACGACAGTCCTAGGTGCTCGACGATGGGGCCGAGCGCCAGTGCGGGGAAGTAGGTCAGGCCGACGACGATGAGGATCACGCCGGTCAGCAGTCCGGCGAACAACGGGGTGCCGGTGGGGAAGGTGCCCGAGGAGGCCGGCACCCGCTGCTTGCGGGCGAGGGATCCGGCGATGGCCAGCGCCGGCACGATCAGCAGGAAGCGGCCGATCAGCATCGTCAGGCCGAGCGTGACGTTGTACCAGTCGGTGTTGCCGGTGAGCCCGCCGAAGGCGCTCCCGTTGTTGTTGCCCGCCGAGGTGTAGGCGTAGGTGACCTCGGTGAGCCCGTGGGGTCCGGGGTTGAGGATCGATGCCACGTTCCCGGAGGTGACCAACGACGCGGCGGTGAACCCCAGCACGGCGATCGGCACAGCCAGGATGTACAGCACCACCAGCTTCATCTCGGCCGCCTGGATCTTCTTGCCGAGGTACTCGGGGGTCCGCCCCACCATCAGACCGGCGATGAACACGGCGAGCAGGGCGAAGACCAAGATCCCGTACAGGCCGGCACCCACCCCACCGGGGCTCACCTCCCCGAGCATCATCCCGGCGAGGGGGGCCATGCCGCCGAGAGGCGTCATCGAGTCATGGGAGCAGTTGACCGCCCCGGTCGACGTGCCGGTGGTGCTCGCCGAGAAGAGCCCGCACGCCGCCGATCCGAAGCGGACCTCCTTGCCCTCCAGGTTGCCGCCGCCCTGGGCGCTGGTGACCGACTGGCTCACCCCCGACGCCCGCAGCTCGGGGTTGCCGTTCACCTCCATGCCGGTGGCGAGGGCCACCGCCCCCAGCCACAGGACCATCATCGTGGCGAACAACACCCACCCCTGCCGGCGGTCCTTCACCATCTTCCCGTAGGCGTGGGTCAGGGCGAACGGGATGAGCAGCAGCGAGAAGACCTGCAGCAGGTTGGTGAACCCGGTCGGGTTCGACAACGGGTGCATCGAGTTGGCGTTGAGGGTGCCACCGCCGTTGGTGCCCACCATCTTCACCGCCTCCTGGCTGGCCAGGGGACCCCCGGGGATGGCCTGGGCGGCGCCCTCGAGGGTGCGGGCATCGGTGAACCCGTGGAAGTTCTGGATGGCGCCCTGGCTCACCAGGACCAGTGCCACCAGGACCGTGAGGGGCAACATGACCCGGAGCGTGCCCCGCACCAGGTCCACCCAGAAGTTGCCGACGGTGCCGGCCCGCCGACGGGCGAGGCCCCGCACCAGGGCCATGGCCACGCAGAGCCCGACGACCGGTGACACGAAGTTCTGCACCGCCAGCCCGGTCATCTGGGTGAGCTGGCTCATCGTGTTCTCAGGGGCGTAGTTCTGCCAGTTGGTGTTGGTGACGAAGCTCACCGCGGTGTTCCACGCCAACGGCGCCGGAACCGCCCCGATCCCGTCGGGGTTGAGCGGCAGTGCCCCCTGCACCCGCATGAGGGCGAACAGGGCGAGGACCGACACCAGGCTGAAGGCCAGCACCGAGAGCGCGTAGATGTTCCAGCGCTGCTCGCGGCGCTCGTCGATGCCGCACACCCGGTAGATGACGCGCTCGACCGGGCCGAAGACCCGGTCGGCCCGCGAGGGCGAGCCGTCGTAGACGTGGGCCAGGTAGGGCCCGAGCAGCCGGGCACCGGCCGCCACCAACCCCACGATCGCCACCAGTTGGAACCACGATGCTGCGGTCATCAGAACTTCTCCGGGAACACGAGGGTGAGCACCAGGTAGCCCGCCACGAGAACGGCGACCACCAGGGCGATGAGGTTGTCGATGGTCATCGGATCGCTCCCGAGGTGGGCTCGGCGCCGGACCCGGCCGGGACGAGGGCGGGAGGCGCCGACGGCTGCCCTGCACCGGACCCATCGCCCGGTGGGTCATCGGTGTCACCGACGCCGCTCGCGTCGGCGTGGTCGGAGTCGGGTCCGATCACGCGATCGCACACCGAGACGAACCCGGCAGCGGCAGCGAAGAACGCGACCGTGATGACGAGGAACAGGAGATCGGCCATGCGTCCTTCCTACGCCGCCCGCCGGCCCCCTGGAACCCCGTTGACACAACATTGACGCGAAGCAGGCAGATGTTGTCGGCCCGTTAGCGACAGGTTCCGCGACATGGGCGTACAACTGAGATGTGCGACCGAAACTGTCAGATGCAGAGTTGATGGGCATGGCGATCGGCGGCCTGCTCGCCATCGCCGCCGCCGGGCTCCTCGGGGCGGTCCGGGGCGACATCAGTCAGGCCAACGCCGCGCTGGCGCTGGTGTTGATCGTGGTCCTCGCCGCCTTCACCGGCGGGCGGTGGGCCGGCGTCTCCCCCGGGATCGTCGCCGCGGTCGCTTCCGACTTCTTCCTCCCCGAGCCGTACCAGTCACTGGCCATCAAGAGCTCCGACGACATCGTCACCACCGTCCTCCTCGTCACCGTCGGGCTCGGCGTGGGCCACATCGCCGCAACCCGTTGGGCGGCCAAGGCCGAGGGGCGCGACGCCCACGACGAGCTCGTCGCCATCCAGCGCCTGGTCGAACTGGCGGTCGAGGGGACCGACCGGGCGACCCAGGTCGCCGCCACCGAGGCCGAGGTGGCCAAGGTCCTCCACCTGGGTGGTTGCCGGTTCGACGTGCTCCCCCACGACCCGCCGCTGCCCGAGCTCCAGCCCTCCGGAAGCGTCGATGCGCCGTACGTGTACCTCGGCGAGGGGTTCGTGTTGCCGGCCGACGGGTTGACGATCGCCGTTCGATCGCCGGGTGCCGTGCACGGGTGGCTCACCTGCCGTCCGGCCGACCAGGAGACGGGCATCTCTCCCGACCGCCGCCGGACCGCGCTCATCCTCGCCGACCACCTCGGCCTGGTGCTGGCGGCCGAGCCCGCCGGGCCCCTCGGGCGGGCCTGACCCCAGAGCGCACTCGGCCAACAAGCCGTCCACCTGGGTCAGCGGAACAGCGCGGTCGATCAGTCGCCGACGGCGGCGGCCGAGGACGCCGGGCTAGGCGAGCGGATCGAACCGGGCCTGACCCCGGACCGGACAGGCCCCGGACGTCGGCGTAGCCCGGCGGTCGATCAGTCGGCCACCGCGGCCGCCGAGGTCGGGGGCTGCCGGCGGGCCTGCTGGCGGGGGTTGGGGCCGGCCACCACCACGCGGGTGGGATCGTCGGGGTCGAGGTACGGCGTGCCCTCGGGGAACATGCTGCGCAGGGCCCCCCGCCGGATGGCCGGGTGCAGGGCCCGGAACGTGGCGCACACCGCGGCGAACGTGGCCCGGTCGGCGTGGTTCCAGGAGAACCCGAACCGCCGTCGCACCACGTCGGGCAGGTTGCCGTACACCATCACCCGCAACACGTCGGACGCCCGGGCCGTGGCGAACCCGCTCAAGGGGGCGAACAGACCGGGCAGGCGGATCGGCGCGGCCCCGCTGGCGGCGTTGGCCTCGGGGTCCAACACCCACTGCACCGCGGGGGTTAGCTCGAGCTCGTGGCGGCAGATGTGGTCGAACCGGTCTCGGAAGGCGTCGTAGGTGGGCGGCACCGGGCGCTCGCTCACGCCGTAGCGGCGGTACCAGGTGACGGTCTCGGCGTAGAGCTGGTCTCGCTGGGCCCGGTTGAGCGGCCGGGGGAAGTACAGCTCCCGGGCCCGGAAGAACTCCCACGTGAAGGTGGCGTGGGCCCACCAGTACACGTCGGGGTCGAGGGCGTGGTAGCGCTCGCCCCGGTGGTCGGTGCCCTTGATGTCGGGGTGGAAGTCGCGGATCTGGCGGCCCCGGGCCGCGCCCTCCTCGTCGTCGGCGGCGAAGATGCTCCCCCAGATGAATGGGATCGAGCGGAAGATCCGGTCGTAGGGGTCGTCGAAGAAGTTGGAGTGGTCGGTTACGCCGGCCCCCAGGCCGGGCAGCATGAGCTGCATGATCCCGGCCCCGGTGCCGGGGATGAGGCTGCGGGGGTCGCCGGCGGTCTCCCACAGCAGCGACCCGGGTCCCACCGGGGCCCCGACGGCCTTGGTCGACGTGGACGTGGGGCCCGACGGGGAGCTGGATCCGGCGCTCATGCCTGCACCGCCAGCACGGTGCGCACGTGTTCCTCGACCTGGGCGCGGGACACGGGACTGGGGCCCGAGGCCGCCACCACCGCGAAGCCGAACATGGCGGCGGCGATGGCACCGGCCCGGGGCTGGTCGGCCCCGAACGACCCGATCAGCGCCACGATCCCGAGGTCGTCGACCGAGCGACCCCGGCGGGCCAGCACCAGCCGCACCTCCAACATGCCGAGGAACTCCCGGGCCCGGGTGGTGACCAGGTCGTGCACCACGTCGGTGCACACGTCGACCAGCGACCCCTCACCGGCGAGTGTCCGCTCGGCCAGGCTCCGCAGCCGCTCGTCGAACGCCCGCAGGTAGTCGGCGGCGGCCGAGAGCAGGAGGTCGTCGACCGTGGGGAAGTGGTAGGCGACCCGAGCCACCGACACACCCGCCTCGGCCGCCACCGAGCGGTGGGTGAGGGTGGCGACCCCGTCGGCGACGATCAGCCGGGTGGCGGCGTCGAGGATCTGACGCCGGCTGGCATCGCCCCGGCGACGGCGACCGTCGGGGTCGGCCACGCCGACGGGTGCGGGAGCTGGTTCGGTGAGGGTGGAGGCCATACCTGAACAAATGTACCGATAGTTTGCCCATGGTGCGAACCGAGACCGACGCCGGGGCATGATCGGGTGGTGGACGGGCACGAGACAGGACCGCACGGCGAGGCGCCCAGTGCAGCGGGCTCCCCCGCATCCCCCGCATCCCCCGCATCCCCCGCATCCCCCGACTCCGACGCCGCCGAGCCCGGGCCGGCGGCCCCCGACGGCACCGGGCCGCTGCGGCTCCTGTTGCTCGGGTTCGTGCTGTTGGTCGTCGGGCTCGGGCTGCGCTGGGCCCAGGATGTCGCGGCGCCCTACCTCAACGTCGGCGAGGCCGACCTGGCTTCGCCCATCACCTTCGACGCCGGGGGCGGTACCTACCGCGTCGTCACCTCGGGGCCGAACCGACCGTTCATCCACGCCACGGTGTGCGAGGCCCGCCTGGCGGATGGTGACACGGTCCGGTTCAGGGGCACCGAGGGCGTCGACGGCGGCCAGGAGCGCTTTGGCGTGACCCGGGTGGGGCAGTTCGATGCGGTGGCGGGCCCAACCGAGGTCAGCTGCGGCCGATTCGCTCCCGACCGAGGCGAGGGCCTGGGCCGGTTCCAGGTGGTTCCGGCCGACGGCCCCGTCTCGCTGGCGGTCACCGCTCTGGTGGTGGTGGGCGTCGCCAGCCTGGCGGC
>DAIMFV010000001.1:0-7692 GCA_036724365.1 Acidimicrobiales bacterium | reverse complement strand
CCGTCTCGCTGGCGGTCACCGCTCTGGTGGTGGTGGGCGTCGCCAGCCTGGCGGCTGCCGTCGGCTGGTGGCTGCTCGCGCTCCGCCGCGCCGACACCTGATCCCGCCCGCCGCCGAGATCGCCCGTGCACCACGGTCGCCACCAGCAACCCCGGCGCACACACGACCCCGCCCGCGTCACCCGTGCACCCGGGCCGCCACCAGCGACCCTCATGCACACACGTCGCCACCGCCCAGATCGCCCGTGCACCACGGTCGCTACCAGCAGTCCCCCTGCACACGCGTTCGAGTGTGCCGGCGGGATGTGGTGGCGGAACGTCGAACGTCAGGAGCCGTCCCAGACCATGCGGGTGTCGTCGGCGGCGCCGCGGAGGAGCTCGATCGGGTCGTGCTTGTCGATGTGACCGATGAGGCCGTGGTAGGTGCCGTACCCGCACAGGCGGGCCAGGCGGGTGCTGAACCCGGCGGCGACGTCCCGCGGGATGCCGAGCTGCTGGTTCTCCTGCTGGCGGATGTAGCCGGCGCAGTAGTTGTTGGCGATCCCAGTGCGCCGCTCGGCGGTGGTGTTGGCGCCACCGCCGTGCCACAGGCTCCCGTGCCAGACCAGCACGCTGCCCCTGGGCATCTCGGCCGCGATGGTGTCGTGGTCGGTGGTGAGGTCGGGTGAGTCGAGCAGGTGGCTGCCGGGCACCAGGCGGGTGGCGCCGTTGGCCTCGGTGAAGTCGGTGAGCGCCCACATGGTGTTGCAGACCACGGGCGGGTGGGGCTTGGGCAGCGGGATGAGCTGGTCGTCGGCGTGGATGGGCTGAGCGGTCTCACCACCGTCGATGGCGATCGACGACAGCGACGAGAGCAGGCACCCTCGGTCCAGCACGCCCTCCACCACCGGCAGCACGGCCGGGTGGACGGGGACCCGGGCGAACACGTCGCCGTGCACGAGCAGGTTGTAGATGCGGACCGTGTTGCGACCCTCGAAGGTGTTGTTCGCGGGCACCACCGCGAGGTCGCGTTCCAGCCGGGCGAGGGTCTCGTTCAGCTCGTCGATCAGGTCGGGCTCGATGACCCCTTCGAGCACTGTGTAGCCCTGCTCGGCGATGCGGTCGACGTGGCCGGCGACCTCGTGGTCGGTGAGCGTCCCCATGGCCGGGACGGTAGTTCGCACCGTCACGGCGCACCCGGGATCGGACGGGTACGCTCCGCGCTGCGATCAATGGCCGGGAGGATCGAATGGCGGCATCGAGCGGACCAGGCGGAGGCAGTGGACCCGTTCGGGTCACCTACACCGTCGGCGACAAGACACAGCCCATCCAGTGCGAACTGCTGGTGGTCGCCTGCGACCCACGGGCGCTCCTGGGGTCGGTCATGACGGCGACGCCACAGGAGACGGAGGCCTTCTCCGACCTCACCGACTTCACGTTCCACACCACGATCGTCACCGCCAAGGTGCCGAAGGACCGGCCGCCGAGGTACGGCGCCGTGCTCGATCCCGACGCGGTCGAGGCCATGGACGGGAGGGTGTGCGGCTTCCGCAACGAATCGGCCAAGCAGCACTCCCTGGAGCGGGCCAACGGCCTCGACCAGAACCACCTGGTCGTGTACCAGCTCCGGGACGACCAGAAGGGCGTGTGGACGCCCGAGCAGTTCGAGGCCCGCCTGCACGAGGAGCTCCCCACCCTCGACTGGTGGCCCTTCGGCCGCGACTACGTGCTCGAGGGCTCGTTCCTGAACACCACGTACTTCAGCCACTTCACCGCCGCCGGCCTCCAGGCCGGGCGTCCCTGGCAGGTGCTCGACCTCCAGGGTGACCACCACACCGTCTACGTGCCCGCCAGCACCTGCTTCGAGTCGGTGCTGCACTGCTGGCAGTACCAACAGCTCCTCCTCGGCCCCGAGGACCCGAGCGACCCGGAGGGGCCTCCACGCATCGAACTGCCTCCTGATACCGGTGCATCGATCGTGATCGTCGGTGCCGGTGTCAGCGGCCTCCTCTTCGCCAACGCGCTCCGCCAGCGCGGCTACACCAACGTGGTGCTGCTGGAGAAGGCGGTCCAGCACGTGGGCGGCAAGACCGACACGGTCGTACTCCACGAGCCGTTCCCACCAGAGCATCCAGAGCCCACCGTGTGCGAGCTCGGCACCTGCTACCTGTCACCCGCCTACCACGCGCTCGCCACGGCGCTCCGGCCCTTCACCGAGAACAAGGGCGGGATCGACGTCAACGAGCGGCGGGGCTTCGAGACCAGACCCGGCATCCACGGCGACTTCCGCGGCATGGTGATGACCGGGTCAGACGGCACCCGCCGGGTGGTCTCCTACGACGACTACGTGGTGGCACGGGCGCTGCAGCCCTTCGGTGGCGAGCCGCCGTTCACGAAGGACGAGAAGGAAGCGGTCTTCGCCACCATCGCCTTCTTGCTCGACCAGTACTCAGAGTTGGCCGTCGCCGAGATGACACCGGTCCTCCCGATGCCCATCGAGCCGCCGGCCATCGCCGCCCGGGGCATCACCTACCAGGAGTGGATCGAGGAGAACAAGCTCCAGCCGCTCACGGGCGTGCTCGAGTACGCCTACTCCGTCCAGGGGTACGGGCCACTCAGCCAGATCCCGGCCTACTACGGGCTGGTGTGGATCTCCTCGGACCTCACCCCCCGGCTCGTCTCTGACGCCTTGAAGCCCAAACCCGAGGTGACGTTCTGGAGCAAGGGCTGGGGCCACGTGTGGGAGCGGGTGTCGGCCGGCATGCACATCGTCCACGGTGCGCAGGTCGAGTCGATCAAGCGCCCGGGGACCGATCCGCCGTGACCACGCCGTGAGCGGCCACGTCATGATCGGCCCCATCGTGATGGCTCCACTCTGATGGCCACGTCACGCAGCACCGCCACGCCGCGCATGGCGCGCAAGGAGGTCACGATCGTGGCCGCCGACCTGGTGGGCTACTCGCGGATGATGGCCCACGACGAGGAGGGGGTGATCGAACGGCTCCGGGAGGCCCGGGCGGCGATCATCGACCCGGCCATCACCGCCGAGCGGGGGCGGATCATCAAGACCATGGGCGACGGGCTGCTCCTGGAGTTCGCCTCCCCCGGCGACGCCGTACGGGCTGCACTCGCCGTGCAACGGGCCATGGCCCAGCGGGCCGCCGCCGGGCTCCACGCCGAACCCCTCCGGCTGCGGATCGGCATCAACCACGGCGAGGTGGTGATCGACGGGGACGACGTGCTCGGCGACGTGGTGAACATCGCCGCACGGTTGGAGAGCCTCGCGCCCGCAGGCGGCGTGTGCGTCTCTCGCGCCGTGCAGGAGCAGGTGGCCGGCATCGCCGACGTGTCGCTCACCCCGTTGGGTCCCCAGTTCGTGAAGAACATCCCCGCGCCGGTGGAGGCATGGCGGATCGAGATCGAGGGGGTGACGGCCGAGTTGCCCACGGCGGTGGCTCGCAAGGAACGCCCGTCAGTGGCCGTGCTCGCGTTCGAGAACCGCTCGGCTGACCCCGAGCAGGGCTTCCTGGCCGACGGCATCGCGGAAGACGTCACGACCCAACTTGCGCGCTTCCGCTCGCTGTTCGTGGTCGCCCGAAACTCGAGCTTCGCCTATCGCGGCGAGAGCCACGACGTTCGACGCGTGGCCCGCGAGCTGGGGGTGCGCTACGTGGTCACCGGGTCGGTGCGCCGGGGTGGCAACCGCGTGCGGGTCGGGGCCCAGCTGGTCGAGGGCGAGACGGGCGTCCAGGTGTGGACCGGCCGTTGGGACCGCGACCTGAGCGACCTGTTCGACCTCCAGGACGAGCTCACCCATTCGATCATCACCGGCCTGGCGCCCGAGTTGGGGGCGAACGAACGACGCCTGGCCCGCCGGAAGCCCACCGACAACCTGAACGCCTGGGAGCTCGCCCAGCGCGGGTTGTCGGAGTTCTACACCTACACGCCCGTCGGCTACCTCACGGCCTACGAGCTCTTCCACCAGGCCGCCGCCACCGACCCGGGGTTCGCCTTGCCTCGCGCCCTGCTCGGGCGGTGGCACGCCATCTTGATCTTCTCGGGGAGGAGCCCCGACCCGACCACCGACGCCGAGGCCGGGCTGGAGCACGCGCTGGCCGCCAAGGCCCTCGACGACCGCCTCGAGGACGTCGACGTGGCCCTGGCCATGGTGTACGCGGCCATGGGGCGGACCGACGATGCCCGTGACGCCATCGCCCGGGCGAACGCGCTGAACGACAACCACCCCGGGGTGTACCAGGCCGAGCAGTTTCGCCAGCTGTTCAGCCCCGAGCCCGATCCGGCCGCCATGGAGCACGCGGCCTGGCAGTCGCTCGCCATCAGCCCGAGCGAGCCGCTCACCTGGTCGTTCCACTGGATGGTGGCGGTGGCCCGGTGGATCCGCGACGGCGATCTCAGCGGCGACGCCCGCGAGCCGCTCGAGGCCGCGTGCCGGCACCCCCAGGCCGAGTTCTTCGTGTTGATGTCGGGCGCGGTGGTGAGCCATCGGGCCGGCGAGGTGGACGAGGCAAGGCGGTTGTTGGCGCGGGCCTTGGAGAAGAACCCGTTCCTGTCCAAGCAGCTGCTCATCGACTCGTTCCACTTCCCGCTCTGGCCTGAGCTCGCCCGAACCGTCGACCGCGACCTCGACGCCCTCGCCGACCTCGGCCTGCCTGCCGGCTGATCCGGACGATCCTGCTGATCCGGCTGATCCCGGCGCCGCCACCCACCCGGCGGACCCGGTGCAAGGAAGCGACGAGGTCGGCAGACTGGCCGCCATGTCCAACCTCGAGACCATCAAGGCCGCAGCCGCCCGACTGTCGCCCTGGGCCCACCTCGCCACCGTGGGGGCCGACGGCAAGCCCGACGTCTCGCCGGTCCACCCGGCCTGGGAGGGCGACACGCTCTGGGTGATGAGCTTCGGCGACAGCGTGAAGGCCCGCAACATCGCCACCAACGCGAGCGTGGCCCTGCACTGGCAGGTCACCGCGGCGGGTGACGGCGTGGAGGTGTGGGGCACGGCCAGTGTGCACGACGACCTCGACACCAAGCGCCGGCTGTGGACCGGGGTGTTCGACTACGACCTGGACCTCTTCTCCCCCGGTGGACCCGACGGCTCACCCAACACGGTGTTCCTCGCAGTGCAGCCCGAGCGGGCGCTGCTGCTCAAGGCCTACGGCCTGGGCGGCCGCGAGGTCTGGACCGCCTGAGCCGACGCCACCCCTGGGCGCCGAGGCCGGTCGTCAGCCCGCTGCGGCCCACGCGACTGCCAGCCAGGCCACCACCTCGTCGTCCACATCGTCGGGCCGCCACAGCTCCAGGTGGTGCATGAAGCGACCGGGGCGGACCTCGACCACCTCCTTCCACCGGGGCGACGGGTCCCGGTGATCCAAGCCCACGCTCACCACCAGCGGCGCCCGCCCCTCGCCGAGGTACTGCCCCGGCGCCCACACCCAGGCGAACGCCGCCCGGTGGCGAAAGGCGATCTGGCTCTTGGTGAGCCGCTCGGCCACCGGATCGGTACCGGCTCGGGACAGCGCGCACCGCACCGCATCGAGGAGGGCCACCGAATCGGGGGGGTCGTGCAGGTAGCCCTCGAAGGTGTTGGTGTTGGTCATGACCCCGTCGCCCGACTTCCTCGGTGGCCGTCAGCGGTGGAAGGAGACGTGGAACCGGGCCTCGGGGCCCAGCTCCACGTGGTGGGGCTCGTCGGGCGGGATCACCAGGGTGTCGCCAGCAGACAGGGACACCGGCGACGACGGGCGGTCCTCCCAGACGAAGGTCATCGATCCGGCCAGCACCTCGACCTCGCCCCACACCTCGGGGGCCACCCGGTGGGCCCGCAGGAGCCCGGCGGGCACGGTGGCGGCGTCGAACTCGGGTGTGGTCCGCTGGCGCTCGACCCCGGGCGGTAGCTCTCCGTGTCGCACGGTCCCGTGCTACCAGGTCGGTGCCACCCGGTGGGCCCCGGCATCCCCGCCGCCGACCGAGCGAGCGAGCCATCGCTAGGGTCGGTCTACGACGGTCAGGCCTCGGTCGCCGCCCCACCCGGGTGCTCGCCGATCCGCTGGCCACGGACACCCACGGGAGGTTCGTTCGATGGAACCGATGGAACCGATGGACCCCATGCCCGATCCCCCCGGCCCGCTGTACGGCCCGGGCGCCCGGGATCTCCAGGAGCGGTTCGATTCGCGCCGGCTGGCCGACCGGTTGGTCGAACTGACGCTCCACGAGGCGCTCGACGACGGCGACATCGCCCTGGTGCGCGACCAGTCCGCCGTGTGGGTGGCCACCGTGGACGCCGACGGCTGGCCCGACGTGTCCTACAAGGGCGGCGACCGGGGCTTCGTGCAGGTCGTGAGCCCGCACGAGCTCCGGGTGCCGTTCTTCAACGGCAACGGAATGTGGCGCACGCTCGGCAACGTGCAGGATCACGGTCGGGTGGCCTTGCTGTTCGTGGACCAGCAGCGACCCTGGCGGATGCGGGTCCACGGGCACGGCACCGTCCTGACCGACCAGGCGTCCACGGCGTCGTTCGTCGGGGCCGAGGCGGTCCTGTCGGTCCGGGTCGCCCGGGTCTTCCCCAACTGCGGTCGCTACATCCACCAGGGCGACGAGATCTCGCCGTACGTGCCGACCGCCGACCGCCCCGCCCCGATCCCCGAGTGGAAGCGGATCCCGGTGCTGAGCGACGTCCTCCCCGCCGACGACCCGGCCCGCACCGACCCGGCGTGAGCCACCGGGCATGAGACCCGCCCGGCCATCACAGCCGAGACCTTGGCCTTTTGCCGGACCCCGGCAACGGGCTCACCATGGACCGGGCAGGGCGGAGGGGCAGTTCGAGCGACCCGGGAGGTCGACCATGAAGGCACTCGTGTACCACGGACCGGATCAAGGACATCGCCATCACCATGGGTCTGGTGAGCGCCACCACCACCCCCATGCTCTTGAAGCTGGTTGAACAGGACAAGCTGCCGGCGGCGCGGTTCGCCACGCACCACTTCGGCCTCGACCAGATGATGGAGGCCTACGACACGTTCGGCCGGGCCGCCGACACCAAGGCACTCAAGGTGGTCATCGCCCGCTGAACGCGCCATTCAGCGCATGGCCGGTCTGCGGGTTCGGGCGCATGCTCGATCCCACCGGTCACCAACGTGTCGCGGACGCGGGCGGCGGCTGTGGGTCGGGAACCAGGGGCACGAGGTCGTGCTCCACCAGGGGCGGGCCCAGGTGGCCGCCGTCGGGCTCGTGTATGCGGAGCGAGCCCGCGGTGGTGGCGAGCAGGAGTCGGCCGCGGTGGTCCCAGTCGGCCCACTGGACATCGAGGGCCACCACCTCCCCGTCCGTCTCCAGCTCGTAGGTGGTCGTCGGGTCGTACGGCCGGTTGTCCCGGAACGCTGCGAACCGACCGGCGGCGCGGAGCGCCGTGGCCGGTGAGCCGGGCCGGGCGCGGGACACGGTGACGGAGCGGTTCTCGTCCCAGGGCCCGCCGGCCTCGCGCGGTGGGGAGTCGTCGGACTCGACCCAGCCTCGATCGAGCTCCACCGCGAACTGCCGCGGCCGACGGTGGACGAGGCCGTACCGCTCCAGCAGCGTAACGACGGTTCCCACGTCGGGCTCGCGCAGGGCATGGGCCGCCGGGTCGTCCACGAATCGCAGCCCCTGGGCGTACGTGGTGCCCTCGTCCCACGCCGCCAGCGCCGTCCACCACGGCAGG